>JAURHQ010000430.1 GCA_030833185.1 Gammaproteobacteria bacterium | reverse complement strand
CTGTTGCGCGGGGCAAGGCGCAGGCGCTGCTGCAGAGGTTTGGCCTCGAGGGCAGGGGCGCCGAGCGGGTGGACACGCTGTCGGGCGGCGAGCAGCAGCGTGTGGCGCTGGCGCGGGCGCTGATTACCCAACCCCGGGCGTTGCTGCTGGACGAGCCCTTTTCTGCGCTCGACGCCGAGCTGCGAGTCAGCCTGCGCGAAGAGTTCGCCCGCCACATTGCCGAGCACGGCATGCGGGCCTTGCTGGTGACCCACGACGAAGCCGAAGCCCGCGCCATGGCCAGCGCTGCTTGGCGTTTACAAGGCGGCAGCTTGGTCAGTTTGTGGTGATGGTTTGAAGCCGTTGGCGCTGGCGCTGGCGCGGGGGTCTCGGTTCGATTCGTGAAGAGGAAAGCCAGGCCCGCGGCGACGACGAGGAGCACGCCGCCGACGATCCACGGCGTGGCCGAGCCGCCTGGCGGCGCGGAAGGCGCGGCGCCGGGGCGGCGGCTGGCCGCGGTCGGCGCGGTCTTCGGGGAAGTCAGGCCGGCGGCGGCTTGGCGCGCGAGCTCGCCGGTCGGCGCGGGCTGCGAGCGGGCTTCGACGAAGTCGATGGTCGCGGGGCGTTCGGCGTGGGCGGCCCAGACGAAGCCGGCTTCGCCCGTGATCCGGGCGTCGGTGGTGAACGTCGCATGCCAAGCCGCCTTGCCGATGAGGGCGGACGATTCGGCGAGGAGGCGTAGCAGCGTCGCGTTGGCGGGCGGGTTACGCAGGCCGACGGTGGTCGCGCCGGTC
>JAURHQ010000429.1:238-777 GCA_030833185.1 Gammaproteobacteria bacterium | reverse complement strand
ATCGTCCACCAGGCCCATTTTGCGGCCCACTTCCGTCAAGCGCATGTCTGCGTTGTCTTCCCTGAGTTGCAATCGAAACTCTGCCCTGCTGGTAAACATGCGATAAGGCTCGGTTACGCCTTTGGTAATGAGATCATCTACCAGCACGCCCAAATAAGCTTGGTCGCGGCTTGGCAACCATGCGCCACCCATGTCATTGCCTGCACCAGACAAAGACCGGCATTGAAGCGCGGCGTTGATTCCAGCAAACAAGCCCTGCGATGCGGCTTCTTCGTAACCTGTCGTTCCATTGATTTGGCCAGCAAAGAAGAGCCCCCCAATTTGACGCGTTTCAAAGCTGCTTTTCAATGAGCGCGGGTCAAAGTAGTCGTACTCAATGGCATAGCCGGATCTCAGGATGTGGGCGTTTTCAAGCCCCTTCATAGACCGAACCAATGCGTATTGAATGTCAAAAGGCAAACTGGTAGAAATGCCATTGGGATAAAACTCATGGGTTGTAAGACCCTCGGGCTCTAAAAAGATTTGGTGGCTGTCTTTGT
>JAURHQ010000429.1:0-228 GCA_030833185.1 Gammaproteobacteria bacterium | reverse complement strand
TGATCTTGTCTTCCACACTTGGGCAGTACCTTGGGCCAACACCTTCAATCTTGCCCATGAACATGGGGCTTCGGTCAAAGCCAGACCGAATGATGTCGTGCGTTCTCTCGTTGGTATGCGTAATCCAACACGGCATCTGTGCGGGGTGCATGTCTGCACGCCCCATGAAACTGAAAACAGGAACGCCGGCTTCAGCGTTCAAGCCGCCCGGCATGCCATCGCCGGGCT
>JAURHQ010000042.1 GCA_030833185.1 Gammaproteobacteria bacterium | reverse complement strand
GCAGCGGACGACACCGCGGGCGCGATGGCGGTGGTGCAGACGGCGGTTGAGGGCCTGCGCACGGCCTTGCGCGATGACGGCGCGGGCGCGTCGGAAGACCCCGAGCGCATCTCCCAACTGGTCGAGCAGCACGTGGTGCCCAAGGTCGACGTCCCGCTTTCCGGACAGCTCATCCTCGGCCGCCACTGGCGCACGGCGAACGCCACCGAGCGCAGCGATTTCGTCGCCGCCTACCGGCAGATGCTGCTGCGAACCTATTCCAGCCACGCCATGGACTACATGGACGCCAAGGTCGAATACCTCACGGTCGCGCCGCTGGGCACCGAGCCCGGCCGCTACACCGTCCGCACGCGGGTTGAACGCGACGGCAAGCGCCCGGCCAGCGTCGACTATCGGGTGAGTGCCCGCGACGGCGAGTGGAAAGTGTTTGATGCGGTGGTGAACGGCGTCAGTCTGGTGTCGACGATGCGCACGGCAGTCGACACGGAAGTGGGCCGCATCGGCCTGCCCGCGCTCATCGACCAGCTGAAATCCGGCCAGATGGCGGCCACCCCGCCGGTCGCCGAGACGCCCTGAGCGGCCCCTAGCGAATAGTGTGGCGCGCCTGCCCCAGCGCGTCGGGCGTCACCAGCACCACGCCTTCAGGGCTCACCCAGAAACGCGCGCGGTCGGCCACCGGGTCGAGCCCAATCTGCATGCCGTCCGGCACGCTGCAGCCACGGTCAATCACCGCCCGGCGAATCTGACAGCCGGCGCCCACCCGCACTTCCGGCAGGACCACACAGGCGTCAAGCCGGCTGCCGTGTTCAACCCGCACGTTGGAAAACAGCAGCGAGTTGGCCACTTCCGCGCCTGACACAATGCAGCCGCCGGAGACCATGGAGTCCACCGCGTAGCCGCGCCGGCCTTCGTCGTTGAACACGAACTTGGCCGGTGGCACCTGCTCCTGATGCGTCCAGATCGGCCAGTCGCGGTCGTAAAGATTGAGCGGCGGCACCACGGAGAGCAGTTCCATGTTGGCGCGGTAGTAGGCGTCGACCGTGCCAACGTCGCGCCAGTAGGCGCTGTCGCCGGCAGGGTTATGGAAGGGATAAGCCACCACCCGATAGCGGTCGATGACGGAGGGGATGATGTCCTTGCCAAAGTCATGACTGGAGCGCGGCATGTCGCGGTCCTTGATCAGCTGCTCGTAAAGAAAAGCGGTGTTGAACACGTAGATGCCCATCGACGCCAGCGCCACATCGTCGCGACCGGGCAGCGTCTTGGGCTGGGCAGGCTTTTCGGCGAACTCGCGAATGCGATAGCTCGCATCCACGCCCATCACGCCAAAGGCCGAGGCCTCCGCCACCGGCACTTCAATGCAGCCGATGGTCATATCAGCCTGCTGCTCGTAGTGGAAGGCGATCATCTGCCCGTAGTCCATCTTGTAGATGTGGTCGCCCGCCAGCACCAGCACATAGGTCGGTGCATGGGCGCGCAGGATGTCGAGATTTTGATACACCGCGTCAGCGGTGCCGGCATACCACTCGTTGTCGACCCGCTGGGAGGCCGGCAGCACTTCTACAAATTCGTCGAGTTCGCTGCGCAGGAAGCCCCAGCCCCGATAGAGATGGCGCAGCAGCGAATGCGCCTTGTACTGGGTCAACACGCCAATTTTGCGCACGCCCGAATTGACGCAGTTGGACAGCGGAAAATCGATGATGCGGAACTTGCCCCCAAACGGCACCGCCGGTTTGGCGCGCCAACGCGTGAGGCCCTGCAGGCGATCGCCGCGGCCACCGGCCAGAATCAGCGCCAGCGTCTCGCGGGTCAGGCGGCTGACGTAGCGTTTGTCGGTCGGGGTTTCGCTGGCTTCCATCAGCTCCGTTCCGGGCTTCAGCGCGTGGCGAACGCCACGCCGTACTGGCACAAAGAATCGACGGGCATTATGACCCGAGCGCGCGGGACTCGCCTATCGCCGGCGCATTCGCCGCGCGCAGTCGACGCGGATCCGGCGCCTCGCGTAGCCGCATCAGAATCTGCAGCACGCGCGCGCCGCTCAGCGCGAGCAGACCCAGCGCAAACATCAAGCCGAAGCCGCGCAAGGCGAACGCTTCGGGAATGTTGTCGAGCAAGCCGTAGAGCACCGCCAGCGCCAGCGCGGCGAGCGCCAGCGCGGTTACACCGGCCAGATCGAGTACGGGAACCAGTTTGCGAATCAGCGCCATGTCAGCGTCCTCCTTGAACGGGAAACGCAGGCTAGCAGGGCGCTGTCATGCGCCGCCTGATCCGGCACAGGCTGGACGCAGCTTGTGGCTGCTCATGCAGAGGCAGCCCGCGCAATCGGGCCGGTGATGCCGCGTCGGCTCAGGTGCGCCGGCGCCGCTCCTCGCGCTCGCGGCGCTTGGCGCGGTCCTGATCGAGCCGGGTCAGGTCTTTCTCGATTTCATCGAGACGGGCGTCGATCCGCAGCCGCTGATAGTGGGTCAGTTCAGGCACCACCTGCGCGAGGCGCAGTTGCTCGGCGGCCATTTCCAGCTCGCCGATGCTGCGGTAGTACTCGGCGAGGTTGTAGTGCGAATTGGCCCGCTCGCCCATCTGCTGCTCGGCCTGGGCCAGCAGCTTGTAGAAGCGCGGTTCGCGCTGGTCTGCCGCGCCAAACTCGCGCAGCACACGGCGGGCTTCGGCCGGATTGCCGGTGTTATTGAGCAGGGTGGCATAACCAAAAGCCGCCGCCCGGCTTTCGGGGTCCTGCTTGACGAGCTTGCCGTAGAGCGCCAGCGCCAGCGGACGCTTGCCGGCGCGCTCCTCGAGCCGCGCCTCGGCCAGCCGAAACGCGGTCAGATTGGGCGTGGCGGCCAGCAAGGGCGCGAGTTCTTCGCGCGCCCGCTTGAAGTCGCTGGCCTCGGTCAGCGCCAGCACATAGCCGTAGCGCAGCAGCATTTCGTTGGGCGGATTGGGCTCGCGCAGGGCCGCTTCGTAATAGTTCTTGGCCTGCGCCGGGTCGCTCATCGCCATCACGTTCAGCTTGTGCCAGATCAGCTGGTAGTCGAGGCTGTCTTCCCGCACCAGCTTGCTGTGCATTTGCTCGGCGCGCTCGCGGGCCTCGGCAATACGATTGACGGTGACCGGGTGGGTGCGCAGGAATTCCGGAATCATTTTCGGATCGGAATAGCGATTTGACAGCTGCAGGCGCTCGAAGAAGTCGGCCATGGACAGCGTGCGGAAGCCCGCCTTGTTCAGTAGTTCGATGCCGATGCGGTCGGCTTCTTTTTCGTTCCCGCGGGTAAAGTCGATTTGATACTGCTGCTGGGCGGCGGCCACCCCGGCGATGGCGCCGATGCCGGCCTGCGGGGCGATGGCGGTCAACAGGATCGCGCCCAGAAACGCCGCCATCGAGGGGATGCTCATATTGCTGGCCGCTTCCAGCATGCGCGCGCCGTGACGCTGCGTAAGGTGCGAGATTTCGTGCGCCATCACCGACGCCACTTCACTTTCGCTGTGCGAATTCAGAATCAGTCCGGAGTGGAAGCCCACAAAGCCGCCGGGAATCGCGAAGGCGTTCACGACGTTGCTCTTGATCATGAAAAAGTGGAAATCGCCGTAGTAGCCGGAGTGCTTTCCAAGCTCCATGCCGAGCTTCTGGATGTAATCCTCCACCTCTTCGTCGGTGATGATCGGCGCGTAGCGCCGGATCTCGCGCATGGTGGCAAGGCCCAACTGCTTTTCCTGCTCTGGCGAAATCAGGGCGCCGGCCGAGTCGGCGATGTCTGGCAGGTCGTCGATTTCCTGGGCGCTGCTGGCCAGCCCGCCGGCGAGGCCCAGCAGGGCACCCAGCACCAGACCAAAGCGGCGGACGCGCGACGGGGGGCGGCTTGGCGATGCGGTTTTCATGTGCCTCCGGAGTCTAGCAGGGTGACTTGCAGGCCCGCGAGCCGCTGCGGGGTGTCCTGCCGCATCCGACCGCGCAACCGGACCCGAGTTCGCGCGCGCTTTCGGGCGCTGGTCGCGCGACTTAAGATTGCCAGCCAGCCCACGACCCAGCGGAGAACGCCCGATGTCCGTCAAGAACGCCTTTTACGCCCAGTCCGGCGGCGTCACCGCCGTCATCAATGCCTCCGCCTGCGGCGTGCTGGAAACCGCCCGCCAACACCCCGACCGGATCGGCAAGGTGCTGGCCGGACGCAACGGCATCATCGGCGCCCTGACCGAAGACCTGATCGACACCAGCCTCGAATCGGCGAGCGCCATCGCCGCGCTGCGCCACACGCCGTCCGGCGCCTTCGGCTCCTGTCGCTACAAGCTGAAAAGCCTGGAGCAGAACCGCGCCGAATATGAGCGCCTGATCGAAGTCTTCCGCGCCCACGACATCGGCTACTTCTTTTACAACGGCGGCGGCGACTCGGCCGACACCTGCCTCAAGGTCTCACAGCTTGCCGCCACCATGGGCTATCCGGTGCAGGCCATTCATGTGCCAAAGACGGTCGACAACGACCTGCCGTTCACCGACGTCTGCCCGGGCTTCGGCTCGGTGGCCAAATATGTGGCGGTCTCGATGCGCGAGGCGAGCTTCGATGTGGCCTCGATGGCCAAGACCTCGACCAAAGTCTTTGTGATGGAAGTGATGGGGCGGCACGCCGGCTGGATCGCCGGTGCCGGCGGGCTGGCGTCCGACGCGGAATGCCCGCTGCCGATCGTCATCCTGTTTCCTGAAATCACCTTCGACCCCGAGCGTTTCCTCGCGCGGGTCGACGAGCTGGTCAAGAACCACGGCTACTGCTCGATCGTGGTCTCGGAAGGTGTGAAAAGCGCCGACGGCCAGTTTCTGGCCGACCAGGGGCTGCGCGATGCCTTTGGCCACGCCCAGCTGGGCGGGGTTGCACCGGTCATCGCGAACCTCATCCGGGAGAAGCTGAAGCTGAAATACCATTGGGCGGTCGCGGATTACCTGCAGCGGGCGGCGCGCCACATCGCGTCTAAAACCGACGTCGAGCAGGCCTATGCGCTGGGTCGCGCGGCGGTGGAGCTGGCGCTGGCCGGCCACAACGCGGTGATGCCGACCATCGTGCGGCAGTCCGACGCCCCCTATGTCTGGACGCTGGGTGAAGCCCCGCTGGCGGAGGTCGCCAACCAGGAGCGGAAAATGCCGCGCGAGTTCATCAGCGAGGACGGCTTCGGCATTTCCGAGGCCGGCCGGCGCTACCTGCAGCCGCTGATTCAGGGCGAAGACTACCCGCCCTACGCCAACGGCCTGCCCCAGTACGTGCGGCTGCAGAACATCGCCGTCCCCCGCCGCACCACGTCGTCGTTTGCACTCAAGTGATTGAACAGTAGAATCCGGGAGTTTTCAGCGGGGTCGGTGCGACAAGCGCGGCTCGCGGGGTGATCCCGCGGCCTGCTCGATGCATCGGCCCGGGAACGACGGGGGTCGGGAGGCCGCCGTTCACTCATCGCCGGCATTGCCGGCATCTAGAAAAGAAGGGGAGCTTCATCATGTCGGTGCAACTCATGATTGCTTTGGGCTGCGCGCTCTTTGCAATCGTCTACGGGCTGTGGTCTCGCAGCTGGATTCTCAGCCAACCGGAAGGCAACGATCGGATGCGGGAAATTGCCCTCGCCATCCAGCAGGGCGCGTCCGCTTACCTGAATCGCCAGTACAAGACGATTGCCATCGTGGGCGTCATTCTGACGGTCGTCCTTGCCATCGCGCTTGATGTGACCACCGCCGTTGGCTTCGTGATCGGCGCGGTGCTCTCGGGCGCGGCCGGCTTTATCGGCATGAACATTTCCGTCCGCTCCAACCTGCGCACCGCGGAAGCGGCGCGCAAAGGCCTCAACGCCGCGCTGCAGGTTGCGTTCCGCGGCGGCTCCATCACCGGCATGCTGGTGGTGGGTCTGGGCTTGCTGGGCGTGACCGGCTTCTACGCCTATCTGGCGTCCAACACGCCGGCCGGTGAAATGGTCAACCTGCACCCGCTGGTCGGTCTCGCCTTCGGCTCCTCGCTTATTTCCATCTTTGCCCGTCTGGGCGGCGGCATCTTCACCAAGGGTGCGGACGTCGGTGCTGACCTCGTCGGCAAGGTGGAAGCCGGAATTCCGGAAGATGACCCGCGCAACCCCGCCGTGATCGCCGACAACGTGGGCGACAACGTGGGCGACTGCGCCGGCATGGCCGCCGACCTCTTCGAAACCTACGCCGTGACCATCATCGCGACCATGCTGCTGGGTGGTCTGATGGTGAAGAACGACGCTGCCGTGCTCTACCCGCTGGTGCTGGGCGGCGTGTCGATCATCGCCTCGGTGGTCGGTTCGCTGTTCGTGAAGGCCTCCGACGGCGGCAAGATCATGAACGCGCTGTATCGGGGCCTGATCGTGGCCGGCCTCATCGCCGCCGCCGCGTTCTACCCGGTGACCAACTGGGCGTTCGCCGGGGTGGAAGGCGTGAACACGCTGCACATCTTCTACTGCGCGCTGGTGGGTCTCGGTCTGACTGCCGCGCTGGTGTGGATTACCGAGTACTACACCGGCACCGAGTTTGGTCCCGTGAAGTACGTGGCAGCCGCGTCTGAGACTGGGCATGCGACCAACATCATCGCGGGCATCGCGGTGTCCATGAAGTCGACGGCGTGGCCGGTGCTCTTCGTGTGTGTCGCGATCTGGGCCTCCTACAGCCTCGACGGGCTGTATGGCATCGCCGTCGCCGCCACCTCGATGCTCTCGATGGCCGGCATCATCGTCGCGCTCGACGCCTACGGCCCGATCACCGACAACGCCGGCGGCATTGCCGAAATGGCGGAACTGGGCCCGGAAATCCGCAACATCACCGACCCGCTGGACGCGGTGGGTAACACCACCAAGGCCGTCACCAAGGGCTATGCCATTGGCTCGGCCGGTCTGGCTGCGCTGGTGCTGTTTGCCGACTTCACCCACAACCTCGAAGCTGCCGGCAAGACGGTGGCCTTCAGCCTGAGCGAACCGGCCGTCATCATCGGTCTGTTCGTGGGCGGCCTCATCCCCTACCTGTTCGCCGCCATGGCGATGGAAGCGGTGGGCCGTGCGGCGGGTTCGGTGGTGGTTGAAGTGCGCCGCCAGTTCCGCGAAATCAAGGGCATCATGGAAGGTACTGCCAAGCCGGACTACAGCCGCGCGGTTGACCTGCTGACGCTGTCTGCGATTCGCGAAATGATCGTCCCCTCCATCCTGCCGGTGCTGACGCCGGTGGCGCTGATGCTGGTGATGAAGGCCGCGATGGGTCCGGAAGCCGCGCGGATGGCCATCGGCGGCATGCTGATGGGCACGATCGTGACCGGCCTCTTCGTCGCGATTTCCATGTGCACCGGCGGCGGTGCCTGGGACAACGCCAAGAAGTACATCGAAGAAGGTCACCACGGCGGCAAGGGCTCTGACGCCCACAAGGCCTCCGTGACCGGCGACACCGTGGGCGATCCGTACAAGGACACCGCGGGCCCGGCCGTGAACCCGCTGATCAAGATCATCAACATCGTTGCGCTCCTGCTGGTGCCGCTGCTCTAAGCAGTCTCCGCCAAGCGCGCTTGAAAGCCCCGCCCCCGAGCGGGGCTTTTTTTGGAACTCAACAATGTCGCCACCGCTCTCGCCCTATGTCCCCCGAATCCGCGGCGCGCGCGGCTTGGCCGGGCTGCTCGCCCTGCTGGTGGTGGCGGGCTACGGCTGGCTCTCGGCCAGCACCGTTCTGCCCGACTTCGGCGGCGATGCGGCCCTGTACTGGTTAAGCGCTCAGGCCTGGTCGCCTTGGGCCGAGGCCTCGCCACTGGCCGAGGCCTATGCCCGCAGCAGCACCTATCCGCCGCTCTACCCGCTGGTACTGGCGCTGGCCGGCGGCGGCACGTCGCTGCTGGCGGCACATCAGGTGACGGTTGCGCTGCTCTTGGCCGGGCTGGCCGCGGTATGGGCGTTTACGCGCCGCGCAGGCCTCGACGGGCTGGCGGCCACCGGCGTGACGATGACTTACGCGCTGTGTGCCATCGTGCGACTGGAGGCGCTCGACCTGCACAGCGAGCCGCTGTATCTGCTGCTGTCGATGCTGGCGCTGGCGGCAGCGGTGACGCTGCGCCTGCGGCCCCGGCCGGCTACCGCGCTAGCGCTGGGCCTGCTGGTGGCGCTCGCGCTCCTGACCCGCTCGGCGGGTGCGGTGCTGTGGCTGGCGGTCGCCGTGGTCGCGCTGCGCGAGCGGCGGCGCGTGTGGCTGCTGGCACTGCTGCCCGCAGTGATCGCGAGCGGGCTCAATGCGCTGCTGCAAGGCAGCCAGCAGCGCTATGTGGGCGAGTGGCTGCAGCAGTATTCGCCGAGCGCCGTGCTGCAGATCCTGCAGACCAAGGCCATGCTCTTGCCGGGGCAGTGGGCCAGCGGCATCGCCGGCAACACGCCGGGCACCGGCGTCACACTGGCCCTCGGGCTATTCGGACTTACCGCGCTGGCAGCCGCGGGCTTGCGCGCCTGGCGTGGCCATGTGGACGGCATCTATGCGCTGGGTTACGTCGCGCTGATCGTCCTCTGGCCCTACCCGGCGGAGACCACGCGCCTCTTTATGCCGTATCTCTGCCTCGCCATCGCGCAGGTGTGCCTTGCCGCGCGCGAGATCTGGGATTGCCGTAAAACGCTGATCTGGCGGCAGCTGTGGTGGTTTCCGCTGCTCTTCGCGCTGGGCGACTTCGCGGGCTTTGTGGGCCGGATGCTGGTGCCGATGCCGCAGGAACTCCTGCCCTATCGACGCACTGCGCTCTGGCATCTGTCGGCACCGCAGGAGGCGCTGCACGCGGTGGGCTTCCTCAGCGCCGCCGACGCGGCCTTCATACGCCTGCCGCAACTCGTGCCGCCCGAGGCCTGCGTGCTGAACATCAAGCCGGGCATCACCGCGGCGCTGGGCCATCGACGGGCCGTGGGGCCGCCGTCCTTCAGCCTGTCACCGGCCGACTTCGACAACGCGCTCGCCGCGCTCGGCTGCGAGTACGCGTTGTTGTTGATGATCCCCTCACCGTCCTTTCCAGAGCGCTACTACCCCGCATCGCGGCTTGGTTCACGGTTCTCACCACTCGCCGAGTTCCCGAATCCGGTGAACCCGGCCCAGCCCGCCTTGATACTGGGAAAAATCCTGCCGCCAGCACCCTGACCCTCGCCCGCGCCGGCGGTCTACAATGCCGGCTCTTTCCCCTACGACTTCGCCACAGGTACGCCCCATGCAAGCGATCCATCAAGACATCGATCCCAACGGCCTGCTTGAGTATTCGGTGGTTTACACCGACCGCGCGCTCAACCATATGTCGCGCAATTTCCAGCGCGTGATGAACGACATCTCCCGCGTCCTGAAAACGGTCTACAAGGCCCGCAGCGCGGTGGTCGTGCCGGGTAGCGGCACGTATGGCATGGAGGCCGTCGCCCGACAGTTCGCGACTGGCAAACCCGTGCTGGTGATTCGCAACGGCTGGTTCAGCTATCGCTGGACCCAAATTTTCGAGATGGGCAGCATCCCGTCTTCCAGCACTGTAATCAAAGCCCGCCAGACCGGCCCCGGCGGCACCCGCGCAGCGTTTGCCCCGGCGCCCATCGAGGAAGTGGTCGCGGCGATCCGGGCCGAAAAGCCCGCCGTGGTCTTTGCCCCGCATGTGGAAACCTCGGCCGGCATGATGCTGCCGCCGGACTACCTCCGCGCCGTCGGCGCGGCGGTGCGCGAAGTCGGCGGCCTGTTCGTGCTCGACTGCATCGCCTCCGGTTGCATCTGGGTCGACATGCAGGACTGCAACGTCGACGTCCTCATCAGCGCGCCACAGAAAGGCTGGAGCAGCACGCCCTGCGCAGGTCTGGTCATGCTCGGCGAGCGCGCCCGCGCGCACATCGACCAGACCACCAGCACCAGCTACGCCTGCGACCTCCGCAAATGGCTGTCGATCATGGAAACCTACGAGGGCGGCGGCCACGCCTATCACGCCACCATGCCGACCGACGGCCTGCGCCGGCTGGATGAAATGATGCAGGAGGCCGAGGCTTTCGGCTTTGAGCGCCTGAAAGACGCGCAAACCGCGCTGGGCACCCAGGTGCGCGCGCTGCTGGAAAGCAAAGGTTTCGCGAGCGTCGCGGCGCCGGGCTTTCAAGCGCCCTGCGTGGTGGTCAGCTATACCGACGACCCGGAAATCCAGAACGGCAAGAAGTTCATGGCCAACGGCATGCAGATCGCGGCCGGCGTGCCGCTGCAGGTCGACGAACCGGCCGATTTCCGCACGTTCCGGCTAGGCCTCTTCGGGCTCGACAAGCTGCAGCAGGTCGAGCGCAGCGTCGCCAGTCTGGCCGACGCTATTGCGCAGCTGAGCTAGCCCCGGCGGATCCGCCGGCCGACGGGCCGGCGGGTCGCCAGCGACGCACCAGATCGCGCAACGCCACCAGTTCGCCCTCACGCAAGACGCCCTGCCAGGGCGGCATCATCGGGCCGCGCCCGACTGCCGTGCCGCCCTCGCGGATCGCCGTCAGCAACTCATCGTCCGACCGCCAGCGGTGAAACGCCTCGCCGGTGAAATCCGGCACGAAATCACCCAGCCGCTGGCTGTCCGGCCCATCACCGCGACCGCCCGCGCCGTGGCAGCGCGCGCAGTTGACGCCGAACAGCCGCGTTGCATCCGCCGCCGACACCGTCGCCGCAGCCTTCGGCTCGGGCGCGGCGCGCACGGCGTTCGCCGCATCGGCCTCGGCCAGCCGCGCGATCATGCCGGTCGGATGGTCGTTATCCCCCATCACGCTGATCAGCACCTCGCCGTCCGGCGCCTCAATGAGGGCCGTGACGCCGCGCTGCGCCACCTCGGCGCTGCGCGCCAGCGTGGCGTAGTGCTCGGTCAGCGGCGCGGCGCGGGCCGGGGTCGCCATGAGCTCGCCGGAATAGTTGTCCATGAAGAGGTAGTTGCCGTCGAGGTCCGGCCAGCGCTTGCCGCGGTACACCGTGCCGCCGATGACCGAGCGCAAAAACGCGGTGTGGCGGTAGAACAGCACGGGCGGCGTTGGCGTGCCCAGCGGCGCCGGGGGCGGCGCGATCCCGGCCTGCGGGCTGTTGCCTTCACGCCAGGGATATTCGTAGTTGCCGCCGCGCGTAATGCGATTGACCTCTTCCCACACCGTGGAGCCCACGTCGCCCGCCCAAAGTTCACCGGTGCCACGGTCGAACGCGATGCGAAAAGGATTGCGCAGCCCGTGGGCCCAGAACTCGCCCAGCGCGTTCGAGTCTCCGGCATAGGGATTGTCGCGCGGAATGTAGTAGTTGGCGGTACTGCCCCGCAGCGGCTGGCGGCCAATCGGACGCGAGGTCTCGCCGCCACGCTTGTCCACATCCAGTCGCAGAATGCCGCCAACCAGCGCGCAGTCGACCCGCTGATGGCAGTCGCCGGCCGAGGCCTCACCGACCGACACATACAGAAAGCCGTCGGGGCCAAACACCACCGAGCCTGCGTTGTGGTAGCCGTCGTTGTTGCGCCCTTGCGCGATGAGCGGTGTGGCGGTGGCCAGACGCGCGTCGGGCGTGGGCGGGCGAAGGTCAAAGCGGGTCAGACGATTGGTCTGGCCGTCGGCGCGGTACTCGGTGAAATAGACGTAGACATAGCCCTCGCCCGCCGTGCCCGGCCGGCCGAAGTCCGGATGCAGGTCGAAGCCCAGCGCGCCGTTTTCCATTTCGACATAGCCAACGCGGTCGGCGAGATCGAGCAGGCGGGTCGCCTGCGTGCCGGCCGGATAGTCCGCCCGCCACAGCTGCCCGCCGCGCGTCAGCACGTACAGGGTGTGCGGGTCGTGGCGAGCGAACTGCATCATGATCGGCGTGGTAAAGCGCGTTTCACCCAGCGCGTTAATCAGGCTGTAGGGCAAGGCCTCGCGACGGTTCGCCGCCACCCGAATCGCCGTCACCCAGTTGGCAAAGTCGCGGTCGGTGGTGAAGCGGCGGGCGACGGCCACCGGCGACAGGGCGAAGATCAGCGCGAGCCACACCAGCGGCGAGCGCAGCAAGCGCCCGGTTTCGCGCAGCAGCGCGACCAAGGCGGCGCCGACGCCATGCGCCGCGCGGCGAGTGAGCACGGCGTAGAGCAGTACCAAGAGCGCCATCGTCACCAGCGTCGACTGCAGGAGCAGTTCGGGGCTGAACGCGATCTGGGTAAACAGAAACAGGCCCAGCGTCGCCGCCACGATCCCGACCAGCAGCGCGTAGAGTTCGCTCGCCGCCCGGCGCGGGCTGCGCAAGGGGTCGCCGCCCGCGAAAGCGCGCAGGCCGAGCAGCGCCACCGCCGCGCCGCCCACCAGCGCCGCCGCGACCACGCGAATATCGCTGGCGCTGAAGTCGATCTGCGGTAAATGCAGCAGGGCTTTCGGGATCAGCCGGAAACGGCTGGCCGAGGCTGCGCCGAGCACCACGCCCAGCGCCACCACCGCCAACTCGAACAGGAAAACACTCAGGCGTCGCACGGGGTGACGGTCCTCGCTTCGGGTCAGGCAGGGAGGATCGTCGGCCTCAGCCACGGGCGGCTGATCTGCGTCAGGCTTTCCGCGCATCCCGGGCTGCAAGCTCGACGCTGGCTACTTGCGAAAGGATGTTGCGTGCCGCCAGTTCGTGCCGCCTTAGGCGTCTTATTGTGGTTACCGGCACTGGCTTTCCTGCCGCCCACTCTGGCGGCTGACGCCGATTACCTGATTACCGCCACCCGCACCGGGCCGGCCGATCAGACCACCCTCGACGCCGAAGCCCTGCAGCGCTGGCAGGCGCCAAGCGTGCTGCCGGCGCTCAATCGGGCGCCGGGTGTCCGGGCGTTCGAGAAAGGCGGTCGCAGCTATCTTTCGGTGCGCGGAGGGGAGCCCAACTACACCCTGGTGATGCTCGAAGGCGTGCGGGTTAACGACCCGACTAATGCCCAGGGCGGGGCCTTCGATTTCTCGCAGCTGCCGCCGGAAATCCTCGAGCGGGCCGACGTGGCGCCGGGCGGCCTGTCGGCCGCGCAGGGCGCCGATGCGCTGGCCGGCGTCGTGCAGCTGCGGCTGCTGCGCCCGGCACCGAATGAATCACGCCTGCAAGTCAGCGCGCTTGGCGACAGCAGCGGCGGGCGTTCTGGCAACGCCACCCTGATGCTCGGTTCACGGGACAGCGGGCTGGTGTTCAGCGGCGGTGCGCGCGACAGCGGCGAGTTGACGCCGGACGCCAGCTTCTCGCGCGAATACGGCCTGTTGAAATACGAGCGCGTGGTGGGCGGGGTGAAAAGCGCCGCCTTCGTGCTGGGCAGCCATACCGATGCGCGGGCGTTTCCCGAAGACAGCGGTGGCCCGCGGCTGGCCGTTAACCGTGCGCAGGAGACGCGTGACACGGGGCTGACGCTCACCGCGATCGACTTCTCGCGGGCGGACGACGCGCGCCTCGCGCCGCATCTCGCCTTCCGCTGGTCCTCCCAGACGGGCGACACGGCGACCCCGGCGATCGCGCCGGGCGTGCTGGACGGCGTGCCGGCGATTACTGCCGACACCCGCTTCGAGCGGCTGAGCGTGCTGGCCGATGCGGTCATGACGCCCTCCAAGGCGCTGCGGGTTGCGCTAGGCGCTGAATACGCCGAGGAGCGCGGCGAGAGCGTGGGCAGCATCGATTTTGGCGGCCCGCTGCCGGTGCGCTACGCCCTGACCCGCGAGACCAGCAGCGTCTTCGCGGAAGTGACCGTCAGTCCTCGCCCGGGTATCGCCCTGACGCTCGGCAGCCGGGCCGATGTGGACCAGGACGGGCGGGTCGAAGGCAGCTGGCGCGGCCGCCTGGAACTGACGCCGCGCACCAGCGGTCCGCAGTGGTTTATCAGCGCGGCCACCGCCTACAAGCAGCCCAGCTTCTTTGCGCTCGGCTATCCGCTAATCGCCAATCCTGCCCTCAAGCCCGAACGCGGGCGCAGCCTCGAGACAGGCCTGCTGTTCGAAACCGACACTGGTCTGCGCTGGCAGGCCAGCGTGTTCGAGCAGCGCTTTCGCGACATGATTGATTTTGATCCCGCCCGCTTCACCAACGTGAACCGCGCGCACGTGGTGACGCGCGGCGTGCAGACCAGCTGGGCGCAGGCGCTGGCCGCCGACTGGGCGGCCAGCGCCAACCTGATCTGGCTCGATCTGGAAAGCGCGACGCCGCTGCGGGCGCGGCCCCACTGGCAGGGCAGCGCGGAAGTTCGCTGGCAGGCGCAGCCCCGGCTGCTGGCGACGCTGGCCGGTGCCTTCAACGACGACTATCTGGATAGCGCAATCCCGACCGGCCTCATCCGCGCCCCCGGCCATTTCACGGTGGACCTTGGCGCGCGCTGGCAGGTGCGCAGCGATACCCGGCTGACGCTCGGTCTGCGCAACCTGCTCGACGCGCGCTACGCCGAAGCCGTGGGTTTTCCGGCGCCAGGCCGCACGCTGTTCCTTAGCGTGCAGCTCGAGATCTAGCGAAACGCCGGCATGACGAGCTCGGCGAAATCGCGCAGCACCTTGCGTTCGCAGTCCATCGGCGGCCACAGGTCGAGTTCGCGAATACCGCCGGCCTCAAGCCGCTTGATGTGCTCGATAAGCTCGTCCGGCTCGCCCACCAGCGCGCTCGACTTGATCGCCTCGGGCGTGATGAATCGTCGTTCCGAGGGATTCAGATACACCAGATGGCCGTCGTGAATCTGCCGGAAACGCGAGTTCTCCGGCAGGCTCATGGCTTCGACATGGGCCAGATAGTCGGGCCATAAATCGCGGAAATGCGGCGGGATAATGGCGTCGTTGCGGCCATTGTCCTTCCACACTTCGTAGAAGAAATGCAGCTCGCAGGCGACCCAGCTGCCGGTTTCGTCGATCACGCGGTCATCGCTCAGCCGCTCGCCCGGCCGCAGCACGCAGCTGGTGGCGATGAAGGCCGTGTGAAAGTCCGCTGGGAGGCTGCGACCGGCCTTGGCGGCGCCGGCCTTGATCGCGGCCAGCTTGGGCTGAACGACCTCGGGCTCACCGCCGACCGTAATCCAGCCGTCGCCAAACTGACCGGTTGCCTCCAGCGCCTTGGGGCCGTTGGCGGCGACGTAGATCGGAATCCGGTTATCCAGATTGACGAAGCGGCGCTCACGATGCAGAAACTGGATTTCGCGGGTCTGGCCGTTGTAGGTGTAATCCACCGCCTCGCCGTCGAGCAGCGCGCGAACGACGCGCAGATATTCGCGAAACTCGCCCACGCGCATCGGGTCCTGTCCCATCACACGCATCGCGGTATGGCCGGTGCCGAGACCCAGAAACGTGCGCCCCGGCGCGATGGCATTGATGCTGGCAATGGAGTGCGCGGTGACGGGCGCAATGCGGGTGCCGGTGATCGACACCCCGGTGCCGATCTGGATGCGGCTGGTGTGATGCGCGGCCAGCGCCATGGTGGCGTAGCAGTCCGACCAAATCATCTGCGAATCGCCGACCCAGGCGCGGTCGTAGCCCAGTTCTTCGGCGTAGCGGATGATGTCCCAGTTATTGATGTGCGTGCTGACCCCGATGCCGAACTGCATGAGCGATCTCCCCTCGTTGCGCGTTGTTTTCGTGTGGCCGCCACGCGCTCGCGCGACGACGGTGCCCGCATCTTGCGGGGGCCGCTCACGGCCGGCAAGCTGGCCTTTGACCGCAGCGCAGCCGCCACCCAGATGAAAGTCCTGTTCATTTCGCGCGCCTATCCGCCGGTCACGGGCGGCATCGAAAATCACAACTGGGCCTTGTCGCAGTGGCTGCCCGGCGAGGCGGCGGTGCGCACGCTGGCCAATCGTCGCGGCAAGCGCGCGCTGCCGTGGTTTCTGCCCTGGGCAATCATCTATGCGCTGTGGACCGGGCACCGCTTCGACGCTGTGCTCCTGGGTGACGGCGTGCTGGGCGTGGTGGGTTGGTGCCTGAAGCTGCTGCGCCCACGCCTGCGGGTGGTGGCGGTGGTGCATGGGCTTGATCTGTCCTGGCCCGCGCGCTGGTACCAACGGCTGTGGGTGCGGCGTTTTCTGCCCGCGCTGGACGGGCTTATCGCGGTCAGTCAGGCCACGCGTGCGCTGGCAGAAGACAAGGGCATCACACCCGAGCGGCTGTGCGTTATTCCCAACGGGCTTGATGTGGCGGCCTTCGCCGGCGCCGCCGACCGCGCAGCGCTCGCTACGCGTCTGGGCCGTCCGCTGGAGCAGACCACGGTGCTGCTCACCACCGGACGGCTGGTCCGCCGCAAGGGCGCGGCCTGGTTCATTCGAGAAGTCTTGCCCGGCTTGCCGGCGCGGGTGATTTACGTGCTGGCCGGCGCGGGTCCGGACGAGGCAGAGATTCGCGCGGCGGTCGCCGCGCGTGGACTCACCGACCGCGTCGTGCTGCTGGGCCGGGTCGACGATGCGACTCGCGAACTCCTGCTGCACTCGGCAGATATTTTCATCCAGCCGAATGTGCCGGTGGCGGGCGATATGGAGGGCTTCGGGATCGCGGTGCTGGAAGCCGGGATTTGCGCGCGGCCGGTGTTGGCGTCGGCGCTGGAAGGCCTGCTTGATGCGGTGGCCGACGGCTGCAACGGGCAGCTGCTGCCGGCGCTGGACGCCGCCGCCTGGCAGCGGGCGATCACTGCCCTGATGGATGATCCGACCGCGGCGGCGACGCTCGGTGCGCGGGCCGCCGCCCATGTCCGCACCCATCACGACTGGGCCGCGATCGCCGCGCGCTATGCGAGGTTTCTGGCCGTCTCGCCGGCGGGGGCTAATTCCGCTAATTAAAGTGATTTCTGGTTTCGCCCGCTAAAACGAGCCCAAGGCAACCTCACGCAAGAGGCAGTGTTCCGGTGAGCAGTTCGAGACCCGTCACACAACGCGAAGTCTTTCTGGCGAGCGACACTGCGCTGGTGTCGCGCACCGATCTGCGCGGCATCATCAATTACGCCAATGAGGCCTTTGTGCAGATCAGCGGTTATACCCGCGCCGAGCTGCTGGGCAATAGTCACAGCCTGCTTCGTCATCCGGACATGCCGGCGGCGGTGTTTGCCGAGCTCTGGGCTTCGGTACGCGCCGGGCGCGCGTGGCGCGGGCTGGTGAAAAACCGCTGCAAGACCGGCGACCATTACTGGGTGGAAGCCTTCGTCACACCCTTTCATGACAACGGCACGCTGGTGGGCTATCAGTCGATTCGTCGCCCGCCTTCCCGCCAGCAAATCAGCGACGCCGAGGCCTTCTACAAAGCCATCCACAGCGGGCAGGCCCGCTATCCCGTGCATCAAGCTTCGCTGCTGGAGCGCATTCCGTTCACAACCCGCGCGGACCTGACCGGCGTGGGCCAGCTGGCGCTTGCGTTGGGTGCCGGCGGCGCCGGCTTTGCCGGCTACGCGGAGTTGGCGCTGGGGCTGGGTCTGCTCGGCGCCCTGGGTGCAGGCCTTGGCTGCTGGTGGAACAACACGCGCGTCAACCGGCCGCTGTTACGCGCGGTGTCGGCGATTCGGGGCCTGGCCGAGGGACGCCTCGATCGGGCGGTAGAAGTAAACCATGCGGAGGAATTCAGCGAGCTGCTGGATGCGGCGGAGACGCTCAGGATCCGGCAGGCCGCGATGGTGCTGGAAGTGCAAAACACCGCCCGCCGGCTGAAGTCTGAAACCGGCCACATCGAAGAAGAAATCGTCGGCCTCAAACAGCGCCTGCTGGAGCAGTCGCAGCGCACCGCCGAAGCCGCGCGCGCCATCGAACAGATGAGCGCCTCGATCCAGACCGTCGCGCTCCACGTGCAGGACACCGAAGCGCAGGCGCTGGCCACCGACGCCATCGTCAAGGAAGTTAACGACGTCGTGCAGAAAGAGGTCGCCAGCAGCCAGGGCATCGTCGCCACGGTGAGCGCTTCTTCGGCGAATATCGACGACTTAAGCCGGGCGGTCACCGCAGTGGGTGAGGCAGCGGCCGAGATCAAGGAAATTGCCAAACAGACCAATCTGCTCGCGCTGAATGCCGCCATCGAAGCCGCGCGAGCCGGCGAACAGGGCCGCGGCTTTGCGGTGGTGGCCGACGAAGTGCGGCGACTGGCGACGCGCACCGCCAGCAGCACCGACAAAATTAACGAGATCATCCAGCAGGTCGGCGAGGCCACGCAGCGTGCACTGGCGGCCATGGGCGCAACCCGCGACCAGGTTGCACAGAATGCCGAGCAGGCGCGCGAAGTCGGGCACAACCTGTCGCGGGTCACCGATGCCAGCCGGCAGATTCTGGGGCTCGCGAGCGGCAACACCTCGGCGCTCGGCCAACAGAACCAGGCGTCGCGGCAGGTGGCGGGCGTGATCGAAACCGTCAACGATCTCGCCGCCAACAACGAGCGGGCGTTCCTGGAGTTGGCCAGTACCGCGCGTGGCGTCGACCACACGGCGCTCGAACTGACCGAGCTCGTCTCTCACTACGCGATGCATAAGTAGGCGCCGTACCGCGCCGGTATCCACCGCTCACCCGCCCGGCTTAAGATTCAGACCGACCGACGCACTCGACGCCGGCTGAACATCTAGCCGCCCGATCCACGCGGGCTTACGGGGAGCAAGACGAATGACGCAAGCAATGGCGATCGTGACGCCCGACGCGATCACGCCCGAATGGTTGACCAGCGCACTGCATAATCGCGGCATCGACGCCCGCGTGGCACGGGTGGAATCCGAAGGCGTCGGCACCGGCCAGCTGGGCGAAACCCGGCGTTTCTTTCTGCACTACGCCGGCGTCACGCCGCCCGACGCGCCAACGACCGTGGTCGGCAAGTTCAGTTCGCCCAACGAAGTGGCCCGCAAGTCCGGCCGCGAAATGGGCTTCTACAAATCCGAAGTGATGTTCTACCGCGAACTCGCGCATCGCGCGGGGATCCGCACGCCGGCGGTGTACGTCGCCGAACTCGACCCGGTGACCAACGATTTCGTGCTGCTGCTGGAAGACCTCGCGCCCGCCAAACAGGGCGACCAGATGCGCGGCTGTACGCTGGAAGAAGCCCGCGCGGCACTCTCCGAAGCCGCCCGCCTGCATGCCGCGTTCTGGAACGACAAGTCCCTGCTTACCGCCGACTGGTGCTATGTGCCGCCCGGCGCGCAGGGCTTCTACACCACCGAGCTGATTGAACAGAGCTGGGACCACGTCAAGAAAAACTATCAGGGCTGGCTGTCACCCGAAGTGACCGATGTGTGTGCGAAGTACGTGCGCAATCACGCCTACTGGAACCGCCCGCGCGACTTTCCCAAGTGTTTTTCGCACAACGATTTCCGCCCCGACAACATGATGTTCAGCCCGACCGGCGAACGGGTGGCGGTGGTGGACTGGCAGACCAGCAATTTTCTCGGCACCGGCATGGATGTCGCCTATTTCCTGGGCGGCGCCTTCCCTCGCGAGGTGCGCCAACAGCACGAGTCCGCGCTGTTGCGCGGCTATCACGAAGAACTGCTTGGCCTGGGCGTGCGGGATTATTCCTTCGATCACCTGATGAACGACTACCGCCACTACAGCTTTGCGGCGATTGCGGTGGCCATCGCCGCCACGCTGATCGTCAAGCGCACCGAGCGCGGCGACCAGATGCTGATGCACATGACCATCGGCGCGGCCCTGCAGGCGCTGGACACCAACGCCCTCGACCTGCTGCCAGACTGAGCGACGCCGATGAAACTTGCCAAACCGCATATCGACTTCGGCCTTTTCACGCAGGACATCGCCGCCCACACCGCTTTCTGGGGCGAGGTCGTCGGTCTGCGTCTGGATCTCAAGCTGCCGCTGCGGCGCGGCTGGGTGCAGCATCGCTACGACGCCCACAATTCGGTGGTGAAGGTGAATCACCACGAGGACGCCATGCCGGCCTGGGCGCCGGGCGGCTACACCTGCCTCAGCATTGCGCGAGACGGCGTAGCGCCCTGGGAAGGGCAACACCCCGACGGCGGAAGGGTGCGGCTGGTGCCCACCGGCACCGACGGCATCACCCGCATCGGCATCACCGTCAGCACGCCAGATCCGGCGCGCATGATGGATTTCTACGTGGCCGCCATGGAATTCGAGCGCGTTGCGCCGCGCGTGGCCCGCTGCGGCGACACCCTGCTGTTTGTCGAAGAAGGACCGGGCGGGGAGTGGCACGAGGATTTCATCGCGCCGGGCAATCGCTATCTGACGGTGCAGATTTTTGATGCGGATGAGGCCTGCGCGGGCATCATTGCGCGCGGCGGCCGGCTGGCGCGCGCGCCGGTCAACTATGGCGACATTGCGCGGGTGGGTTTCGTCGCGGATCCGGACGGCAACTGGATTGAGATGTCGGCCCGCGCGTCGCTGACCGGGGTGGCGGTCAAGCCGGGCGGCTGAGGCCTGTCGCCCTTGAGGGGCTGAGCCCATGGGGCACCCGCGCCGCATTGAGCAGCGCGAGCGTCTCGGCGAGCGGCAGGCCGACGACATTCGAGTAGCTGCCTTCAATCCGCTCGACCAAGGCACCGCCCAAGCCCTGTATGCCGTAGCCCCCGGCCTTGTCGGCCGGCTCGCCGCTGGACCAGTAAGCCTCGATTTCTGCCGTCGACAGGGCGCGAAAACGTACCCGCGTACACACCGTGGCGGCGTGCCCTGCGCCCGCAGGCCCTGCGACCACCACGCCGGTGTACACCTCGTGCCAGGCGCCGGCGAGCAGACGCAGCATGCGCAAACCATCGGCGCGGTCGGCCGGCTTCCCGAGAATCTCGTCGCCGCAGACCACCGTGGTGTCTGCCGCCAGCACTGGCGCGAGCGAAGGGGCGACCATCAGACCCGCCGCCGCCTTGGCGCGAGCCAGCCGCGCGACGTAATCCGCCGCCACCTCACCCGCCCGCAGGCCCTCATCCACCTCGACATCCAGCGGCGCGAAAGACACGCCCAGCGTGCGGAGCAGTTCGGCGCGGCGCGGTGATCGCGAGGCAAGCCAGAGCGCGGGCAGGTTCATGCGCGGTGGTAGGGATGATGGTTGAGGACCGACCAGGCCCGGTAGATTTGCTCAGTCACGATGACCCGCACCAGCGCATGCGGCAGGGTAAGCGGCGAGAGCGACCAGATTTCCTTGGCCGCGCTGCGCAGGCCCGGCGCGTGCCCTTCGGCGCCGCCGACCGCCAGCACGACGTCACCGCCGCGCTGCCGCCAGTCGTCAAGACGCGCCGCCAGTTGCATGGTCGTCCAGGCGCTGCCGCGTTCATCTAGCGCCACCAGCCAGGCGTTGTCGGGCAGGGTTTTCAACACGGTTTGCGCTTCGCGTTCGCGCTGCTGTTCGG
Source organism: Gammaproteobacteria bacterium (assembly GCA_030833185.1). GTDB lineage: Bacteria > Pseudomonadota > Gammaproteobacteria. The sequence goes on along the minus strand of JAURHQ010000042.1, from coordinate 1,575 downwards.
GATTCGCGGCGTTGGTGCAGGGGGTGATTTCGCGCGGGCGAAAGTCGAGCTGGCCCGTAAGCCGCTTTTCATACTCGGCGCTGGCCTCGGCCGCCCATTTCGGCGGCCGCCGCGCGACGCAGTACAGATGCAGGCGCATCCGGCGGATTTAGGCTTTAGGGGTCGTTTTCGCTCGAGCGCGACGCGGTGGGGCAGCCTTGGCCGGCGCGGTCGCGGCAGACGCCGTTTTGCGCGGCTTGCGTACCACGGGCTTGGCCACCCCGACGGGCGCCTTCGCGGCGGACGCCGGTTTGCGCGGCTTGCGCACGACAGGCTTGGCCACCACCGCCTCGACCGGCGCCATGGCAGCCGCCTTGCGCGGGGCGGCGCGCGGTTTGGGTGCCCCAGCGACGGCACGCCCGGCCTTGGCCGGCGGCTTGCGGCGGGTCGCGGGCTTGGCCGGTTTTTCCGGTGCCGCCTTGGCAGCAGGCTTGGCGCGCGGCGCGGGCACGCTGTCCCACAGCTTTTCCAGCTGATAGAACGCGCGCGTCTCGGGCTGCATGACGTGGACGATTACATCGCCCAGATCGACCAGCACCCACTCCGAGGTTTGCTCGCCTTCCATGCCCAGCGGTTTGACCTTTCTCTTGCGTGCGGCATCGGCCACGCGCTCGGCCAGCGCCTTGACCTGCCGCGAGGAGCGACCGGTCGCCACGACCATGAAATCGGCGATTGAGGTGAGGGTACTGACATCAAATGACTTGATGTCTTCGGCCTTGCCGTCATCGAGGGCGTCGGTGACGAGGTCGAGCAATTTGCGGGGGGTAACAGCCATCCCCGGCATTGTGGCGGTCGAGGCCCGCCGGCACAACCGCGCCGACGCCATCAGCCGCGATAAAGTCCTTCGCGCGCGATGAACTCGACCACCGCCGGCGGCGTGAAGTACTCGATTCCCTTGCCTTCGCGCAGCCGCGCGCGCAGGTCGGTGGAGGAAATGGGGAGGCGAGGAATCGGCAGCACCAGCACGCGGCCGGCGGGGCTTGCGTGCAGCACGGCCGGATCTTCGGTCTGCGCGGCGGCCAATTGCGGGATTTCGTCAGGCTCGGCGCCCGGCCGGGTGGCGATCACGAGGTGGGCGTAGTCCAGCAGCTCGGTCCAGCGATGCCAGCGCGGCAGCGCGTTCCAGGCGTCCGCGCCGAGCACGAAGCACAGCGAGGCGGCCGGATATTCGGCGCGCAACGCGATGAGGGTGTCGATCGTGTAGCTGCGACCGCCGCGCCGGATTTCCCGGTCGTCGGCCCGCAAGCCCGGACACAGCGCGGCCTCGAGCATCGCCAGCCGCTGTGCAGGGCTGGCGCTGGCCGCGTCTCGCAGATTGGTCAACGCGGTGGGTAGCAGGCGAACCTCAGACAGGCCGAGGCGTTCGCGAACCTCGACGGCGAGGCGCAAATGGCCGTGGTGCACCGGGTCGAAGGTGCCGCCCAGAATGCCGATCGCCTGACTCAAGCGCGCAGATGGCCGTCGCCGATGACGACCCATTTCTGGGAGGTCAGGCCTTCCAGACCGACCGGGCCGCGGGCGTGGAATTTGTCGGTG
>JAURHQ010000428.1 GCA_030833185.1 Gammaproteobacteria bacterium | reverse complement strand
TCCACCGGGCGCGAAGACGTGGCGGATGTGGTCATCGCGGCGACCGGCGTGCTGCATCACCCGCACGTCGCCGACATTCCGGGCCTTGAGACCTTCGCCGGCACCGCCTTCCACAGCGCCCGCTGGGATCACAGCGTGCCGCTGGCCGACAAGCGCGTGGGCGTGATTGGCACGGGCTCGACCGCCATCCAGATCACGTCCGCCATCGCCGCCAGGGTGAAGCGCTTCGATCTCTTCCAGCGCACCGCGCAGTGGGTGATGCCGATCGAGAACGAAGTATTCAGCGAAGAACGGAAAGCCGCTTTCCGTGACGACCCGGCCGTGCTCGCCGCGTTCAAGGCCGAGGCCCTGGACTACTTCCAGCACTTCTCCAACGCGGTGATCGACGCCAACTCCCGCGAAATGGCCGAGCTCGAAGCGGCCTGTCTGGCGAACCTCGAAGACAACGTGAAAGACCCGGTGCTGCGCGAAAAACTCCGGCCGAACTACCGCGCCGGCTGCAAGCGGCTCATTTTCTCGCCCGATTTCTATCAGGCCGTGCAGAGCCCCAATGCGCACGTCATCACCGACGCCATTGACCACATCGAACCCGCCGGCGTGCGCCTGAAAACCGGCGAACTGCGTGAGCTCGACGTGCTGGTGGTGGCGACCGGCTTCCGCGCCGACAGCTTCATCCGCCCGACCACCGTGCTGGGCCGCGGCGGCGTCAATCTGGACGACGCCTGGGCGGAAAGCCCGAGCGCCTACCTGTCGATCTCGATTCCCGAGTTCCCCAATTT
>JAURHQ010000427.1 GCA_030833185.1 Gammaproteobacteria bacterium | reverse complement strand
TCGGCAACCGGCGAAAGCACCGAGCCAATCATTGCTCCAGCGCCCTGCGCGACACCGGTGACCATGCCACCGATCAGGCCCACACCAGGAATCGGAATCTGTCGATAGAGCGGCACCGCTGGTGCTGGAAGTGGCTGCAAGAGTCCGAGTGCGCGCGTGAGCCAGCCGCGCAGGTTGCCGCGCGGCACGATCGCATCGATGAAGCCGGTCTCCAGCAAGAACTCGCTGCGCTGAAAGCCAACCGGAAGTTCGTCACCGATGGTGCCGGCGGAGACGCGCGCGCCGCTGAAGCCGATGAGTGCATTCGGTTCGGCAACGTTCAGGTCGCCGAGGGCGCCGAACGAGGCGATGGTGCCGCCGGTGGTTGGGTCGGTCAACACGCTAATAAAGGTGCCGCCGCTCAACTTCAGTCGCGCGATGGCGGCGAGGGTTTTTGGCAGCTGCATCAGGGCGTAGGTCCCCTCTTGCATGCGGGCGCCGCCCGATGCCGAAACGATCACCAGCGGAAGGCGGCGGGCGGTGGCGAGTTCGGCGGCGCGGGCGACCTTCTCGCCCACGACTGAGCCCATCGAGCCACCCATAAAGAAGAAGTCCATGGCGACGAGGGAGACCTCGATGCCGCCAATCATTGCGGTGCCGCGGATGGCGGCGTCGCGCTCGCCGGTGGCGGCGCGGGCGGCGGCGGCCCGCTCGGGGTACCCCTTGGAGTCGGTGAAGACGATCGGGTCAAGCGAGATCAGGCTGGCGTCGGCCTCAATAAAGGTGCCCTCGTCGACCAGCT
>JAURHQ010000426.1 GCA_030833185.1 Gammaproteobacteria bacterium | reverse complement strand
TGACCGATGCTCTGCAAGAGCACCTCGTTCAGGCGGCCTTCCATGGCGCTGGCCAGGATCCTGTTGCGCTTGATGGTCCACTCGAGCTCGATGCCGTTGGCAGTGTTGCTGCGGCTCACGCCCAGCTGCCCTTCCAGCACCTCCAGGGGGAGCCACAACTCCCCGTGCTCGACGAGCCAGAGGGCTTGCTGGCGCTGGCCGTTCACGCTCACCACGCTGCCCTGGCTTCGGGCGGTGCTGGACGGCCTTCGCTGCGGCGCCACCACAGGCGACACGACTTCGGGCGGCGGCGGTGGCGGGGTGGGGGTCGGGGGCGGCGGCGTGCGCGCCGCGGCGGCCGCGGCGGCGACTCGCCCGAGGTCATTGCTCGACGCACAGGACGACGCGCTCGTCGTTTTCGCGCGCGCGTTGGTGAATCGAGCGCACGAGCGCGCCTGACGCGCGTTCGTCCGTTGAACGATGGCGAACGAACGAGAGGGCGACGCGGCGCCGCCGCGTTTCGGCTCGAAGAGCGCGGCGTTCGGGCGTCGCCCGGATGATGAGGTGGATGACGAGCGGTTCTCGAAGATGCACCGCGATCCGCGATTCATGTCCATGCCGAAAAAGTCGACGGCGGTGAAGATCGACGCACGGTTCAAAGGGGTGTTTGATGACCCGAACTTCGCGAGCGGCGGCGCGGGCGGGCGAGACAAGCGCGGGCGAGCGAACGCGAAGCGCGGCGATAAGATGGCGAAACAGCGTGCGGATATGGCGACGTACTACGCGCTAGAGGATGAGAGCGAT
>JAURHQ010000425.1 GCA_030833185.1 Gammaproteobacteria bacterium | reverse complement strand
CATGGCCATGCCGCAGGTGCACATCGTGGCTTATTGCTCAGACCTGGGTTTTGGTGCGGCACGTGGCTCTGAAATGTTGTCACTCATGTTGGCTTGTGGCATTGTGAGCAGGCTGATTTCGGGCGCAATTTGCGACCGCATTGGCGGGCTGAGAACATTGGTGCTTGGTTCAGTCTTGCAGGGCTTGGCCTTGCTTTTGTTTTTGCCGTTTGATGGCCTCGTGTCTTTGTATGTCATCTCGGCTTTGTTCGGCTTGTTTCAGGGCGGCATTGTGCCGTCCTATGCCATCATTGTTCGCGAGTATTTTCCGGCGCAGCGGGTGGGTGTTTTAGTGGGTGCCGTCATCATGGCCACCATGATTGGCATGGCGCTGGGCGGCTGGATGTCGGGCAAGGTGTTTGACTTAACTGGCTCGTACCACGCAGCCTTTGTCAATGGCGTGCTGTGGAACGCATTGAATTTAAGCATTGTGGTATTTTTATTGTGGCGCACCAAACGGATGTTGGCTGCGAGCAAGTAACTCAAACTAAACACCTGCAATTGCTTGCGTTGCGTTGACTTTTAATTGTGATGGCAGTAAAGTATTACTTTTTAAATTAAGTAAGAAAAGAGTCGCCATGGCAACGACCTTGACCATCAAAGGACAAGTCACTATTCCCAAACAAATCAGAGATGCACTGGATTTACAGCCAGGCTGCAAACTCAATTTTGCGGTCAACGATGACGGTGATGTTCTATTGCAAAAGGCTACAGCAGGAGCTAAAAGTAGCAAACGGGGAGTGGCTGCAGCAA
>JAURHQ010000424.1 GCA_030833185.1 Gammaproteobacteria bacterium | reverse complement strand
TCAGCGTGTCCTGGACAATCAACGTGTGCGTAGTGACGTTTTGCTGTTTCGTATTCAACGTGAGCTGTAGAAATAGTAATACCTCTTGCTTTTTCTTCAGGTGTTTTGTCAATCTGATCGTAAGCAACAAATTTTGCTCCTCCAGTTTTTGCAAGAACTTTTGTGATCGCGGCTGTTAAAGTTGTTTTACCATGATCGACGTGACCAATAGTACCAATGTTACAATGTGGTTTCGTTCTTTGAAATTTTTCCTTAGACATTTACTTTTTCTACACCTCTCAGTTTATTATTAATTTAATCTGGAGCGGGTGAAGAGAATCGAACTCTCACAACCAGCTTGGAAGGCTGGAGTTCTACCATTGAACTACACCCGCGTAACCAAACCTTACTCCTAATTTTATTTTGTTGCCAACATTTCTTTTCTTTAAACACTCCCTCTTGGTGGAGGGGGAAGGATTCGAACCTTCGTAGGCCGGAGCCAACGGTTTTACAGACCGTCACCTTTAACCACTCGGTCACCCCTCCAATTTTTCACAAAACGACGGAGGTTTTGTTTTGAGTGGCTTTCAAGTGTTCTAAAAAAGAAAAAATTTACAACACAACTTCCTAACCACACTATTGCGATTATGAAGCTTAAAATTATGCGGAATATAATTAGTGAGCAATATTAATGCAATACATTTTTAGCTCAAATTAAGATAGTTATATCAATTAAATCAATGAAAACAGGTGCATTTTGGATAGGCGGCAAACACGCAGTTTTATCTGCTATCAAAAACCCTAAAAGAAAAATA
>JAURHQ010000423.1 GCA_030833185.1 Gammaproteobacteria bacterium | reverse complement strand
AGGCCTGGCGGCGATGATGGTGAGCAGGCGAACTATCATCAAACTTGATCTGCCTCTGCAAACAGCGCATCCACTTCGGCGTCTGTCCAGCCGAACGCCTGCTGCACCATTGCGACGAGCGGGTGATCGCGCCGGGTGTAGGGCATCTTGAGATATAGACCGAACTCGCGCTGCTGGTTTCCCGTAAGCGCGGTGATCAGGGCGATGATGCGTTTCATGGTTCTGGTGGCGTGGTGACCTGCGCGAAGCTGTACAAAGTTTTTTGGATTTGCGCATACAACCCGCTCGGCACGCCGACCGCAAGCGCTTGTTCCTTCGGCACCACCCAGTCAAAGCCGCCGACGATTTCGCCGTCTTCGATTATGTTGGTGTGGCCGAACAGCTCACCCGCATCCGGGCCATTGCAGCGGATGGTGAACAGGCCCACCTCCAGCGTGCGCACCTTGGTATCGGTGACTTCTTGTGTGATTTCGCGGGTGAGGGTGATTTCTTTTTCGATTGGCATGGCTTAACCGTTCTCAATGCAGTGGATGTACCCCGACCAGGCGATCGTGGTGGCGGCGATGCCGGTGGCCGTCAGCGTGATGGAGCCGTTCGTGGCGTTGGCGCCAACGGCGATACCGCAGGATGACATGCTGGCGTCAGCGGTGCCGACCCCGACGACTGACGCCGAGCCAAGGATCGCGACCGATGCGGCCGTGGAATCGCGCGACACCATCGCCTTTATTTCCCATCCGATCGTGTCATTATTCGCTGTATTGCGCGCAACAACGAAGCCGTGCAGTATTCCGCTGTA
>JAURHQ010000422.1 GCA_030833185.1 Gammaproteobacteria bacterium | reverse complement strand
CCGCGCTTCGCGTACCAGCAGTTCGTCCGGTTCCAGCTCCTCGACCAGCGCGTCGGTGCGCAAGCCGCGAACTTTCAGCTGGTCTTCGGCCACCAACGCACGGCGCTCGCTGGCCTCGGCGGCCTTGCGGGCGCTGGCCAGCCCGCCCTGGGCGTCGATGACGTCTAGCGCAATCTGCTGAAAGGCGTCCTCTTCGGCCAGCGCGGCTTGCGCCACCAGCGCTTCGGCCCGGTCGAGGCGGGCCCGCCGCAGCGGCACCACCAGCACCAACAGTAACGAGGTATGTAGATGTTGATGTTAATGTTGTGGTATTAGCAAGTAAACCACCAGCGCCGCCGCCACCTTGTGCGCCACCACCACCGCCACCAGTATTTGCCGTTCCAGCAGTTCCGCTTGTTCCAAAACTTGTAGCACCAGCACCGCCACCACCAGCACCGCAACGGCCCCGGCCACCAGCAGCAGCGGAAACAGGCGGCGCCAGAGGGTGGGCCAATGGCGGGTTTGCCGCAGCACCAGCAGCAGCACCAGCAGCAGCGCCGGCTCCAGCACCAGCATCAGCTCCAGTGGCAGCAGCACCGTCAGCGCAAGGGGGAGGTGTTGAGCCAGCAGCAGCCTCAGGAGGCCCAGCGGCGTCGCAGGGTACCGCAGCAGCGCCGGGGGCAGCGCCCGCCACCAGGAGGGGTGCTGCCGCGCTGCCAGCGGCTGCCCAAACCTGTCCAGCGCGCCGCTGTTGCCGCCGCTGTTGCCGCTGCTGCTGCTGCTGCTGCTGCTGCTGCTGCTGCTGGCGCTGCTGCTGATGCCGGGGT
>JAURHQ010000421.1 GCA_030833185.1 Gammaproteobacteria bacterium | reverse complement strand
GGGCGCCGCCGAGGGCCTGGTTCCAGCCGCCGAGCTGGCCGGTGACGTTCAGGGTGCTGCCGGCGCCGACGTTGAAAGTGCGGGCGCCGTCGAGGTTCATCGCCGAAGCGATGGTGGAGGTGGCCGCGCCGCCGGCCGTGACGTCGGCGCTGAGGACGATGTTGCGCCACGTGCTGACATGCGTCAGACCGCGGGAGCTGAGCGTACCGCCGTTGAGCGTGACGCTGCTCTTGAACTGGGTCACGCCGTCGGAGGTGCTCAGCGTGGCGCCGGGACCGACCGTGAAGGCGCCGTTGGCGCCGCCGGCGCCCCACGGATTGCCGGTCACCCAGTCGCCGCCGGGCAGATCGAGCGTGCCGCCGTTGACGGTGGTGCCGCCGGTGTAGAAGTTGGCGCCCGAGAGGAGCTGGATGCCGGGACCGGACTTGACGAGCGCGAGGTTGCCTGTGATCTGGCCCGCGAAGTTCCAGTCGCCGGTCAGGATACCGCCGTTGACGGTGACCGGATTGGCGATGGTCGTGGTGAGGGTCAGGCGACCGGTCGGACCGATGACGAGCGAGCCGGCGCCGGCGCCGCCCGCGCCGGGCGCCGCCGCGAAGGCCAAGGCCGCGGCGAAAGCCAAACCGGCCCCCGCGAAATAGGCCCACCGGCGGGGTTTTACGCGGCGCGAGGGCATCTCCCCGCTTGCGCCGCCGGGCGGAACCACCAACTTCGACCTTCCTCCCGTCCCATGTCCGATCCTTTCGACAGCATCGAGGCCGCGCTGGCCGACATCGCCGCCGGCAAGCTCGTCATCGTGACGGACGAC
>JAURHQ010000420.1 GCA_030833185.1 Gammaproteobacteria bacterium | reverse complement strand
GTAGTTGATGGCGTGGTCGACGCGACCGCCGATGACGAGCTCGCCGCGGCGAAGCTGGTCCAGCAGGTGATGCCGCCCGGGGCCGTACAAGCCGCCGAACCGCAGGACGCGCGCGTACGGCAAGCCCGACTCCAGCACCGCGCGCTCGCCGGCAAGGATCGCGTCCGCGGTGGGCGCGCCGCCGACCGGCGCATCCTCGTCGACGACCGAGCCGTCGTCCTGGCGGTAGACTCCCGTGGAGCTGGTGAAAAGGAAGCGGGTCGCGCCCACGGTCGCGGCCCAGGCCAGCGCGCGCCGCACGCCGACATCATAGGCGAGCGCGTAGGCCTCGGGCCCGCCGCCGCCCGTGCTCGCGGCATAGACGACGGCGTCGAACGCGGCGGGCAAGGCGGCCCAATCGCCGGCGAACAGGTCGAAGGCCTCCGCCACCAAGCCCACGGACCGGAGCTGATCCCGAGACGCCTCGCTGCGCACCACCCCCAGCACCTCATGACCGTCCGCCTTGGCCTGGTGAGCGAAGGCGGTGCCGACGTAGCCGCAGCCGAGCACGGCGATGCGCAGGGGCGCGCTCATGGGCGCAGGAAGCTCGCCGCCCATTCCGCGGGCGTCGACCCGGAGCGGGCCGAGAGCGCGGCGTGGAGCTCGGCCGCATCCGCGACGGCCGCCTGCCGGATGGACGGGTCGTCGACGCAGGCCGAGAGGCGCGCGGCCAAGGCCCGCGGCTCGCAGGCCGATTGGAGGTATTCCGGCCAAGCCGGGCGCTTGAGCAGGATGTTCGCGATGCCGAGGTGGTCGACCCGCCCGGCGATCAGGC
>JAURHQ010000419.1 GCA_030833185.1 Gammaproteobacteria bacterium | reverse complement strand
TGCACGGGGTGTGCATCACCCTCAAAGACAACATCGACCTGGCGGGCGAGACCACGATGGCAGGCGGTGTGGTGTGCGCAGGTGAACCCTCCGCCGTGCAAGATGCCCCGGTGGTGCAACGCTTGCGCGAGGCAGGCGCAGTGGTGCTGGGCAAAACGAACATGAGTGAGTTTGCGTTCTCGGGTGTGGGCATCAACCCGCACCATGGGACACCTGCTAATCCGGCCGATCAATCCAACGCGCGCGTACCCGGCGGCTCCTCGTCCGGCGCGGCGGTGTCCGTGGCTTTTGGATTAGCCGAGGTGGGCATCGGCACCGACACGGGCGGCTCGATTCGTATTCCCGCGGCACTGTGCGGTTTGGTGGGCTACAAAAGCACGCAAGCACGCATCCCCTGCACGGGGGTGATGGAGTTGTCGCGCACCTTGGACACGGTGGGCAGCATCACCCGCTCCGTGCGCGCTGGTTTGGCGGTGGATGGCGTGCTGTCACAACAGCCTCTACCCACAGAGGTCATCAGCTTGCGCGGCCTGCGCTTTGCGGTGCCGCAAACCTTGATGATGGATGACGTAGACACCACGGTGGCGCGAGCCTTTGATCGCACCCTGCGACAGATCCGTGAGGCTGGCGCACAGGTGGTGGAGATCCCCTTCAAAGCGCTGGGGGACATTGCGGCACTCAGCATGCCGGGTGGTTATTCGCCGATTGAAGGCTTTGCGGCGCACCATGCACGTTTGGAGCGCGGTGCGCACCACATAGACCCGCGCGTGGTGGCGCGCATGATGTTGGGCAAGGGCATCACCGCGCAAGACTACCT
>JAURHQ010000041.1 GCA_030833185.1 Gammaproteobacteria bacterium | reverse complement strand
GAGAATGTCGTTGATGATGCCCAACAGCGCTTCGCCCGAGCGGTGAATGGTGCGCGCAAAGTGCCGCTGCTTGCGATTGAGATCCGTGCCCAGCATCAACTCCGTCATGCCGAGCACGCCGTTCATGGGGGTGCGGATTTCGTGGCTCATATTGGCCAGAAATTCGGATTTGGAGCGCGCTGCGAGCTCGGCCTGATCGCGGGCCGCGACCAGATTTTTCTCGACGTCTTTCTGCACGGCCAGCTGTTCTGCCAGCCGTGAGTTAAGCAACTCGGCCTGCCGCTTGGCTTCGAGGATCTCGGCGGCCAGCTGCGCATTGGCAAACCGGTGGGCCAGCGACGTGACGTTGGTGTGATGCATCTTGGACGCAACCTGCATGGTGTAGGCCAGGTGCGCGATCAGCCCCGCGGCCAGCAGCGGGCCCACGTCGGGAATAAACACCCCGGCCATGACCGCCATTGGCAGCACTGCCAACACCAGAAAGATCCGGGTTGGCGCGCTGGCCAGGGTGTAGAGCGCGACGGCGCCCGAACTGACGCCCAGCAGCGCGAAGGACATAAAAATTTGAAGGCCGCTGTTTTCGGAGATGAAAGGCAAGGCGCCCGCAGTCACCCCCCACAGGGCACCGCAAATCAGAAAATGTACGGTAAACGCGCGGCAGAATCGGAAAAAAACCGCTGCGGTATTGGGCGCCTTGCGCCACTGACTAATCAGGCGACCCCAGGTCAGGGTGGTAACGATGATGAGCACGAACCAGCCACCGAGGGCGGCTAGCGGCAGGGTGTTACGCAGGCCCGCCACCAGCAACAGCGCGGCGGCGATATTGGCGAGTCCCGCCAGCCCCGCGTTGTCGTAAGCTTTCTCGGCGACCGCCAACCGCCACTCGGCAACCAGATTGTCGTTCCAGTCTTCCAGCCCCTCTGGAATCGTCGGCCCTAGCCAGTCGCTGCGGATGCGTTCACTCATAGGTCGACGGGGCTCCATCTACGGGTGGGGAACAATGCTGGAGAACCCAGGTTTCAAACTCGGCCGCGGGCAGCGCCTTGCTGAACAACCAACCCTGCAGTTCGTCGCAATGGTGTTGCTTCAGCACCGCCAGATGGTGGGCCGTCTCCACGCCCTCCGCGACGATTTTTAATCCCAGGCTGTGCCCCATCGCGATTACAGCGGCGACGATGGCGCTACCCTGTTCGTTGGTGCCCAGGCCGCGGACGAAAGACTGGTCAATTTTCAGGACATCCACCGGCAGGCGAGTCAGATAGCTGAGCGACGAATAGCCAGTGCCAAAGTCGTCGATCGCGAGGCTCACGCCCAGCATTTTCAATTCATCGAGAATGCCGATGTGGTCGCTGTTGTCCATCACCACGCTTTCGGTCAGCTCCAGCTGCAGCGCCGAAGGCGCCAGCCCGCTTTCGTTCAACACGCGACGCAGCAGCACGGGAAAATCGTTCTGCCGCAACTGCAGGGCGGACAGGTTTACGGCACAAGTCAGGCCGGTTAAGCCCGCCCGGGCCCAGGCCGCGGTTTGCCGGCAGGCTTCGGCCAGAATCCATTCGCCGAGCGGAAGGATGAGGCCGGATTCCTCGGCGACCGGAATGAATTCGGCCGGTGAAATCGGGCCGATCGTCGGGTGGCGCCAGCGGATCAAGGCTTCCATGCCGGTCACGGCGCCCGTGGTGCAGTCAATTTTAGGCTGGTAGTGCAAGGCGAGCTGGCTGGTGCCGAGCGCCTGACGCAAATTGGTTTCCACCGCCATGCGGCCCTGAGAGCGCTCATTGAGGCCGCTATGGAAAGACTCGGTGCAGTCCCTGCCACGCCGTTTCGCATTCGCCAGCGCCATTTCGGCATGTCGCAGCAGGATTTCCGATTCGCGTCCGTCCTGCGGGAAGACCGTCACGCCGATGCTGGTGGTTAGCACCAGTTCTTCGTTGCCCACCGCGAAAGGGCGGCGGAATATCTGGTGGATCCGGTCGGCCATGCCGCGCGCCTGCTCGTGCGAATCGAGGCCCGGCAGCAGGATGCAGAACTCGTCGCCGCCACTGCGTGCGACCAGTTCGGCCGGGCGCGCACCGGGATTACCCAGACCCTGACGCAGGCACTGAATAAGGCGTCGCGACACTGCCTTCAGCAGCTCGTTGCCAGTGTCGTGGCCCAGGTTGTCGTTCACCCGCTGGAAGTGGTCAAGGTCAATGGCGAGTACGGACAGGCCCAAGGCAGTGGATTCTGCGTCGCGTAGCAACTCGGCCAGTCGCTGTTCGATCTGGATGCGGTTGGGCAGCCCGGTTATTTGATCGTAGTAGGCCAGCTGGTGAATGGTGCGTTCGGCGCGCCGTTGGGCGGTGATGTCCTGCACGGTGCCGGTGATGTGGATGCCGTTCTCGGCGACGTCTGCCCGTCCCTGTTGGAGGATGGTGCGGCTCGAACCGTCGGCCTGGATAATCCGGTATTCAACCGCCGGCATCTCGGTGGCGACCGCGGGCGGCGTCAGTGCCTTTGCGAGGCGCGCTTGGTCGTCCGGATGCACCCGTTGTACCAGACCGTCGAGGGTTTCGGGCGGGGCTTCGTTTTCCAGCCCCAGCACGGTCTGCGTCTGGCTGTTCCAGACGCTGAACCGGCAGTTCTCTTCCAGCACGAAATGCCCCAGCCGGGCCAGCCGTTGGGCGCTCGCCAACAGATCTTCGCTTTGCCGCAACTCGTCGGCAGTGATTTTGGCGCGAAGCATGTAGTCGAGGCGAAACTCAAGCAGACCAAAGTTGATTGGCTTGGTGATGAAGTCGGTGGCGCCGACCTGGTAGGCATGGCGGATCGACTCGGCGTCTTCCAGGCCGGTCATCATGAGCACGGGGGTGTGCTGCCCCTGCGGCAGGGCGCGCAGGCGCGAGCAGGTGGTAAAGCCGTCGATGCCGGGCATCATCACATCAAGCAGGACGATGTCCGGGCGCAATTCCTCAAGCAGGCGCAGGCCCTCATCGCCGGTCTCAGCCTCGACGACCTTGAACCCATGCGGCGTCAACGCCTCGTCCGTCAGAAAACGGACCATGGGGTCGTCGTCGATTACCAGCACGAGGATATTGTCAGGGGCGCTCATCGATCCAGGACAGGCGTTAGAACATCTTCTGCCGGTAGCGGCGAGAGCCGCCAAAACTTGCGCCCCCCGGGGTGGGCGCGCCCTTCATCTAGGCGGCCGTCGCGCGGGTGATGGCGGCATGGAAATGCGCGAGCGCCGCCTCGTTCTGGCCGAACACGATATGGGACTGGGCGCCAGCGCTAAAACTGCGCTGTATGCCCTCGCCGACCGGGAAGTCTTCGTTTTCGACCACATGCAGCACCAGATCCAGATTGCGCTGCCAGTGCGCGCGGGCCTTGTCGCTGTCCGGCGGATTCGGCGCATAAAGCGTCAGGCGCAGCACCGAGCGGGCGGGGTCGTCGCCGTCGGGAAAAATTTGCCAGATTTCGACCTGCGCGCCCTGCCACACCAGCACGGTGTTGGGGAACAAGACGTAAATCACCACCAGATGCGGCAGCAGATTCCATTGTTCCCGCGGCTGCTCGCGCAGGCTGCTAATGCTCCGCCGCGGCGAGACCAGCCGGAAGTGCTCCCCGTAGGTGTCAAAGGTGGCGAGGTTGTGATGAAAGATGGCGCAGATGGAATCTTTATGCAGGACGCAGAAGTGGTAGGACTCGAGGAACGTGTCCAGCGCCAGCTTCCAGTTCATCTGTCGACGCAGTTCGCGGGTTGCGAAGGGGGTAAAGCTGTCGAGCGCGTAGTGCGCGAACTCCGCTTCCAGCGCGGCAAATTCGGGCGCGAAGTCGAGCGGCGCGCCAGGCGTCGGGTTGACCCACAGCAGACCGTGGCGCTCGTCGGCGGCAAGTGCCGTGAGGCTGTGTTCCTCGCGCGCACAGTCGGGAAAGGCCTGCTCCTCTGGCCGACTGACCAGCCGGCCGTCCAGCCCGTAGCGCCAGGCGTGGTAGGGGCAGACAAAGCCGCGACCCTCGCCGGCCGCTTCCGCCACCCGCGCGCCGCGATGCCGACAAACGTTAAGGAAGGCCCGGAAGCGGCCATCGGTATGGCGGGTCAAGAGCAAGGGCAGGCCGCTGGCGTCGTGGGTCAGGTAGTGACCTGGCGCCGGCAGATCGCCGCTCATGCCTACACACAGCGGGCGCTGGCGGAACAGCTTGTGCTGCTCGCGCGACGCCTGCGCGGGCGACGTGTATTCGCTGACCGGTTGGCGATACACCGACTCGCCAAGTTGCAGGGTTTGCCGGTCGATGTAGTCGAGCAGGCGGTCAGCGAGTGCCAGTTGTTCGGCTTTCTGCATGGGGTGTCGCTTTGTCGTGTCGGTGAGGGATCAGGCGGCCGCCGCAGCGCCGGCCAAACCAAGATGCACGCGGCTGTCGTGGAAGGCGGCACCGCCGACCGGCGCGCCGGGATCTGCGCCGGTCAGCGCGTTGATGCCGATACCGCCCTCGAAAGCCGCATTCGGCCAAATGCTTTCCACAATTACCACGCCGCGCTGAACGCCGTCGAACAGCGTGGCGTGGAGGCGCACCCTGCCGCGCGGATTCGACAACGCGACGAGGTCGCCTTCGCCAATGCCAAGCGCCGCGGCGTCTGCCGGATGCACCATCACGCTGGGGCGTCCCTCACGGCGGCGCGAGGTGGGGACTTCGGTGAAGCTTGAATTCAGAAAATGCCGCGCCGGCGCGGTGACCAGACGGAAGGGATGCGTTGCCGTTGCTTCCTCAATCACCGGCCAGTAGTCGGGCAGTGACGGCGGCGCCAGACCCGGACCAAAGCGGGCAGGCCCTAGCGAGGACCAGTCCGGGTCGAAATGGAAGCGCCCGTCGGCATGACCAAAGCCGTGCAAAAAGTGCGCGGTTTCAAAGGCGGGCTGGGCGTCGATCCAGTGCTGCTGCTCAAGCGCGGACAGCTTGCCCCAGCCGGAGGCTTCCAGCGTCCATTCCACAATTTCGCGGGCCGACATCTGGAACCCGCGGTGCGTCGCGCCCACGCGCTGGGCCAGCGCGCAAATCACTTCGTGATTGCTTCTGCATTCGCCGGGCGGCGGGATGATGCGTGGTCCGAACTGGATATGCTGCTGCCCGCCGGCCTGATACAGGTCGTCATGTTCCAGAAACATGGTGGCCGGCAGGACGATATCCGCCATCGCGGCAGTTTCGGTCATGAACTGCTCGTGCACGCAGATGAACAGGTCCTCCCGCGCGAAGCCCTGATGCACGAGATTGAGATCCGGCGCCACCGCCATCGGGTTGGTGTTCTGGATGAAAAGCGCCGTGACCGGTGGGCCATCGCCCAAGTCGCGCGGGTCACCCGTCAGCACCGCGCCGATGCGGGACTGGTCCAGCATGCGCACGCCGGGGTCGCGCACATCGAGACCGTCGATCAGCGTGCGGTCCCAGTGAAAAATTGCGCCGTTGTTGTGAAACGCACCGCCGCCGCGGTGTTGCCACGCGCCGGTCAGCACCGGAACGCACGAGGCAGCGTGCATGCTGACCGCGCCGTTTCGCTGCCGCGCAAAGCCATAGCCCAGGCGGAAAAAACTGCGTGGCTGCGTCCCGACCCAGCGGGCGAAGGTTTCGATGTCCGCTTCCGGCACGCCGCAAATGGCACTCGCCCAGGCCGGCGTGCGTGAGGCGAGATGCGCTTCCAGCGCGTCGGTGCCGCGCGCGTAGCGGGCGAGATAGTCCCGGTCGACCAGATGCTCGCGAAACAGCACATGCATCACGCCGCAGGCCAGCGCCGCATCGGTGCCCGGTTTGACGTTCAGGAAGAGGTCGGCCTGCTCGGCGGTCGCGTTGCGGTAGGTGTCGACCACAACCAGTTTGGCGCCGCGCTCGCGGCGTGCGCGCAGGGCGTGGGTCATGACATTGACCTGGGTGGTGGCGGCGTTGGTGCCCCAGATCACCACGCAGTCGCTGTCGGCCATTTCCCGCGGATCGCTGCCCGACATGCGGCCGGCGCCGGCCATCCAGCCGGTCCAGGCGAGGGTGGTGCAAATCGTGGAGTACTGGCCGGAATAGCGTTTGGCATGCCGCAGGCGGTTGATCCCGTCGCGCATCACCAGCCCCATGGTGCCGGCGTAGAAATAAGGCCAGACGGTTTCGGGTCCGTAGCGTTGCTCCGCCGTCAGCAGGCGCTGCGCGACATGGTCCAG
The DNA here is from genome assembly GCA_030833185.1 of Gammaproteobacteria bacterium. Taxonomy (GTDB): domain Bacteria; phylum Pseudomonadota; class Gammaproteobacteria. Next base: position 16,680 of record JAURHQ010000041.1, on the reverse strand, counting down.
TGCCTCATCCCAACTGATGCGCTCGAACTGCCCGCTGCCCCGCGGCCCACGGCGAATGAGCGGATGGAGGAGTCGATCGGGGTGATGGATGCGCTCGGCGTAGCGGGCGACCTTGCTGCAGATGACGCCGGCGGTGTAGCTGTTGTCTTCGGCGCCGCGCACTTTGCCGATGCGGTTGCCGTCGTCAAGGCGCTCGACCACCAGCGAACAGGTGGAGGGGCAATCATGCGGGCAGGCGCTGTGGTGTAAGTCGGGAGCGATTCCCATACCCGGTATTCCTTCCTTAGGCGTTGTCAGTTTATCAACACGTCAACGAGGTCGAGTATAGTGCGGTCAGGCCTCACGCAGACCACTCACTCGTTATGCGAAGAACTCTTCTGCCGGCGTTTCTCCTGTTGCTGAGCGCCTGTGCCGCGCCTTCCAGCACGCGGGTCACCGCCGACCATCGGCAGATTAATCCGCGCGCGGCGGTGCTGGTGTTGCAGGATGCGGCACCCCGGCTCCACGCCATCTCCAGCGAACCTAACCTGAGCACTCGCGCCACCGTCAGTCTGGCGGCGTGGGACGCGCGCCGGCTGTTGACCGCACCGCTGGAAAAACGGCTCGCGGGGAAAGGCTTCAAGGTGGTGTCGCTCGATTACCAGCCGGCAGATCTGGCGGCGATCTATGACAGCAGCGCTGCTTACCCGAATCCGGCCAAAATTCGCGACGCGATTTGCGCGCTGGCCAGCGCGCAACAGGTGGATCTGGTGATGCTGGTCTACCGTCAGATGGTGCGGGATTTCGTCGGGACCTCCAACGAAAATCTGGTCGGCTACGGGCTGGTCAAGCACCGCGACGGGCAGGTTCATGCCTATGCCGCGCTGGCGGTTGAGGCGGTGCAGGCCCGCAATGGCGCGGTGGTCGGGACCTCGCCCGGCACCGCCAGCCTCGCGCTACCCGCCGAGCAGTGGCAGGCGGCTTACGACGTCGACCGGGCCAACGTGGAAGTGCAAGGGGCCGCGGCCGCCGCGCTCGAAGCGCCGCTCCGTCAGGTCTTGCTTGAGGCGGCCGTGTCGGCCGCGCAGGAAACGGGCTTGTCGCAATAGTCATGAAGGGTCGATTCGTCATTCTGGGTGGAGGGGCATTGGGCAGCATTCTCGCCGCCCACCTGCTGGCTGCGGGACACGCCGTGACGGTGGTGGCGCGTGGTCGCCGGGCCGCCTTCCTCGCTCAACATGGGCTGCAACTGAGTGGGCTATCGGACTTGCGCATTGACTGTCCGGTTGCGACCGATCCGGCCGCCATCGACGAGGCGGCGGTATTCATCAATACCGTGAAGACTTTCGATACCGAGGCGGCCTTGCGCCCGTTTGCGCATTTGCGGCCGGCGCTCGCGTTCTCGGTGCAGAACGGCGTGATGAAAGAGGACGCGCTCACGGCGGTCTTTGGGCCGGCTGCGGTGGTCGGCGCGATGGCCGATTTCAGCGGTGAACTCTGCGATGACGACACCGTCGCCTTTACCCGTAATGTCTGCCTGCACCTCGGCGAACTGGCCGGCGGTCACTCCGCACGGGTCGGCGAACTGGTGGCGACGCTGGACGCGGCGGGCATCACGACCCGCGAGACCGGCGCGATTACCGAAGTGATCTGGTCGAAGTATGTCGGTTGGGTGGCGCTGATGTTGCTGGCGGTGTTGACCCGACAGGGCACGGCGACCTACCTCCGCGATCCCGACAGTGCGCGGGTGGTGGCCCGGATCACGCGCGAGATGGCGCGGCTGGCCAAGGCGCGGGGCATCGCGCTGCGCGATCAGTCGCCCGTGCCGGCTTTGTCGGTGGCCGCGGGGGATGAAGACGCCGCCGTGGCGGTGGTGCAGCAACTGGGCGACACCTTTGCCGAGAAGGCGCCCGGGCACCGCATGTCGAGCCTGCAGGACGTTGAGCGGGGCAGGGCGCTGGAGGTCGACGAAACGGCAGGATACGCGCTGCGACAAGGGCAGGCACTTGGCCTGCAAATGCCCACGCTGGCGCTTTGCTACCAACTGGCGGCGGCCATCCACCGCGCCCACCTTGCGCGCCGTTAAATCCACATGGTGATTTGGTTGCAGGCCCTGATGGTGCTGCTGTTGATTCTGCTCAATGGCGTCCTGTCGATGGCGGAGTTAGCGGTCGTCTCGTCCAGCAAACCGCGCCTGAAGCTGCTCGCGGACCGGGGCTCGCGCGGCGCGCGTGCGGCGTTGGCGCTGGCGGAGGACACCACCAGCTTTTTGTCGACTATCCAGATTGGCATCACGCTGATTGGCGTCCTCGCTGGCGCAGTCGGCGGCGCCACCCTGGCTGAGGGCATCGGCGCCGTGCTCGATCGGTTTCCGGCGGTGGCGCCGCATGGCGAAGCGGTGGCCATGGTGCTGGTGGTGATGGCGATCACCCTGCTGTCGATCGTGGTCGGCGAATTAGTGCCTAAACAGCTCGCGCTCCGGCAGCCCGAGCGCATCGCCGTGACCGTGGCGCCGGCTCTGCGGTGGTTGCTGAGGGTTGCGCGACCCGCTGTGCGGGTGCTGGATGTGGCTTCCGGTTTCATGCTGCGGATGGCCGGTGGCAGCGAAAACGCGTCGCCGACCATCACCGAAGAGGAAGTGCGCGCGGCGATTCACGAGGGGGCCGAAGCCGGCGTCCTCAAACAGTTTGAAAAGGAAATGCTGAGCGGCGTGATGCGTCTGGCTGACCGGCGGGCCGAACTCATCATGACCGCCCGCGAAGATCTGGCTACGGTCAACCTCGACCTCGATACCGCAGAGATTTGGGCCGCCGTCGCGGCGACTCGCCACACGCGCCTTATCGCGTTGCGCGGCGTTCCGGGCACGGTCGTTGGCGTATTGCAGGCCAAAGACCTGCTGGCGCTGCAGTTGGCGGGCGGCGAGCCTGACTTCGCTAGCGTGCTGTGCCAGCCACCGCGCGTGGGACTGGACCTACCGGCGACCGAGGCCTTGCAGTTGCTCCGCAATACCAGCGCCCATTTGCTGCTGGTCGTCGACGACGCCGACGAGGTGGCCGGTATCGTGACCGTGGCCGATGTGTTGAAAGCCATCATTGGCGATTTGGGCGAGGAAAACCCGGCTGAGCCAACCATGCGCCAGCGCGAGCCCGGCGTGTGGATCATCGACGGCAGCATGTTAATCGACGTGGTCTCCGATCGACTGAGCCTGGTCTCGCTGCCGGCAGAACGCAGCTTCGACAGCCTTGCCGGGTTCCTGTTGTGGCAACTTGAACGCCTGCCGGTCGAAGGTGAGGAAGTGGTTTTCGACGGGCATGTTTTTGAGGTGCTCGACATGGATGGACCGCGCATCGACAAGGTGCTGGCGCGTCGTCAAGCACAAGCTCACGCGGCCGACGACGAGCTCGCCGGCGGCTGAGATCAAGCTAAAAGTCTTCATCTGGCGATTGCGCGATACCGCTGCCGTCTGGTGGCACTGGTTGGGATTGCCTTCCCGCCCGACATCCTGAATTAACCCTCCTCGACCTGAGGGCTGAGGCGGGTTCCCGGTCGTCGCTTGACGGCTCTAAATCTTATTGAGAATAATTCGCATTAGTAATTCACTGCGAAAGTCTCCCCATGCCTCGTCTCTCGTTCTCCGCTTACGCGATGTTCTCCTGCGCGCTTTCCGGCAGCGCGCTAGCCGCTGAATCCACCGGCGACACCCGGCCACCGATAAAGGACGTACTGCCGACGGTCGAAGTGGTCGGCGGTGCCGATCGCCTGCCGGATATTGCCGGTTCTGCCAGCGTGATCGACGAGCGCGAAATGCGCCTGAGTCGGGTGTTTACCGCCAATGAGGCCTTGCGCAAGGCGCCGGGCGTGCATGTGCGCGACGAGGAAGGCGTCGGCCTGCGCCCCAACATCGGCCTGCGCGGCCTTAACCCCAATCGATCGACGAAGGTGCTGTTACTGGAAGACGGCCTGCCGCTGGCGTACGCCCCCTACGGCGACAATGCGAGCTATTACCACCCGCCCATCGAGCGTTTCGACAGCATTGAGGTGCTGAAAGGCTCGGAGCAGATCCTGTTCGGCCCGCAAACCGTGGGTGGGGTGGTCAATTACCTCACCCCGCGCCCACCGGAGGCTTTGAGCGGACGGCTGACGCTGGCCGGCGGCAATCAGGACTATTTCAACGGCGGCCTGCGTCTCGGCGGCAAACGCATGCTCTTCGACTATCACCACAAGGAGGCCGATGGCGCGCGAGATAACGAAAGCACCGCGCTGGATGATCTCAGCTTCAAGACCGTGCTGCCGATTGCCGGCAATCAGGCCATTACGTTCAAAGCCAGTTACTACAGCGAAGATTCGATGCTCAGCTACAGCGGCATTACCGATGCCGAACTGCGCAATTTTGGCTATCGCTACAACCCGTTCAAGGAAGATGCCTTCACGCTGGACCGCACGGGCGCCTCGCTAAGCCATGAAATTTTTCTCGGTGAGGCGGTAACGCTCATTTCCAGCGCCTATTTCACCCACTTCAACCGCGACTGGTGGCGCCAGTCCAGCAGCACCAGCGATGGCCAGTGCGGCGCGGCGTTCACCAACGCTCGCCTTGCGGGTGCCCGCGTCAGCCCGGTTGACTGCGCGTCGACGCAGGGGCGATTGCGTAGCTACTACACCTGGGGATTTGAACCCCGGCTGCTGGCCCATTACGACGCATTTGGCATCCCCAATGATCTTCAGGTAGGCGTACGCGCGCACTTTGAAACGCAGGACCGCCAGCAGCGCAACGGCCTCTTCGCGACTGACCGCGGCGGCCTCCTGTCGGAAAACAATGCGCGCGACGTCGACGCCTACTCGATGTTCATCCAGAACCGGCTGCATCTCGGTGAATTTACGCTGACCCCGGGCTTGCGCGTGGAATACGTGGACAACCAGCGGGTCAATCGCCTGACCGGCGCGCGCGGCGACACCGACATTACCGAAGTGATCCCGGGCCTCGGCGCGACCTGGAACCCGCGCCCGCAGTACACCTTGTTCGCCGGCGTGCACCGTGGTTTCGCGCCGCCGCGCACCGAAGACCTGATTGTGACCGCTAGCGGTGCCGCCGCAGCGACGTTTACCGAGGTCGACCCTGAGGACAGCTGGAACGCCGAGTTCGGCCTCCGCAGCACGCCGCGACCAGGTGCCAGGCTGGAGCTCACGTTCTTCCGCAACGACTTCAACAATCAGATTCAGGTTGGCTCGATTGCCGGCGGCAGCACGCCGCTCGCGCAGGGCGAAACGCTGTACGAAGGGACGGAACTCTCAGGCCGGCTCGACAGCCGCGAACTGGCGGCCACGCGCCACAATTTTTATCTGCAGTCAGCGTGGACCTGGCTGCCAACGGCCGATCAGGAAACGCCGGTGCGGCAGGTGGCGGACGGTTCGGTGGTGGCGGGCTCGCTGGCGGGTAATCGCTTGCCCTACGCGCCGCGGCATCTCGCGACGACGGGCATCGGGTTTACCCACGAAACAGGCGTCGATCTGCGGCTGGAAGCGGTTTACACGGATGAGCAGTTTTCAGATTTCGCCAACACCCCGGTGGCGGCTGCGAATGGCAACGGACAGGTGGGCCTCATCAAGCCGTCGCTGGTGTTTAACGCCGCCGCCACCGCGCCGCTGGGGCGCTGGGGCGCAAGCGTTTTTGTCACCGCAAAGAATCTGCTGGACCGGGACTACATCGTGGACCGCACGCGAGGAATCCGCGTGGGCATGCCGCTGCTGGTGCAGGCGGGCGTGGAGATTGTGTTCTAGGGTGGACCGCGAGTGGACCGCCGACGGCAGGGGCTGCCGTCGGCGGATCAGGACCTGCTAACGACCGCGTTGCCGCTGCTGGTAGTTGCCGTTGGCATTGCCGTTGTTGCCGCCGGCCGGGCGTCGGTTACCGTCTACCGGCGCGCGCCGTTGGGCGTCACCGCCCGGGGCTGGTCGTCGGTTGCCGTCCACCGGCTGACTGCTGCGACTCTGGCCGTCCGGCGCCGGACCACTCCGACGGGGCGCTTCATTACCCGGCTCCGGGCGACGTGGGGCGTCGTGGCGGCGCACGGCGTCGCCACCGCCGTGTTGCCCTGGTGCCCGTGGTCCGCGCTGCCCGCGACCGGTTTCAATCGGCTGCGGTTTTGCATTCGGATCCGGCTCAAAGCCTTCCACCCGTTCGCGCGTGAAGCGCTGCCGGGTCAGCCGCTCGATGCTTTCGAGCAAACGATACTCATCGACGCAGACCAGCGAATAGGCGGCGCCACTCGCGCCGGCTCGCGCCGTCCGGCCAATGCGGTGGACGTAGTCTTCAGCCACCATCGGCAATTCGTAGTTCACCACCGTGGGCAGTTCGCTGATGTCGATACCGCGCGCCGCAATGTCGGTGGCCACCAGCGCCTGCAGGCGCCCGTTCTTGAACTCGAACAGCGCCTTGGTGCGCGCGGTCTGGCTCTTGTTGCCGTGAATCGCCATCGCCGTGATGCCCTGAGCATCCAGTTGTTCGGCCAGCCGGTTAGCGAGGTGCTTGGTGCGGGTGAAGATCAGCGCCTGTTGCCACTGCCGGGTCTGGAACAGCTCGACCAGCAAATCTTTCTTGCGGCTGCGATCGCAAACGATCACATGCTGCTGGATGCGCTCTGCCGTCGTGCCTTGAGGGGCAATCTCGACCTGCGCCGGATCGCGCATGAGCGAGCCCGCCAGTTCCCGGATTTCCGGCGGAAAGGTCGCGGAAAAGAGCAGGTTTTGCCGCACCTTGGGCAACACCGAAATGATGCGGCGGATGTCCTTGATAAAGCCCATATCGAGCATGCGGTCGGCTTCGTCCAGTACCAGAATCTCGACCGCCGAGAGGTCAACCGTGCGCTGACCGAGGTGATCAAGCAGGCGGCCCGGCGTGGCGACCAGGATATCGACACCACGGCGCAAGCCGTCGATCTGCGGGTTGATACCGACGCCGCCGAACATCACTAGAGAACGCAGTCGGCAATACTTGCCGTAAATCTGCACGCTTTCTTCCACCTGGGCGGCGAGTTCGCGGGTGGGGGTCAGCACCAGCGCACGCGGCGGACGGCGTGCGGGGCCGCTGAACTGGGTCCCGAGGCGGGCCAGCAAAGGCAGCACGAAGGCCGCGGTCTTACCGGTGCCGGTCTGGGCGCCGGCGATGATGTCGCGCGTGTCCAGAATGATCGGGATGGCCTTGGCCTGAACGGGGGTAGGGGTGGTGTAGCCGCGTTCGCGCACGGCACGCAGCAAGTCCTCGGGCAAACCGAGGTCAGAAAAATCAGACATGAAACTCCAGAACGAAAGTAAACGTGATAAGCCTGTCGTCAGGGGGAGCCCCAGACGCCAGTCGCGAGGGCAGGCAGATCGAATGTAAGCACAAAGCGTAGGCCGGAATGGCCGCGACCAGAGAGACTGGAGAACAGGTCGCGGGGGGAGAATAACAGAGCCCGCGGCCTGAGGCCCGATTTATTTTTGCAATGCAGCGTGACGTCAGCGCCATGGCCCCGATGGTCGCTAGGGCCATGGCATCACCGATCTCCTTTAGAGCTGTCGGGCGAGGAACGCGACCTGGTCGGCCAGCAGCTGGCGACCTTCAGGAATGATCTTCGACATCAGCATGAAGCCGTGAAACACGCTGTTGTAGCGCTTGGCTTCGACGGTTACCCCGGCCGCGGCGAGTTGCTTCGCATAGGCCTCGCCCTCGTCCCGCAGCGGATCGAACTCGGCCGTCGACACAAACGCCGCCGGCAGGCCGGCGTGGCTGCTCGCGAACAGCGGCGAGACCAGCGGATGGCGGGCGTCGACGCTGGCGCCGTCGAGGTAGTAGCCGTAGAACCACTTCATTTCAGCTTCGCCCAGCAGCGGCGCCTGCTTGTTCTCCTGAATGGAGGCCGCCGACAGCGTGGCGTCCACGGCCGGATAGGTCAGCACCTGACACTTGATGGGAATGCCCGCATCGCGCGCCATCAGGGTAACGGCCGCGGCCAGATTGCCGCCCGCGCTGTCGCCCACCACGCCGAGACGCGCCGTGTCGACGTTCAAGTCCGTCGCATTGGCGATGACCCACTTGAGCGCAGCGAAACAGTCTTCGGCCAGCACCGGTGCCTTGAACTCGGGCGCCTTGCGGTATTCCACCGCGATGACCGCAGCCCCGGAGGCGTTGGCCAGCTGGCGGCAGTAGCCGTCGTGGGTTTCGAGTCCCATCAGCACCCAGCCGCCGCCGTGGTAGTGCACCAGCACCGGCAACTTGCCGGCCTTGGGCGCGTAAAGCCGGGCGCGAATTTCGCCGCCTGCGACGGGAATCGTCAGATCGCGCACGCTCGCCACCGGCTCCTGATCTTCGGGTCTGGTGGCAAACACGGCGTTGAAATAGGCACGGCCTTCGGCCGGCGGGAAAGCGGTCAGGGGCTGCACGCCATTTTTTTGCAGCACATCGAGCACGGCCAGCGATTCGGCGGACAAGGGCATGGGAAATCTCCAGCTAAGGGGTTGATCAGATCCGGAACAGGCGCCGTCGGGTCGGCGTGAGGCCCGATTCTAGAGGCGGCGCCGGACGCAGGCGAGGGTCGCGATCCGCGCGACTTTGAATGTGCAAATGCAGCATCAAAAGTGGCGGGTAGTGCCGCCTTTTTGAGTGTTAACCTTAGCCCGTCGCCGGTTGTTCGACGGGCGACAAACCCGCAATCGGCGATGCCGTTTGCGCGGTGGCCACTCGCAATAAAAAGTTCCAGAGAGGGGAGGTTCCATGGCTCTGTCCCGAGAAGACCTGCTTGAAGCCTACCGGCGCATGAAAACGATTCGCGAGTTTGAAGAGCGCGTGCATGTGGAGTTCGCCAAAGGCGGCATCCCGGGCTTCGTGCATCTTTACGCTGGCGAAGAAGCTTCAGCGACCGGTGTGTGCATGCATCTGAACGACGACGACAAAATCGCCAGCACGCATCGCGGCCACGGCCACTGCATCGCCAAGGGCGTAGAAGTGAACGGCATGATGGCCGAGATTTTCGGCAAGCGAACCGGCACCTGTCGCGGCAAGGGCGGCTCCATGCACATCGCCGATCTCTATACCGGCATGCTGGGCGCTAACGGCATTGTGGGCGGCGGTTCACCGCTGGTCTGCGGCGCGGCGCTGGCGGCGAAGTTCAAGGGCAAGGGCGGCGTGGCGGTGGCGTTTTTCGGCGACGGTGCGTCCAATCAGGGCACGACGCTGGAGAGCATGAATCTCGCCACCGTGTGGAAATTGCCGGCCATTTTTGTGGCGGAAAACAACGGCTATGCCGAAGCCACGTCGGCCAAGTTCTCGGTGTCCTGCGAAGACATCTCCACCCGTGGGGCCGGCTTTGGCATGCCCGCGGTCACGGTCGACGGGCACGACTTCTTTGCCGTGTACGACGCCATGCAAACGGCCGTCGAGCGCGCGCGTCGCGGGGAAGGTCCTTCGCTGGTCGAGGTCAAACTGGACCGCTTCTACGGTCATTTCGAAGGTGATAACCAAAACTACCGGGCGCCGGATGAAGTAAAGAATATCCGCGAGGTCAAAGACTGCCTGAAGCGCTTCATCAAGCGCGTGACGACCGAGCACAACATCGCTCAGGAAGAACTCACCGCCATTGACGACGAAGTGCAGCGTCTGATCGACGACTCGGTGACCGCCGCGCGCAGCGCGCCGGATCCGACGCCCGAAGATCTGCTGACCGACGTCTACATCAAGTATTGAGGAGCGCACGTCATGGCACGAAAAATTTTGTTTCAGCAAGCAATCAATGAAGCGCTGGACCACGAGATGGCGCGCGACCCGACGGTCATCGTGATGGGCGAAGACGTCGTCGGCGGTACCGGCGGCGACGGCGAAATGGACGCCTGGGGCGGGGTGCTCGGGGTCACCAAAGGCCTCTACGGCAAATATGGCAACCGCATCATGGACACGCCGATTTCCGAATCCGCGTTTGTTGGCGCGGCGGTCGGTGCCGCGGCCTGCGGCATGCGGCCGGTGTGTGAACTCATGTTCATCGACTTCCTCGGCGTGTGCTTCGACCAGATCTACAACCAGGCGGCCAAGTTTCGCTACATGTTTGGCGGTAAGGCGAAAACGCCGGTGGTAATCCGCACCATGATCGGCGCCGGCTTTCGCGCGGCGGCCCAGCACTCGCAAACCCTGTATCCCATTTTCACCCATATTCCCGGCCTGAAAGTGGTGGTTCCGTCGTCGCCCTACGACGCCAAGGGACTCTTGATTCAGGCCATCCGCGACGACGACCCGGTCATCTTCTGCGAGCACAAGGCGCTTTATGCGATGGAAGGGGAAGTGCCGGAAGAGGCCTACACCATTCCTTTCGGTGAGGCGAACGTGGTGCGAGAGGGCAGCGACGTGACGATCGTCGCGCTGGCGCGCATGGTCAGTTACGCGAAGAAGGCCGCTGAGGCGCTCGCCCGCGAAGGCATCAGCTGCGAAATCATCGACCCCCGCACCACCTCACCGCTGGATGAAGACACCATTCTGGAAAGCGTGGAAAACACCGGACGGCTGGTGATTGTCGACGAGTCCTCCCCGCGCTGTGGCATGGCGGCGGATATTTCCGCCATGGTGGCGCAGAAGGGCTTCGGGTTCCTGCAGGCGCCGATTGAGATGGTCACCCCGCCGCACACGCCGGTGCCCTTCAGCGGTGTGCTCGAAGATCTCTACATCCCCGGTCCCGCACGGATCGAAGCCGCCGTGCGCAAGCTGATGGAGTACGCCTGATGAGCCAGATCACCCCAATCACCATGCCCAAGTGGGGGCTCTCGATGACCGAAGGCAAGGTCGTCGAATGGCTGGCCGAAGAGGGCCAGCGCCTCAGCGCCGGCGACCCGGTGATGGATATCGAAACCGAGAAAATTGCCAACACCTTCGAGGCGCTGGACGCCGGCACGCTGCGCCGGCGGGTGGCGGGCGTCGATGACGTTTTGCCCATCGGCGCGCTGCTCGGCGTGCTGGCCGACGACAGCGTCAGCGATGACGCGGTCGACGCCTTCGTCGCCGAGTTTCTCGCCAGCTACGTGCCCCCGGTGGCCGAAGAGGGCGAGAGCGGGCCGGTCTATGCGTGGGCCGACGCTGGCGGGTACCGCTTGCGATATTCGGTGCGCGGTGAGTCGGGACCGGCAGTGGTGCTGATCCACGGCTTCGGCGGCGACCTCGACAATTTCCTCTTCAACCACGATGCGCTGGCAGCCCGGGCGCGCGTTTATGCGCTGGACCTGCCCGGTCACGGGCAGTCCTCGAAAGCCGTCTCCGATGCCTCGGTGGCGGGACTTTCGGCGGCCGTGCTCGCGTTTATGGATGCGGTGGGCGTGAGTGCGGCGCATCTGGTCGGCCACTCGCTGGGCGGTGCGATCGCGCTCCAGACGGCGGTCAAGGCGCCCGGTCGGGTCAGTTCCCTGTCCCTGCTGGCGCCGGCTGCTCTGGGTCAGTCCATCAACGGGGCCTATCTCCGGGGCTTTGTGGCCGCCGAATCGCGCAAGGAACTGAAGCCGCTGCTGCAGCAGCTGGTCGCCAACCCGGAACTGGTCAATCGCCAGATGGTCGACGACATGCTGAAGTTCAAACGGGTAGACGGGGTGCCCGCAGCGCTCACCGCCATTGCCGAGGGCTTCTGCAGCGGCGAGACGCAAACGCTTGTGCTGCGCGATGCGCTGGCGACGCTGGCCTGTCCGGTGCAGGTGCTGTGGGGGGATCGCGATGCGATCATCCCGGCGGAACAGGCCTCAGGCTTGCCGGCGGCGGTGCGGACCGAGGTGCTGCCAGGGATCGGACACCTGCTGCATCTTGAGGCCGCCAATGCCGTCAACGCCCTGCTGCTGCGGCAACTCGGCTAGTCCGTTCGCCCGTGCCGCCAGACGGCGGCACGGGCCTCGTCAACGTTGGGATTTCGAGGTGAATGCCGATGAGCTTCGCTAGCCTGCTTACTGCGATGACCGTTGCGGCCTGCCGCGGCGATGGCGCGGCGACCGCCGCCTGCTTTACCCCCGATGGGGTCTACCACGACTGCTTCTACGGCGCGTTTGCCGGCGCGGACATCGCCCGCATGGTGGAAGACTATTTCCACCGCGATGCGCGGGATTTCCGCTGGGATCTGCACGATGTGGTGGATAACGGCAGCCTGGGCTACGCGCGTTATGTGTTTAGCTACGAGTCGAAACTGCCCGGCTGCGAAGGCCAGCGCGCGCTGTTTGAAGGCGTGTCGATCTGCGAACTGCGCGACGGGCGCCTGCTGTCCTATCGGGAAGTGGCGAATTCCGCCGTTGGCTTGCACAGCATTGGTTTCCCGCCCGCGCGGGTGGCGCGCTTTCTCGCGCGCGAAGCGCAGGCGCTAGCGCAGCGACCGGAAGCCCAATCCCATCTCGCAACCTGATCCCCGGGCCGGCGTCTCGCGCGCCGGTGCGCTTACTCAAGAAGATCCATGAACAACAATCCGACACGCTCCCGCCAAGTCGCCGCTGCGGTGATTGGCAACGCCCTCGAGTGGTACGACTTCGTGGTGTTCGGTTTTATGACCGTCATCATCAGCAAACTGTTTTTCCCGGCAGAGCACGAATACTCCGCGCTGTTGCTGACCACCGCGACCTTCGGTGTGGGCTTTTTCATGCGGCCGGTAGGCGGCATGGTGCTGGGCATGTATGCCGACCGCCATGGGCGGAAAGCAGCGTTGCAAATCATCATCGGCATGATGACGGTCGCGATGGCGCTGATCGTATTCGCACCGCTGCCCGCGGCGATCGGCATTGGCGCGCCGTTGACAATTGTGCTGGCGCGCCTGCTCCAGGGCTTCGCCACCGGCGGTGAGTACGCGATTGCCACTTCTTTTCTGGTTGAAAGCGCGCCGCCGGGCCGGCGCGGCTTCTATGGTTCTTTGCAGCAGGTGGGGTTGAGTCTTGCGGCACTCGGCGGCGCGTTGGCCGGCATGTTTGTGACGCTGGTTCTGACTCCTGAACAACTGGAGAGCTGGGGCTGGCGCCTGCCGTTTGCGGTGGGCCTGCTGATCGGACCGGTCGGCATGTGGGTAAGACGACATCTCGAGGAGACGCCCGAGTTCCTCGAGGTCAAGGCCAGCGCGCCGGCGCGCCAGTCGCTGGGGCAGGTCTTGCGCACGCACTGGCGCGGCGCCCTGATCGCCTTCGGGCTTACGGTGTGCGGCACCATCACCTACTACGTGGTGCTCATCTATATGCCGACGTTTGCCCGCACCCAGCTGCACCTGCCCTTGGGCGAGGCCTTCTTTGCGCAGGTCATCGCGTTGCTGTGCATGACCGCGCTGATTCCCACCGTCGGGCACCTCTCGGACCGCATCGGCGCCAAGCTGCCCATGCTGCTGGGCATCGGGTTGCTGCTGGTCGTGTTACTGCCCTTGTTCCACTGGCTGCACGCCGCGCCATCACTGATGCGGCTGGTGGTGGTGCAGGTCACCTTCTGTTCGCTGATTGGCATTTACTACGGCCCGATCGCGACCGCCGTGGCCGACCAGTTCCCCACCGGCGTGCGCTCCACCGGGTTGTCGCTGGCCTACAACCTCGCGGTGATGCTCTTTGGCGGCTTCGCCCAATTTTTTGTGACCTGGCTCATTCGCGTGACCGGCGAGCCCATCGCCGCCGCCTACTACGTGGTATTCGGGGTCATCGTGGGCCTGGTCGCCACGCTGGCGCTGCGCAGTGGCGCCGCGCGCGCCGGCCTGCCCTGAGTCACCGGCCATGCAGATCACCGCTGCGGACGAATACCCGTTCCACCAGCATCCCACGCCGTTCAACATCCCTTACACCTCGGACGTTCACTTCAACGACGGTTACTTTTGCGCTGCATTTGCCGAGGACTGGTATGTGGTCGCGGGCCTGCGCCTGCATCCGAACATGAACGTCATCGACGGCTTCGCCGGGCTTGCCCGGCGCGGCGAGCAACGGGTGCTGCGCGTCTCGCGCGTGCTTCGGCCGCACAGCAACGAACTGACAGTCGGCCCGCTCAGCATCGAGATTCACCAGCCGCTGCAGGCGGTCAGCCTGCGCCTTGAGGAAGCGGGCGCGGGTTTTACTTTTGATCTGCATTTCACCGCGCGCGCAGCGCCTTTTCTGGAGACGCCCTATCGCTTTCGGCGCTACGGCCAACTTATCCACGACATGCTGCGCTACACGCAAATCTGCCGCGTCAGTGGCACCGTGACGCGTGATGATGAAACCGTGACCGCGACCGACTGGACGTCGCTGCGCGACCACAGCTGGGGCGTGCGCGCCGGCATGGGGCCCAAAGTGGCCAGCGGCGGCGTGGCGCGGGACGAAGATGAAATCGACCATCGTCATTTCCGCCTCTGGGCGCCATTCGCCACCGATGCCTACACCGGCTTCTTCAACACCCACGAAGCCCGCGATGGCACGACGCTGGACTTTGAGGGCTGCCTCGATTTTCCGGACGGGCGTCGGGTGCGGCTGACCGCCATACGACACGCGCTGGAACATGCGCCCGGCACGCACAACGTGGTCGGCGGCAGCTTTGCCTTGATGGACGGCAGCGGCCATTGGCGGGAGTACCGGCTTCGCGCTGCCGGGACCCCGGCTGACGTGCAGGGGCTGGGCTACTACGGAGGCTGGCAGGACGGCGGCAGCGCCGGCGTGTGGCGGGGAGCAGGCCCGGTCGTGGAAGTTGACCGCTATCCTCAGGGCGCCGCGCTGGGCCGGGCCGGCCTGACGCGCCTCCCCGCCGGCAAGCGCCTCGGTCCGACGGAGTTTCCGTGCTGGCTGGAAGGGCCAGACGGCGAGCGCGGCATGGTCCACCTCGAACATCATCTGTTCGGGATGTCACAAACGTGACACCCCTCGCGGGCCGGGGGCTATACTGCGGCGGTCGCTCTCAGGGCCATCAGCGGAAACCTCCCCGTGTACGGAATTGTCAACAAAGCCATCGAAGAGTTGGTGCTCTCCCTCAGCGGACCAGAGGGCTGGAATAAGGTCTGTGCGCTGGCTGAGATCGATCCCTTCACCTTCGTCACGCTCGAACGTTACGACGACACCCTGACCTTCAAGCTGGTCGGGGCCTGTGCGGAGGTGCTGGGTATTTCTGCCGACGAGGTGCTGGTGAGTTTTGGCCGCTACTGGAGCCGCTACACCGGGCAGCAGGGCTATGCGCACATGTTCAGCATGCTCGGTAACGACCTGTTCAGTTTTCTGCAAAACCTGCCCTCGCTGCACGACCACCTGACGCTGGTCTTCCCCGACATGGTCATGCCCCGGTTTGAAACCGTGGCCATCGACGAGCGCCGTCTGCAGGTGGCCTATCGTTCGGAACGCAGCGGCCTCGCCGCCATGGTGCACGGCCTGCTGGATGGCATGGCCGAGGTCTACGGCCAGCCCGTGACGGTCACCCGTCTGCAGCGCAAGGACGAAGGCGCAGACCACGACCTCTTTGAAGTCGTCCTGCAGTGATTTGATGACCGACGCCTTAGCCCCATTGGAGCCCGGCCTGCTGGGCCGCATCCTCGCCGCCGAAACCTTTCATCTGCTGATTGGCGCGGACGATGTCATTCACAGCCGTGGTGCTGCGTTGGTCCGGCTGCACCCGGCGCCCGGCGAAACCCTGCGTCCAACGGAACTGCTGAAATCGCTGCGACCGTCGGGCATGGCGATGAACTTCAGTAGCCTCGCCGGCCTCGCGGGCAAATATCTCATCCTTGAATACCTGCCTCGCCAGCTCAAATTGCGCGGGCAGTTTGTGGTCGACCCCGCTGGCGACCGGGGTGTGTTTCTGGGTGCGCCCTGGTTTCAGCAGGCGAAGGAGTTTGCCGCGCACGGGCTGACCATGGACAGCCTGCCGGCGCATTACGGCCTCGTCGAAACGCTGTTCATCATGCAAACCAACGAGGCCGCGCTGGGCGATTTCCGACGCCTGTCGGAGCAACTGCGCAACCAGCAGGAAGAGCTCAAGCGGGCCGAACAGGAAGCGCGCGGGGCTTCCGATGTCAAGTCACGTTTTCTGGCCAACATGAGCCATGAAATCCGCACGCCGCTGCACGGCATGCTGGGGCTGACGCGGCTGCTCATGGAGACCGAAATGTCGGACGAGCAGCGCGAATATCTGGAAATGGCAATGCTGAGCGGTGAGACCCTGCTGCATCTGGTCGATGACGTCCTGGATCTTTCCCGGCTTGAAGCGGGTCGACTACCGATGGCCAACGAGCCGTTCCGGCTGGGCGAAGTGCTGGGCCGGCTGGAAAAACAGTTCAGCCTGCGCGCATCGGATGCCGACCTGCAGCTGGATGTCGGCGGTGAACTCCCGCCGCTCGACGGCTATCTGGGGGATGACCGGCGGATCATCCAGGTCTTGAGCAATCTGGTCGGCAACGCGATCAAGTTTTCCTCGCGTGGCGGCGTCATTCGCGTAAGGGTGGTCGAGCAGCACCGCGAAGCGGAGCATGCGGTCCTCCGGTTTAGCGTGACCGACAACGGCATCGGCATCAGCGAAGCGGCGCTCGCCAAGATTTTCAAACCCTTTACCCAGGCCGATGATTCCACTACCCGTCGCTTTGGCGGCACGGGCCTCGGGCTCAGTATCTGCAAGCAGCTCGTAGAGCTGATGCAGGGCGAAATCTGGGCGACGAGCACGGAGGGCGCCGGCTCGTGTTTTGAGTTCACCGCGCGGCTGGGCTGCTTGCCCACGGTCCCGGTGGCGCCGCCGTCGCCGCCGCCCCC
>JAURHQ010000418.1 GCA_030833185.1 Gammaproteobacteria bacterium | reverse complement strand
CAATGGAGCTCTCATCATGACCCAAAAGCGCAAAGAATGAATGCGACTCATCATTACACCGATCGTGTGTATTTTCTGCTTTTAATTGAACAGCATGCCCACTCGCGGGGTGATCAACGCTATGTTGTAGCCCAAGCCATTGGGTGGTAACCAGGCTTAGTAGCAAAAAGCCAAGCCAGACCCAGAGCCTTAGTGGGCGAAGAGTTGCGCGGGAGTTAGCAATGAACGACATAAGCCTTATGGTACAGGAGCTGTCAAGCCCCCTATTGTGGAGGAGAGCTTCTATACGCTATTCAGGCTATAATAAGGGTCCGTCGGAGTGTAGCGCAGCCTGGTAGCGCACCTGCTTTGGGAGCAGGGGGTCCAAGGTTCGAATCCTTGTACTCCGACCACTTTTGATATACCAAGGTCTTGATCAATCAGCATCAGAACCTAGATCTATTTAGATCTTCTCACCCGGTTTAGTAGTAGCAGTCCCAAAATGGGCCCGGGTAACAGCACCCAACTAATATAGTGATTGAGATACGGCATTAATACCGTACACAGCTGTATTGAGATCATGGTGATACCAAAGCCAATCGCATTCTGAATGGTTAGGGCAGTACCCACGAACTCAGGTGGACAGGACTTTGCAGAGATCGCAGATAGTTGTGGGGAGTCAGCAGCTGCACTCATACCCCAGATTGCCCAGAACATGAGTTGCAACAAAAGAGGCACATCCTTGACCCATGGATAGAGTAAGCAGCACAAACCAGATAGCCCTAGTGCATAACTGGCTACACGCGAGCTGCTGATGGTCTTACTCAGTTGCCCGCCGATTAAACAGCCG
>JAURHQ010000417.1 GCA_030833185.1 Gammaproteobacteria bacterium | reverse complement strand
TCCGGTGCCCCCGAAGGCGCCCTTGGCGTGCGCATCGTGGACGAAAGTCGTGCTCAGGCTAAGCAACTCCGCGGGGAAGGCGGCCCCGTTCGCCAACTTCGGCGCCAACCACAGCCGCGTCGGCCCGACCTCGCGGGCCAGCGCCGCGGGGTCGCATTCCTTGAGCAGGGGGTCGAAGTGCGCTTGGACGATCGCAAAGCCCTCGGTGAGCAGCGCCCGGCACCCCGCCGGCGTGGGGTTGACCGTCACCGCCACCCGCCGGTCCGCGGGAATCTCACGCAGCAGGGCCGCGCGGGCCGATGCGGGGACGAAGCGAGGCGAACCGGACCAGCAATTGATGCCGATGAAATCAGCGCCGTAGGCGAGCACCAGCGCGACGTCCGCCGGGCGGGTGATGCCGCAGACTTTGATGCGCGCCGGACCGATCATGCGAGCGCGGCGACGACGGCGTCGCGGATGGCGGCGCCGGCGCGGCGGCGGGCTTCGCCGCCGCCGCAGCGGCCGCGGCCGCGTCGCCGGCCGCCGCAGCCGCCTCGCCGGCTGCCGCGGCGGCGGCCGCGTCCTCCGTGTCCATCGCCGCCGCCGCCGGCGCGATCCTGATCACCATCGCCGAAGCCGCGGTCGAGAAGCGCGCCGGCCTCACCGACCAGCAGAGCATTCTTCCCGCGGTCTTCCTCTTCCAGTTGCTCGGCGCCTCGGTGATCGAAGAAGCCTTGTTCCGCGGCTTCGTGGCTCCCGGCGAGCTGATGGGCCGGAAGCTCCTCGCGCTGATGATCATCGGATCGCTGGTCTTCGCGCTCATCCATAACTTCGACCTCAGCACCGCCGAAGGCAAA
>JAURHQ010000416.1 GCA_030833185.1 Gammaproteobacteria bacterium | reverse complement strand
CGGCCACCCTCGGCGCGACCGCGCTGACCTTCGGCGACGTCCGCACCGGCAGCGCGCTCACCGCTTCCCTGACCAACACGATCCTCGCGGGCGGCAACGCGGCCTACCAGGACAGCCTCGACATCGCGGCCTCCACCGCGGTCGGCACGCTCGCCCTCTCGGCCCCGGCCAAGCTCCTCGCGGGCCAGTCCGGCAACGTCGTCGTGACGGCCGCCACCGCCGGCTCGCTCGCGGGCTCGGTCGCCCTCGGCCTGACCTCCAACGCCAACGGCGTCACCAGCCTCGGTAACCTCGCCCTCGACGGCCAGACGGTCGCCATCACCGGCGCGGCCTACGACCTCGCGTCGCCGGTCTACGCCGCGACCCAGTCGCTCGGCAACATCCGCGTCGGCGCGGGCGCGACCTTCACGATCGCGAACAACGTGATCACCGCCGCGGGCTACCAGGACAGCCTCGACGTCGCGGCGACCAGCGCGAACGCCAAGCTCGCCCTGACCAACCCGGGCAACCTCCTCGCGGGCGCCTCCGGCGACCTGACGGTGCGCGCGGCCTCGGCCGGCTCGCTGGCGACCACGCTCTCGGTGGGCCTCGTCTCGAACGCCAACGGCCTCTCCGGCCTGACCGACACCACGCTCGCGGCGCAGTCCGTGGCGGTGACGGGCGCGGCCTACGACCTCGCCTCGCCGACCTACGTGGCCACGAACGCGCTGGGCAACCTGCGCGTGGGCGTGACGACCAAGACCCTCGCGGTGAACAACGCCACGATCTCGGACGCGGCCTACCAGGACAAGCTGGCGGTCGTCGCCACGGGCGCGACCGGCCTGACGCTGACCAACCCGGCGGACATCG
>JAURHQ010000415.1 GCA_030833185.1 Gammaproteobacteria bacterium | reverse complement strand
TGGTGGCGGCGGCCTCCAGCCAGCCCTCGCCCTCCAGCCGGATGCGGCTGCCGATCGTCGGCGAGCTCGGGAACCAGAGCTGGCCGCCTTGCTTCACGATGACCCAGGGATTGTTCGTGCCGATGTTGGCCTGGGCGTCGACCCGGAGACGGGCCTTGTCCACCGTGATGGTGGCGTCGCGTGAGATGCTGTTGACGCCGTTGTAGTCGTAATGGCTCTGGCCGGAAAGCCCCGTGCCCCGGAACGTGACGTTGCCGTCGCCGGTGATGTCGTGGTTGATGCTGACGTCGTTGTTCCGGAAATACTCCAGGCTGCCGTCGCGACCGAGGGTGACCGTATTGCGGGCGTCGAGGGAACCGACGCCGGCGCCGGCGCCGATGAAGCGGAATCCGTTCGGCGACCTGCTCAAGGAACTCGGTCGCTGATGACGGCGACGAAGGCATTCTTGGCGGGCTTTGTCCTGCTGGCCGGCCTCGTCGTCCTCGCCCTTTCCGTCGGCGCCCAAGGCTTCGGCTGGGGCGATGGCGGCGCGTGGGCTTTGTTACGCGCCCCGCGCGTGCTCGCGGCGCTCGCTGCGGGCCTGGCGCTCGGCATCGGCGGAGCCGCGCAGCAAGGCGTCTTCCGTAATCCGCTCGCCGACCCCGGCCTGACGGGTGTCTTCGGCGGCGCGCTCTTCGGACTGGCGCTGCTATTGGGAGCGGCCCCAGAAATCGCCTGGCAGAACGCCTGGGTGCTCCCCCTGGCGGCCTTCGCCGGCGCGCTGGCCTGCTCCGCCCTGCTCGTCCTCCTCGGCAGCGGCGGGTCGTCGGCCCGCCTCTTATTGACAGGCCTCGGGCTCAACGCCTTCACCGCGGCG
>JAURHQ010000414.1 GCA_030833185.1 Gammaproteobacteria bacterium | reverse complement strand
CTGGACACTCTGATGTTTCCGGCCCTCATTGGCCAGACGGCGCGCGTGTCGTCGCATTGCGCTGCAACCGGAGCACCAGTTTCACTCACGGTTTCGCCGAACGAAATCCGGGATATCGCACCGACCGACGCCGCAGTGTCGTTGGTCCTGCCGCAGGAAACAGCGGACATTCGTCAGTCATTCTGTTGCCACGTCCATTTCTTTGCATCGGTCGTGACGGCGAAAGATTGGGCCTCCAAGCATCAAGGCGTGGAGATCGTAAGCGTCCAAGATGCCTTCCGCTTGGGCCAAGAGCTTAATCGACATATGCTGCAGACCATTCCATCGAGAAAATCGTGATTGGATAACGATTCTACAGCCCGGTATTCGCTTCGTAGGTGCGGATTGCCCTCTGCGAAATCTACCCGGGTGGCCCCGCAAGGCAATCAAAGCGGGTGTCAAACAGAGAAGCAAAGCAGCTTTCGCGCTGTGCATCCCAAGGAAATAGCTATGAAACATACACGCTACATCACCGAAATTGCTGAAAGTCTGGCGCCAGCTAATCAGCCCGAAGGGTTCGGGCAGCTGTTCGTCGTGCTGCTGCGTGAGCTGGCCAAGGGGCGTCCGGTTTCGCAAACGACACTTGCCATGTCTCTCGACTGGCCTGCTCAGCAAGTGAATGCCGTGCTCGAACGGGCCACCAGTACCGAGTACGATAGTGATGGGAATATCGTTGGTTATGGCCTCACCTTGCGCGAGACTTCGCATATCTTCGAGATTGATGGCCGCCGTCTATACGCCTGGTGCGCACTGGACACTCTGATGTTTCCGGCCCTCATTGGCCAGACGGCGCGCGTGTCGTCGCATTGCGCTGCAACCGGAGCACC
>JAURHQ010000413.1 GCA_030833185.1 Gammaproteobacteria bacterium | reverse complement strand
ACCTTCACGCGACAGAATCCAAGGATAGCCATTCGTAAGACTCAGATCAGGCGCCTCTGACGTCTCGGTTTCACATTGCGGGAACTTGTCGGTATGCGATAATGTCTCAGAAGCAAGAGACTGGGGGCGACTTGGTTTCGACGTGGGTTACAAAGCAGCACAAGGCATGCCAAGGTCCAGTTACCTTGTAAATCCGCTGGAAATTCTATACACGCCAACGACGAGCGTTATTCTCTAGCCGCCTAACACCGGCTAGACGTTGCACTGATCTGCTGATGGGTCAGGCCCCGAAAGGGGTGCAACGTCATTTACATCAGCCTCTCTGCAGGGTTTGGTCGCTTAACCTTGTGGATCCGTCGAAGCGACTAGCCAAACACCAGCCTGCCGGTTGGCGGGTGCGAGGCGAAACCCAAATAACCAGGCTAAGCATGTAGTCTTGACTGTAGAGGGCTTGCGGACGCGGGTTCAATTCCCGCCGCCTCCACCAATTCATCAAGAAAGCCACTGCCCGCGTGGCTCTCTTGTTGCGCCTAGCCGATCCGTTCAGCGTTTCAAGCGACCTCCACCTGCACCGCAGTCACCACGATCTCGATCCGATAAGCCGGATTCGACAACGCGGCCTGCACCGTAGCTCTCGGCAGAGCGGTTCCCGGCGTGACCCAGACGTCCCAGACTTCATTCGGCAGGGACAATAGGGAGCAGACTGAGCTACCCCATATTCCCAGGATCAGATTCCGGTAACCAGCAGATCCAGCGCGGCAATGATGGCAACGCGTTCGCCTGAAAGATTATCAATTTTGTCACCGAGTATTTTTCTGGATACGCCGGCGAGTTCCGGTGCCAGCATGACCACCTTGCGGCCCTCGACTTCGA
>JAURHQ010000412.1 GCA_030833185.1 Gammaproteobacteria bacterium | reverse complement strand
TTGCCGCCGAAGCCGCGAACGGCACCAAGGGGCACATGGTCAACGTGTGGCTCGCGGCGGGCGATGCCGAATTCATCGGCCATGTCAGCGGCGCGGCCCATGGGGATGATGCTGAGAAATTTGTCCACCAGCGCCGGATCTTTCTGCCCCAGCTCGACCAGTTGCGGCGTGCTGACCGCGCAGGGCGCGACCGTGTTGACCGTGATGCCGTCGCGCGCGAACTCGCGCGCCAGGCCGGTGGCCAGCGCATGCGCACCGCCCTTGGCGGCGTTGTAGGCGGCGTGGTCCCACAGGCCGCTGTACACCGAGTCGGCGCCCAGCGTCACGATGCGACCATAGCGCTGCGCCTGCATCGTCGGCAGCGCCGCGCGGCAGCACCAGAGCACCGTCCACAGGTTGCGGTCGATGGTACGTTTCAGCGTTTCGGGCGTGTGCGCCAGGAACGGCAGGATCACGCCGCCGCCAGCGTTGTTGACCAGGATGTCGATGCGGCCAAAGGCGGCCAGCGCGGCGGCCATCAATTCGTTGGCCGAGGCTTCCAGCGACAGGTCGCCGACCTGCGTAATGACCTCGGCGCCGGCTTGGCGCACCGCCTGGGCAGCGACCGCCAGCTGCTCGCCATCGGTATCGGCCAGCGCCAGGTGGGCGCCGTCGCGCGCCAGCCGCAAGGCAATCTCCAGCCCGATGCCGCGCGCCGCGCCGGTCACCACCGCCACCCGGCCGCGGTGGGGTTGGGCCTGGGTGGCCCAAGGGGCCTCTTGTGGCTCAGTGTTCGATGTATTGGTGGGGTTCATGTCCGCACCTCCGGCTCAATCGCGCCGACCTTGCCGAAGGCCGGTTGCGGCACACTGCCCCAGGTATCGAGCGCCAGCGGATGCGCCTCCAGCATGC
>JAURHQ010000411.1 GCA_030833185.1 Gammaproteobacteria bacterium | reverse complement strand
TGACCGTCAAGCCAGGGACAGCGGTGGCCGAATCATTATCCGTATCGGGCAAGTCATTGACCGGCGTGACGGTGAGCGTGAGCGTGCTGGTCGCGTTGAGCGTGCCATCCGTGACGACGTAGGTGATGAGCGGAACGTTGCCGTTCCAGTTCGACGCCGGGGTGAAGGAGTACGCACCCGTCGCCTTGGTGACGGTGAGCGAACCAATCGTCACGCTGTTCGAAACGATCGTAGCCGTCTCGGTACCGCCCGAGAAGGTGTTGTAAGTGACGCCGCCGACCGTGAAGCTGCGGATGCTCAACGTGTCGCCGTCGACGTCGGAGTCCGCGGTCGCGTCGGTGATGAGATTCCCACTACCAACCGTGTCTTCCGCCGTCGTCAGGGTATTGGGACGCGCAATCGGCGCGTCGTTGACGGCAGCGAGCGTCAGGGTGAGGGTGGCGGTGGAGGTGCCGCCCTTACCGTCGGACACGGTGTAGGTGACCACCGGAACGGAGCCGTTCCAATTGGGCTCGGGGGCGAACGTGTACGCGCCGTTGGCGTTGAGCGTGAACGTGCCCTTGCCCGCCAGCGTGGCGGGTGCGCCAGCGGACATGGTCTGCCCGTCGATGTCGTAGCCAGTGACCGTGAGCGCATCGTTTTCAGCGTCGGCGTCGTTCGACAGGACATTACCCGTCGCCGTGGAGTCTTCGGTGCCCGAGCGGACATCGTTGACCGCCGTCGGCGCATCGTTCGTGTTCGTGATGGTGAGGCTGAACTGCGCGTCGCTGGTCAGCTCGGCGGCGCCGGCCACGACCACGTCGGAGACCGTGTAAGAAATCGTCGGCAACGATCCGAAATAGTTTTCCTGGCCAGCGGCGGCGGTGAACTTGAAGTCGCCATTGGCGCTGA
>JAURHQ010000410.1 GCA_030833185.1 Gammaproteobacteria bacterium | reverse complement strand
CACGGGGAAAAGCCGCCGCACCATAGCAGATAGGTCGCGGCCGAGGCGAGCCGCGACCGTCGGCCGCCGGGGTTTACAGCGCTAGGCTGTCGAAGCCGACCACGCTCGCTGAACCGGCGACGATCTTGCGCTCCAGCGCCGTCGCCTCCGGCAGGATCTGCAGCGCGAAAAACTGCGCCGTGGCGAGCTTGGTGCTCGCAAAGGCGGCATCAATGCTGTGGTCTTCCAGACACAGGCGGGCGGCCCGCGCCAGTTGCCAGCCGCCGGTGACGATGCCCCACAGCTTCAGGTAGTGCGCCGAGCCGGCCAGCGGCAAGCGCGGATCTTCACCGCCGCTGGCCAGCAACCAGGCCAGCGTCCGACGGAGCGCGCCGGTGGCGGCCGCAAGTTCGGTGGCGATGGCGAGCGCCCGCGGGTCGCTCAGCGCCGCCAGCGCGGCCTTGTCGGCGTCGATTTCGTCCAGCAGTTCGCGCGCGCCCTGCCCGCCGTCGCGCAGCGTCTTGCGCCCGACCAGATCGCCCGCCTGCACGCCGGTTGTGCCTTCGTAGATGGTGGTGATGCGGGCGTCACGCAGGTATTGGGCAGCGCCGGTTTCTTCGATGAAGCCCATGCCGCCGTGCACCTGCACGCCGATAGAGGCGATTTCGAGCCCGGTCTCCGTGCACCAGCCCTTGACGATGGGGGTCAGCAAATCGCCGCGCCGGCGGAACCAGGCCGCGGTGTCGGCATCGCTTTCCAGTTCGCCCCGGTCGTAGGCCACGCTGCACACATAGGCCAGCGCGCGCATGGCCTCGGTCGACGCCTTCATGGTCAGCAGCATGCGCTTGACGTCGGGGTGTTCGACGATGGTCGGCACGGCCTGTCCGGTGTAACCACCGGGCTTGCCCTGCACCCGTTCGCGGGCGAAAG
>JAURHQ010000409.1:711-1007 GCA_030833185.1 Gammaproteobacteria bacterium | reverse complement strand
AATCATGGCGTCTTGGCGGTTTTTTAACCGTTGTAAATCCTTGTTGATATTCAATTAATGCCAGTTTTGGCGCTGTAAACTAAACTATAGGGCTATTTGATTGAAAAGCCTATGAATTACAGTAACGATATTGTCCGCGAAGTCGCAAGGCGCAGGACTTTTGGCATTATTTCTCACCCTGATGCCGGTAAAACAACCCTGACAGAGAAACTCTTGATGTTCTCTGGTGCTATCCAATTGGCAGGAACTGTTAAAGCTCGTAAAAGTGGCAGACACGCCACTTCTGACTGGATGGA
>JAURHQ010000409.1:0-701 GCA_030833185.1 Gammaproteobacteria bacterium | reverse complement strand
GTATTTCTGTGGCCAGCTCGGTGATGCAGTTTGAATACCGTGACCATGTGGTCAATCTTTTGGATACCCCAGGCCACCAAGATTTTTCTGAAGATACTTATCGCGTTTTAACCGCTGTGGACTCTGCATTGATGGTGATCGATGCGGCCAAGGGTGTTGAAGAGCAAACGATCAAATTATTGAATGTTTGCCGCATGAGAAACACCCCGATCATCACGTTTGTGAACAAGATGGACCGCGAAACCAGAGATCCTATGGAATTACTGGATGAACTTGAATCTGTCTTGAAAATTGAGTGTGCACCAGTGACATGGCCGATCGGTATGGGTAAAAATTTCCGCGGTGTGTATCACTTGATCAATGATGAAATTCTGTTGTTTGCTGCTGGCAATGATCGCGCTGATCAAGAATTCCAGGTGATGAAGGGCATTGATAATCCAAAGCTTCATGAGATGTTCCCTGATGAAATGGCACAACTCAAAATGGAAGTGGAGTTAGTGCAAGGTGCATCCCATCCATTTGATTTAGAGCGTTTCTTGGGTGGTTTACAGACTCCCGTATTTTTTGGTTCAGCCATCAATAACTTTGGTGTTCGAGAAATCCTCAATGCTCTTTTAGATTGGGCCCCAGGCCCCAGAGAGCGCAGTGCGACTGTGCGATCTGTTGATCCAAGAGAAGACAAGTTCAGTGGCTTTGTGTTC
>JAURHQ010000040.1 GCA_030833185.1 Gammaproteobacteria bacterium | reverse complement strand
GTTATCACCAGGGGCAGGGCGTGCCGCGCGATTTGGCGCGCGCCGCCGATCTCTATGAGCGCGCCGCCCAACTGGGCAATCCGGATGCGCAGTTCGCGCTGGGTAACCTCTATTTGCTCGGCGAAGGCGTGCCACAGGACGACGACTGGGCATTCACCTGGTACCGCGCGGCCGCGAAGCAGGGCCATGCACTGGCGCAGAAAAACGTCAGTGAGTTCTATCGCGCGGCGGGCATCAGCCCGCCGGCCGACGAGCAGGGCGCTGCCCCCGCCGCCTTGCCGCCCGCGGCACCGCCCGGCGCCGCGCCAACGGCCCCAGCGACTGCCGCCGCCGACGACGACGTTGTGCCCTCGACCTTGCCAAACGCCCCCGTGCCAGTGCCGGACGAGGTCTCGCTCGACGAAATGAACGCGCTGGAACTGGCCCGCAGTCGCGGCATCAACGTCGATGGTGACTTGCCGCCGCCACGCCCGGTCACCCCGCCCGATGCGGCACCGCCGTCGGCGGAGGCGCCGGCCGTCCCCGCCGACCCCAATCTGCAGGACGCCCGCGCGCAGCTGCAGTCCGGCAAGCCGCTGGCGGCGCTGCCCACGCTGGAGCAGCAGGCCGCTGCCGGCAATGCCGAAGCCCAATGGTTGCTGTCACAGGTGCTGATGAGCTTGAAACGCACGCCCTACGACCAGACCAACGCCTGGTTGTGGCTGCAGCGGGCCGCCACCGGCGGTTGGCGCGACGCCCAGTTTGCACTCGGACAGCGCTATGACCGCGGGGAGGGCGTCACCGCCGACGAGGCGGAGGCGATTACCTGGTATCGGGCGGCGGCGCGTCAGGGGCATGCGGCCGCGCTGGAACGCCTGCGCGCCCTCTATCGCAATGCCGGCCTGCCGGTCCCGGCGCTGGACGCCCCGCCGCCGGTGCCCGCCACCCAGTCACCCGAACCCTCTGCGTCCCGCCACGGGAGTGAATTGCCATGCATACCCAGCGATTGCTCACCGCGAGCGGCTTGAACGGCCCGCGGCCGTATCCCGGCGCCATGGGCTTTTATCGCACCCGCGTGTTGCCTCGCCTGCTGGACTGGAGTGAGCGCCTGCCCGGCTTTGAGGCTGCGCGTCAGCGCGCGGTGGAATATGTGGGCGGTCACGTGCTGGAAATCGGCAGCGGCATTGGCTCGACGCTGATGTTCTACTCCGGAGAGATCACCTCGCTGACCACCGTCGACCCCAATCCGGTGCTCAATGCCCGCGCCCGCCGTCGACTGCGGCAGGTGCCGTTCCCGGTCGACGTCCGCGAAGGTCGGGCCGAAAGCCTGCCGGTCAAAGACGCCAGCTACGACTGCGTGGTCAGTACGTTTGCCCTGTGCTGCGTCGACAATCTGGACGCGGTGGCGGCCGAGATTTTCCGGGTGTTGAAGCCCGGCGGTCGCTTTCATTTCGTTGAAATTGGTCTGAGCCCCGACCCCGCGGAGGCCCGCTGGCAGCGTCGCCTGAACGGACTGCAGCGGCTGCTGGTGGACGGTTGCCGGCTCGATTTGTCGATCGAAACCGCGCTGACCGGCGCGGGGCTGGGCATCAAAAGGCTGGAAATGACGCGGCTGGAAGGGCTGCCCAAGCCCTTGGGCTGCGCCTACGAAGGCATGGCAAGTCGCGCCGCCTGAGCGGCCTGCGTCAGGCCCGCAGACCGACCGGTCGCGGACCGCTGAACAGCGCAAAATCAGGCGCAATCATCTTGCCCATACGCACCAGTCGCTGCCAGTCATCGTCGCTGACGTCCTGTCGGTGGCCCATCA
The DNA here is from genome assembly GCA_030833185.1 of Gammaproteobacteria bacterium. GTDB lineage: Bacteria > Pseudomonadota > Gammaproteobacteria. The sequence goes on along the minus strand of JAURHQ010000040.1, from coordinate 21,091 downwards.
TCAATTCCTCGGCCAGGTCGGCAAACGCATCCGGCTGGTCGGTGATGTAGAACACTTCGGCGAGGCGCAGCTTTGCCTGAACGCTGCGCGGTTTCTCTTCGATGACCGCGCGCAGCATGTCTTCGGCTTCGGCGTACTGACCCTGCGCGATGCTGGCATCGATCGCCTCCGTGTCACCGCCGCCATCCGCGCTGAGCGGGAGCGGCGGCAGCGCGGCAAGCGACTCGGGCCGCACACCCATGGCGCCAGTGGGTTCCACCAGTGCCCGGATTTCACTTTCCAGACGCACCCGGTTGACGGTCTTCCGCGAGACCTCGGCTTTCAGGTTGGCCTCGGCTTCCGGATCGTGCTGCCCCGCTTTGCGGGCCGCACGCTTGGCCAGCAGGCGGCGCCCGGCATAGACGCCGGCGGCCGCCAGCGTGCAGGCGCCGAGCAGCAGGTAGGGTGCCAGTCCGCTGCCCAGCGGTGAATCCGCCGAGGCCTCGCTCTGGGCGTTCTCCGCCGGCGTCGGCTCCAGCAAGCGGCGGGCCGCAGTGTTTGGCGATGCGGCCGCCGCGGGTGCTGCCGGCCTGACCACGGCGGGCGTCGCTGACGCGGCCGGCGCTGGCGCAATCACGAGCTTCGCCGCCGGTGGCGTGGGTGCGGGGGGCACTGCGGGAATATTGGCCGGCGACGCGGGCGTCAGCGCAACCGGCACCGCCGGTTTGCTCACCGGCGCCGGGGCATCAATGACCTGACCCGTCGGCCGTGCGTTTGGCAAAAGCGCCACGCTGGCGGGGACCGGCGCGGCCGGATTGCCGTAGCGCGCCCGAATCGCCGCAAACTTGGCGTCCAGCGCCTTTAGCCTGGCGCTGAGCGCCGGGTCGCGCTCGGCTAGTGTGCGCGCGTCGCTGGCCGGCGTGGCCGCTGGCGTAGACGGTGTCGACGTGGCGGCGGCGGGCGCACTGCCCGCCGGCAGCTTCAGCACCGCGCCGGCGCGCAGGCGACCGATATCCCGCCGCACGAAGGCGTCCGGGTTGAGGGTATGGATCTGCTGCATCAGCACGTTGATGTTGCCGGCACCGGCGAGCTTGCGCGCGATATGCCACAAGGATTCACCGTCCGGCACCGGGCCGTAGGTGTCGGTCCCGGCGACCAGTGTGGGGGCGCGGCGGGCCGAGCCCGCCTTGCGCGGACGCGGCGGCGGGGCCTTTTTGACCAGCGGTGCGGGTGAGGCCATGTCCGGCAGGCGGACCGCGAAGCGCCCGGTAAGCGCCTCGTTGGCGCTAGCGAGCCGCAGGCGGAAGGCCAGATTGGCGTAATCGATCGGGGTCGCGCTTTCAATCGCGATATAGGGCCGGCCCTCGGGCGAAAGCGCGACTCGTGCGCGCAGCCCGGCCAACACGGCGGGCGGTGCGGCGCCCTGCTCGGCAAAGTAGTCCGGCAGCACCTCCACCCGCCAGTCGAGCGGGTTGTCGCCCGGCGTTGCGTAGAGTTCCACCCAGGCCCGCAAGGGGTTGCCCAGCAGACTTGCCGTGTGTAGCTCGCCCAGCGCTACCGCATGCGCGCCCGGCGCCGCGAGTGCGGCGACCAGTGGCGGTAAACAGCGGCTAATCGTTTTCATGGCCGTCCTTTGAAATCTCGATATCCTTGGGTGGTCCGTCACAGCGCGGACGATTGCGTTCCATCGACAACCGCTAGCGGCAGCCTATGCGCATTCCTTCAACCCCGGCCCGGGAATCCCCCGCGGCAGACAGTTTTGATGCGGCCTATTTCCGGCGCTTTTACGGCAGTCCGGCCACGCGGGTGGCCGCGCGAGCGGACTACGCCCGAATGGCCCGGTTCATTGGCGCCTATCTCGATGTGCTGCAACTGCCGGTGTCGAGCATCCTCGATGCGGGCGCCGGGACCGGGCACTTCCGCAGCGCGCTGCGGCGGCGCTTTCCGGCAGCGGACTATCTGGGGTTGGATATCAGTGGCTATGCCTGCGCGCGCTATGGATGGACGCAGGCGTCCATTGCGAACTTCGATCAGGGACGCTTCGACCTGGTGATTTGCCACGACGTGCTGCAGTACCTCGGCCGCCGCGACGCCGAGCAGGCGCTGGCCAATCTGGGCCGCTGTTGCGATGGCGCGCTCTATTTCATGGCCCTGACCCGCGAAGACTGGCGCGAAAACTGCGACCAGTCGCGTACCGACGGGGCGGTACATTTACGCAGCGCAGACTGGTATCGGCGGCGCTTGGCGCCTTGTTTCCGCAATTTAGGCGGCGGGCTATTTTTAGCCCGGCGGGCCAACGCGGTCAGCTTCGCCTTGCACGCCAGCCGCTAGGCCGGGCGTTTAGCCGTCGCGCGGCAAAAAGCGCAGGGCCACGCCGTTATTGCACCAGCGCTCGTGGGTGGGCGCCGGACCATCATCAAACACGTGACCCTGATGCCCGCCGCAGCGCACGCAGTGATATTCGGTGCGCGGAATGAAAATCTTGAAGTCCCGGCGAGTGGCGAGGTGTCCGGGAATGCTGCTGAAAAAACTCGGCCAGCCGGTGCCGCTCTCAAACTTCATTTCGGAGGTGAACAGCGGCAACTGGCAGGCCCGGCAGACAAACACGCCCGGCCGTTTTTCATGGTTATAGCCGCTGGAACCCGGCGGCTCGGTGGCTTCTTCAAACAGCACGGCATAGCTGTCGCCGGGCAGTTCGGCCTGCCAGTCCTTGAGCGGACGCTTGATGGGGGTGAGGTCCAGGGACAGCCCGTGATTGGCCGGCAGGAAGCGCTGCCAACCGGCGCGGATCGCCGCCGCGCTGTCGCTGGCGTCCGCCGCGTGCGCGCCGCGCGAGGCCAGCACGCCCAGCGCCCCGAGCTGCAGTAACCAGCGACGTCGGTTCATGCTTGTCTCCTGCGATCAGGCAGCGGCCGGATCGGCGAAATAGCGGGCAATGTAGGTGTCGAAATCGATCCGGTCGTTGGCTTCCAGCGCCCGCTGCTCGGCGTGGGACGTGGCCGCCAGCCCCATGAAGTGGTCGCGTAGGCCGGAGCGCAGCGGCCGCTCGCGGAAGTAGCGCTCGTGCTGGCCCGCAAGCTCCAGCGTGTAGTCGAAAAAGGTCTGGCGCCGGTCGCGCAGCGCCCGCAAGACCCGCGCGGAGGGCAGTTCTTCCGGGGTTTGCAGGAGGGCCAGCTGGCGGTGCAGGGCGGGCACATAGCGCGGCGCGTTCGCGCCATCGTCCAGAATCTCGCAAATCGGCTGCAGCGCGTGGAGCAGTTCCCGCGCCCAGTCGGCCAGCGGCACTTTGGCGCCATCCCGGATCAGCAGCAGGCCCGGTTCACGGCCGCGCATGGCGACCGTCAGCTCGTTGTATTCCATGCCCCACTGCTCGCCTGCGGTAATGCGCGGACTGTCGGCCAGCAGACAAAAAATGAGGAAGGCTTCGAGGAACAGGAGGTGCTCTTCTTCCACGCCCGTCGGGCTGTAGGAGTAAACGTCGAGCGCCCGCATTTCCACGTATTCCACGCCCCGTTCGCGCAGCGCCAGCGTGGGCCGTTCGCCCGGGCGCGTGGTGCGTTTGGGGCGCATGTAGCTGTAGAACTCGTTTTCAATTTGCAGAATGTTGGTGTTGAGCTGGATGCGCTCCTCGCCGTCGTACAGGCCCATCACTTCGTATTCCGGATAAGGCGTGGCAATGGCGCGGCTCAGGCTGTCGACGTAGGGCGTGAGGCCGTCATAGGAAATGGCCAGCGCGGCCTGATTCTTGTTTTTGTAGCCGACGTCGCTCATCCGCAGCGAGGTGGCATAGGGCAGGTAGTGTGAGCATTCGTCGAACTGCTTGAAGCGCGAGGTGCGCCCGGCGAGGAACGAACTGCACACCACCGGCGAGTTGCCGAATAACAGCGGCACAATCCAGCCCAGACGGCGAAAATTGCGGATGAGCCCGAAGTAATGGTCGTCGACGAACTCACGCAGCGGCTGCGTGCTGCCGGTGACGTCCCGATAGCCGGGCCAGAAATCGAGCGGCAGCGAGTAGTTGAAGTGCACGCCCGCGATGGCCTGCATCCGCCGCCCATAGCGGTAATCGAGACCCACCCGGTAGACGTGCTTCATGCGCCCTGTATTGGACGTGCCGTAGCGGGCTATCGGAATGAGGCTGTCGTCTTTCACCGCGCAAGGCATGCTCGAGGCCCAGAGCAGCTCATCCTCCGGCAGCATGGCGTAAGCGAACTGATGCACTTCGTGCAGGAACTTCAGCACTTCTTCCGTGCGGTCGAAGGCCGGCGTGATGAACTCGGCCAGGGCTTCCGAGTAGTCCGTGGTGATGTAGGGATGCGTCAGCGCCGAGCCCCAGGCCGTCGGGTGCGCGGTCTGGGCGATGCTGCCGTCGCGGCGCATGCGCAGACATTCTTTCTCGAGCCCGCGCTTGCCGGTGCGCAGCCGCGAAGCGAGTCCCGCACGGGTGAGTTTGTCGATCCGATCGGCAGCGAGTGAATACATGCGGGCCCCGGGCATCGTGGACGAAGTCGGGCGAGTATAACAGGGCGATGCAAGCCCGCTGGCGGCGCGATTTACAAGCCAAAACGATGTCGCATAGGATGGCCTGTGCCCCTCGGCGAGTGTTCCGTGAATAAAATTCTGATTGCCAATCGCGGCGAGATTGCCTGCCGCGTCATGCGCAGTGCGCGCGCCCTTGGTGCCCGCACGGTGGCCGTCTACTCCGACGCCGACCGCGAGTCCCTGCACGTCGCCACCGCCGACGAGGCCGTGCACATCGGCCCGTCCAAGGCGGCCGAGAGTTATCTCAACATCGATGCCCTGCTGGCCGCCGCGGCGGCGACCGGCGCGACTGCGGTTCATCCGGGCTACGGGTTTCTGGCTGAAAACGCCAATTTTGCGAGCCGCGTGCTGGCCGCCGGCTTGGTCTGGATCGGGCCAACCCCGGCGCAGATCGAGGCCATGGGCGACAAGGCGCGCGCCCGAGCGCTGGCCGAGGCGGCGGGGGTGCCCATCGTGCCCGGCAGCGCGCGGTTCCCGACCGGCGAACTGGCCGGCCTTGAGGCCGCGGCGGCGCAGGTCGGTTACCCGCTGCTGGTCAAGGCCTCGGCTGGCGGCGGTGGCATCGGCATGCGTCTGGTCGAAGATCCGGCGCAGTTGCTGAAAACCGCTGAAGCCACCCAGACCATGGCCGCCCGCTCGTTCGGCGACGGCACCGTGTTTCTGGAGCGCTACATCCCGCGCGCGCGGCACGTCGAAATCCAGGTCTTTGGGTTTGGCGACGGGCGTGCGGTTCACGTCTACGAACGCGACTGCTCCATTCAGCGCCGTTTCCAGAAGGTGATTGAAGAAGCGCCGGCGCCCGGGCTGCCGGCGTCGGTGCGTCAGCAGATGGCCGAGGCCGCCGCGCGGCTCGCCGCCAGCCAGCACTACCAGGGCGCGGGCACGGTGGAGTTCATCGTAAACGCGGAGACTTTCGAGTTTTTCTTCCTCGAAATGAACACCCGCATCCAGGTCGAGCATCCGGTGACGGAATGCATCACCGGGCTTGATTTGGTCGGCCTGCAGCTGCGGCTCGCAGCAGGTGAGGCGCTGGCCGACATCACGCAGGCGGAAATCGCCGTTAACGGTCACGCGGTGGAGTGCCGGCTATACGCCGAGAACCCGGCCAAGATGTTCCTGCCCTCGCCGGGCAAGCTCACGACCTTCGCCCTGCCGGCGGCGGGCGATGGGGTTCGGATCGACACCGGCGTGCGCGAGGGCGACACCATCACCCCGTACTACGACCCGATGGTGGCCAAGCTCATTTGCCACGGCGCCACCCGCGAAGAAGCGCTGGCGAAGATGGCTGCGGTACTCGCCGAGACGCAGGTCGAAGGCATTTTTACCAACGTCCAGTTCCTGCGCCGCGTGGTGGCGCATCCGGCGTTTGCGCAGGGCGATGTGTTTACCGGTTTTATCGAGACCCACAAGGCTGATCTGCTCGGCTGAGCAGCTCACAACAGAAAGGCTCAGGCGATGATTTACGCAGAACCGCGCTTCAAACCCGGGGGGGACCGCTTCCTCGAGATCGAGTTTGGCGACGAACTCAACCTCGAACTCAATTTTCGCGCCCAGGGTTTGGGGCAGGCGATCACGCGGGAGCAGGTGAAGGGCGTGGGGGAAATCGCGCCGTTCTTTTCCTCCGCGCTGGTCCACTACGACCCGGATGTCATTGGCTACGGCGACCTTTGCCGCGAGCTGAAGCGGCTGATTGAATCGGTCGCCTCCAGCAGCGACGTGGAGCTGGACAGCCGGCTCATCTACATGCCGGCGATGTATCTCGACCCCTGGAGCGTGGAGGCCATCGACCAGTACATCGAGAAGATCAACCCGGCCAAGGAGCGCGACCCGGACTTTGTCGCCCGCATCAACGGGCTGGAAGACGCCGCGCAGCTGGTGCGCGTGCACTCGGGGACCGAGTACTGGGTGGCGGCGCTCGGCTTCTGGCCCGGCACGCCGTTCATGATGCCGCTGGACCCACGCTGCCGCCTGTTCGCGCCCAAGTACAACCCGCCGCGCACCTACACCAAGACCGGCACCATCGGCATGGGCGGCGGCGCCACCGCGATCTATCCGGTCGACGGTCCCGGCGGGTATCAGATATTTGCCCGCACGCCGGTGCCCATCTGGGACATGCAGCAGAAGCTCGACGCCTTCAAGGAAGCGCCTTACCTGCTACGGCCGACGGATCGGGTGCGGTTTGTTCAGGTCTCGCGCGAGGAGTTCGACGCCATCGAGCGCCAGTGCGCCGAAGGCACGTACCGGCTCAACATCGTCGGCTACCAGAAGATTTCCCTGAAGCGTTATCGCGCGTGGGTCTCGACGCTCGATCAGAACGCCCGGTTTTAAGGAGCGCATATGCTGGAAGTCATCAAACCGGGTCTCGAAACCAGTATTCAGGACTGGCCGGGCCGTCAGGGCTATCTCAAGTGCGGTTTTCCGTGGTCAGGTCCGATGGACCACTGGTCGTTCCGGCTGGCAAATGTGCTGGTCGGCAATGCGCCGGGCGCGGCAGGTCTGGAATGCCAGTTCATTGGCCCGACGCTGCGCTTTCAGCGCGACGGCGTGTTTGCGCTGACCGGGGCCGACATGCAGGCCAAGCTCGACGGCGTGCCGGTGCCCGCGTGGGAATCGATCGCTGCCAAAGCCGGGCAGACGCTGGAAATGACGTTTGCCAAAGTCGGCGCGCGGGCCTATCTGGCGATCGCGGGCGGCTTCGATAACGAAGTGTTTTTTGGTTCTCGCGCCACGTTTCATAAAGGCGGGCTGGGCGGCATGCAGGGCCACGCCATCAAGGCCGGGCAAGTGCTGCCGGTGGCGGCGGGACAGGGCGTGGCCGGGCGACGGGTGAAGCCGTCCGCGCGGCCGGTGTTCGTCACCGACAAGCGCTGGCAGGTTGAAGTCTGCGCCGGCCCCAACGACGACTGGATCGACGAGGCCGGCCAGCAGCGCTTTCTCAGCACCGCCTGGAAGCTGTCGTCCAAAAGCGACCGCGGCGGCTTCCGGCTGGAAGGCCCCGAGTGGACCTTCACCGAGCGCGCGTACAACAAGCCGCCGGAACATGGCTCGGATCCGGCGAATATCGTCGACCACGGTTATCCGCTGGGGGCCATCAACCTCGCCGGCCAAACGCCCATCATTCTGGTCAACGACTGGCCGGACGGCGGCGGCTTCATCAATCCCTATACCGTGCCGACCTGCGCGTTCTGGAAACTTGGTCAGTCGAAACCCGGCGAGACCTACCAGTTTGTGCAGGTCAGCGTGGAAGACGCGCAGGCCGAGGCCCGCAGAATCACGGCGCTGTGCGCCGAATCCAGCATTGAATAACCGAGGGTCTTCCGATGGCGCATGAAGTAGAACTGCAGACGGCCGGCAATATGTGGAAAGTGCTGGTCAAGCCGGGCGATGCGGTGAAAGCCGGCGACACGCTGTTCATCATGGAAGTGATGAAGATGGAAGTGCCGCACGAGGCGCCGGCCGACGGCGTGGTTGCGGCGGTCAATATCAGCGAAGGCGAAGAAGGGCTGGATGCCGGCTTCGTCGCGGTGGTGATCGACTAGATACGACGCGGGGCAAGCGGCCCCGCGACCTCGACGACTGCACCGGACTACCGACGTTTACCGACGGGGTGGGGCCAGGCCCCGACCTCGCTGGTCGCCGGGTCGCGGCAGGGTGCGCTCGCCGTGCATACTCCCGCCGCGACGTTAACGCCCACCAAGGCGCTCCCCTCCGTGTAACCCTTGAGGAGTCACATCCATGAAACTCGCCCTCTATCTGCCCAATTTCCGCGACCACGTTACCGTCCAGGAACTCGAAGACCTCACCGCGCTCGCCGAAGCGCTGGACTTCGACTCGGTGTGGACGCTCGACCGGATCGTGGTGCCCGAAGCCTCCGACCGCCAGCAGCTGCAGCACCCCTTCGGCATGATGGAGCAGTTTCCCAAGGCCTTGCCGGTGTCTGCGCGCGGTCAGTGGCTGCACGGCATGCCGCTGATCCCCTGGCTGGCGGCCAAGACCCGCAAGCTGCGCATCGGCATGAGCATCATCGACACGCCCTATCGCGCGCCGGGCGTGCTGGCCGGCGAAATTGCGACGGTCGATCATTTGTCGAACGGGCGGGTGAACGTGGGTCTGGGCTCCGGCTGGATGCCCGAAGAATTCGCAGCCGCGAGCGCCGCGCACCTGTTCCCCAAGCGGCACAAGCACGTGCGCGAGACCATCGAAGTGCTGCAGGGGATCTGGACCAACGAGGTGTTTGAGTACCACGGCGAGTTCGCCGACTTCGAGCCCTGCGGCTTCGGGGCCAAGCCGATCCAGCGGCCGCATCCGCCCATCTATTTCAGCGGGCTTAAAGACCCCAAGCGCTCGGCGCGGCGCATTGCCAAGTACGGTCTGGCCGGCTGGATTGGCATTCAGGACACGCCGGAAGAAATCGTGCGCTGGCGCGGCGAAATCCAGCGCGAACTGGTCGAGATGGGCAGCACCCGTTCGCTGGATGACGGCTTCGACATGTGCAGCATGATCTGGTTTGCGATTACCGATGCACCGACCGATCAGGCTAACAACGGCAAGCTGAGCAATCTGCTGGTCGGCACCGCGGATCAGATCACCGACAACCTGAAGCGCTATCGCGACGCTGGCATGGACATGCCGCTGCTATGGCCGCCGTTCAGCGGCGTGCCGGTCACCAAGACGCTGGACGATATGAAGCGTTTGGTCGAGGAGATCATGCCCAAGGTCAACGCCGCTTAAGGTGCTGACACGCCCCCTCGCCGCGCGCGGCGGTGAGGGAGCGGGCCTGGGCTCAGGCGATCAGACCGTCCGGATACTCCGCAAACAGTTCGATGCCGGCGGGCAGCTGCAGCCAGGGCTGGGCGCTGGCGCACCACAGGCTGAAGCTCGGCTTAAGCCGGGTTTTGTCGTCCAGCGTGCCGCCCATCATGGAGCGAATCCCGGGATAGCGGTCGAGGGTGATCATCACCGCCGAGCCGCAGGTCGGACAGAAATGTCGATACAGGCCCATGCCGTCGGCGTCGAAGGCGGCGTAGGTCTTCAGTTCACCCGACTCAAAATGCACCGCCTCCTGTGCGAACACGGTGGCGATCAGAAAGGCCGAACCCGATTGCCGCTGACAGCGTTCGCATTGGCATAAGCCCATGCTGAGCGGTTCGCCCCGACAGCGATAACGCACGGCGCCGCACAGGCAGGCGCCGGTCAGATCGTCGGTCATCACTCACTCCCCCTGCTGCGTTGTGCACATGCGCAATATTCAAGCGATCGATAGCCTTGTTAGGATGCCGCAGGTCCCCGTTCAAAGGCGAGATGCATGCGCAGAGATATCGAGTTCGACGCCAACGGCGTGTGCCTGCGCGGTTGGCTCTATGTGCCCGAGAACACGCCTGCGCCTTATCCGGCAGTGGTCATGGCGCACGGTTTTTCGGGGGTCAAGGAACAGGGGCTGGACGACTACGCCGCGGTCTTTTGCGGGGCCGGGCTCGCGGTGCTGGTTTACGACCACCGCAATCTGGGCGCGAGCGACGGACTGCCGCGTCAGGAAATCGACCCCAACGCCCAGCGGCGTGATTACAGCCACGCCATCACCTACGTCAGCGGTCTGCCCGAGATCGACCCGGCGCGCATCGGCGTGTGGGGTACCAGTTTTACCGGCGGCATAGTGATCATGGCGTCCGCCAGCGACCGTCGCATCAAGTGCGTGGTCACCCAGGTGCCCTATCTTCACGCCCTGAAAACGCTGGAGATCAGCGCGACCCCCGAAGGCATCCGCGATGTCCACGCCCTGATCGAGCGCGAGCGCCGCTCGCTGGCCGCCGGCAATCCGCCGACGCTAATCCCGGTCTGCACGCCTGACCCAAACAAGCCCGAAACCTCCGCCGGTCGCCGCAGCTTTGCCTACTTCAACGGCTTCGTGGAAGCCGGCCGCGCGGTCTGGCCCAACCAGTTCACCGTGCGTTCGCTGGAGTTGCGGCTGGAGTACGACGCGCTGGGTGTGATCGACCACGTCTCGCCCACCCCGCTGCTGATGATTGTGGCCGACAACGATGAAATCACGCCCACGCGTATCGCGCTGGAAGCCTACGAGCGGGCGCTGCAGCCCAAGCGCCTCATCCTGATGCCGGGCGACCACTACGAGCCCTATCTCAGCGGCTTCGAGCGTTCCAGTCAGGCCGCCCGCGACTGGTTTGTGCAACACCTGTGAACCGGACTGCGCCCCCATGAATACCCCCGTCGTCGCCCCGCTGGCCTATCTAGTCTCGACCGATGCCCGCGCCGCGCATCTGGTGTATCCGCTGTCCAGCGGACGCAAGCTGGTGCGCCCCGAACAGGCCTACCACAGCCTGCCGATCGCCGATTGCCGGGATCTGGCCGAGCCGCCGACGCTGGACACTGCGGGCTTTGAGCTGCGCCATGCGCCGAGTGCGATGACCGATTTTTACGACGACGAGGCCGTCCGCGCGCACTACTACCCGGAGGTCGCGGCCTATCTGAAGCAGGTGCTGGGCGCGCAGGACGTGGTGGTGTTCGACCATAACCAGCGCAGCGCGGTTCGCGCGGCGCGCGGCCAGCCCGGTGTGCGCACGCCGGTCGATGCGGCCCATAACGACTACACCCCGGCATCGGGCCCGCGCCGGGCGCAGGAGATTCTGGCCGCTGCCGGCCGGCCGCCCTACACCGGGCAGCGAATGGCGCTGATCAACCTCTGGCGCCCGATCATCGGCCCGGTGCAGGACGTGCCGCTCGCGGTCTGCGACGCGCGCAGCACCAGTCCGGAAGATCTGGTGCCCACCGACATCCACCATTTTGCCGAGGACGACCTCGAGCGCCCGCGCCACAGCGGCGAGATTTACTCCGTTCGCTACAACCCCCGCCACCGCTGGTTCTATGCCAGCAACATGCAGCCGGACGAAGCCCTGCTCCTGAAAAACTGGGATTCGGCGCCCGGCGTGGCGAGCTATACCCCGCACACCGGCTTCCGCCACCCCGGCTGCCCACCCGACGCCATTCCCCGCGAAAGCATCGAAGCCCGCACGCTCGTGATCTTTCCCTGAGGCCCCGCGGCGAGCGGCGGGAATCGCCAAAGCGGCGGCAACCCCCTATGCTTGCCGCCCGCTGCTGGCCGTTCGCGCCCGCCGCGCGCCTCTACTCACTCTAGTCGGGAATTCAAGTCGTGCTGACCGCTGCCAACGTCACCATCCAGTTTGGTGCCAAACCCCTGTTCGAAAACGTCTCTGTCAAATTCGGTAACGGCCATCGCTATGGCCTGATCGGCGCCAACGGCTGCGGCAAGTCGACCCTCATGAAAATCCTGGCCGGCGAGCTCAAGCCGACCAACGGCAACGTGTCGCTGGGCCCGGACGAGCGCCTCGGCAAGCTGCGGCAGGACCAGTTCGCCTTCGAGGAATACAGCGTCATCAACACGGTGATCATGGGTCACGAGGAGCTGTGGCAGGTCAAGGACGCGCGCGACAAGCTCTACGCCAAGGCGGAGATGACCGAAGCGGACGGCATGCTGGCGGCGGATCTGGAAACCCGTTTTGCCGAACTCGACGGCTACACCTGCGAGTCCCGCGCCGGCGAATTGCTGATGGGGCTCGGCATTCCGGTCGAACAGCATTTCGGGCTGATGAGCGAAGTGGCGCCGGGCTGGAAGCTGCGCGTGCTACTGGCGCAGGCGCTGTTTGGCGACCCGGACATCCTGCTGCTCGACGAACCCACCAACAACCTGGACATCAACGCCATCCGCTGGCTTGAAGACATTCTCGACGCCCGCGAATGCACCATGGTGATCGTGTCGCACGGCCGTCACTTCCTGAACAGCATCTGCACCCATATGGCGGATCTCGATTTCGGCGAACTGCGGCTTTATCCGGGCAATTACGACGATTTCATGACCGCCTCCACCGAGGTGCGTGAACGCACGCTGGCCAACAACGCCCGCAAGCAGGCGCAAATCGACGACCTTAAACAGTTTGTCAGCCGCTTCTCGGCCAACGCCTCCAAGGCCCGGCAGGCCACCTCGCGGGCGCGCCAGATCGAGAAAATCAAACTCGACGACATCAAGCCGTCCAGTCGCGAAAACCCCTACATCCGCTTCGAGCAGGGCAAGAAATTGCATCGGCTGGCGCTGGAGGTCGACGGGCTCAGCAAAGGCTTTGACGGCCACACGCTGTTCCAGAAATTCAATCTGATGGTGCAGGTGGGCGAGCGCGTGGCGATCATTGGATCGAACGGCGTGGGCAAGACCACGCTGCTCAACTGTCTGGCCGGCAAGCTCGCACCGGATGCCGGCGCGGTGAAGTGGTCAGAGAACGCCGAAGTTGGCTACGTGCCGCAGAACCGCACCGAAGACTTCGCCGTCGACACCAACCTGTTTGACTGGATGAACCAGTGGCGCCAGAAGAACCACGACGAGCAGGCGATACGCGCGGTGCTGGGGCAGCTGCTGTTTTCCAAGGACGACAGCCAGAAATCGGTTCATGTGGTGTCTGGCGGTGAAGAGGCGCGGCTGCTGTTTGGCAAGCAGATCCTGCAGAAGCCCAACATCATGCTGCTCGACGAACCCACCAACCATTTGGATATGGAATCGATCGAGTCCTTGAACCTTGCGCTGGAAAACTACGAAGGCACGCTGATTTTTGTCAGCCACGACCGCGAGTTTGTGTCGTCGCTGGCAACTCGGGTGCTGGAAATCACGCCAACGGAAATCATCGATTTCCGCGGCACCTACGACGAATACCTGCAGTCGCGCGGGCTGGAACGCCCGCCGTCGCGGCGTCCGGCGAGCGACTAGACGCCCCGCGTCAGTCGGTGACCACCGTGGTGTGCAGGGTGGTCGGCACCGGCGTGTTCAGCATATCGAGCACCGGGCAGTGGCTGTTCACGGCGGCGATGAGCTGCGCAATCTCGGCTTCGCTCGCGCGGGAACGCAGGGTGATATTCACCCGCAGGGCGCCGAAGCCCGGCCGCACGCTGGGGTCGATGGCGAAGAAGCCGCGAAAGTCGATGTCGCCTTCCACCCGCGCCGAGACGCCATCCAGCGCAATGCCCATGGCGGTCGCGAACGCGCGATAGGTGATCTCCTGACAGCTGCCGAGCGCCGCCAGCACCAGCTCTACCGGCGTCGGGCCCTGATCGCTGCCGCCAATGCCTTTGGGTTCGTCGACGGTCAGCTGGTGATCGCGCAGCTTCACCTCCGAATGAAAGCCCTGCTGTAGCGCGGAGTCGGCGCGGAAAGTGACGCGCGCGCGTGCGCTGTCGGCGCGAAAGCCTTCGGCGCTGCGGGCGATGGCGGTTGCGAGTTCTGTACTCATGGCAGGGCTCCTGTTAGATGGCTGGCGTTGACGCGGGCCGGCTTGCCCCACCCGCGCAGATATGTCGGAATCGCCGACAGGCAAGGCTGGCAGCTTGCCCGTCTTGTTCGCCGCAAGGAACCCCGCTATGTCGCACCGCGCCCGTCTTGGATTGATGTTATGGCCAGCGCCCGGCCTCAATGCCGATCTGGCACGCGGCCAATGGGCTGACGCGGCCGGCTACGACGACGTCTGGCTGCCGAATGCCGAAGGCATGTTCGACCCCATGGCGCTCGCCACCGCGCTGGCGGTCACCACCTCGCGGGTACGGATCGCGACCGGCGTGGTGCCCATGTTCAACGCACCGGCGCCGGTGCTCGCGGCGCAAACCAGCTTCATCGCCGCGCAGGCGCCGGGTCGCTTCGTGCTGGGCCTGGGCTCGTCTACCGGCAATATGGTGCAGCGCTGGTACGGCGTGCCGTTCGAGCATCCGTTGCGCCAGCTGCGGGAATACCTGCAACTGCTGCGGCAAATCTTTGCGGGCGACAAGACCGCGTTTAGCGGTCTGCATCTGCAGAGCAACGGCTTTCGATTGCAGTCACCGCCCGTGCCACCGGTGCCGTTGCAGCTCGGCGCAATGGGGCCGCGCATGCTGGCGCTGGCCGGCGAACTCGCCGACGGCGTGGTGCTGAACGACTTCACGCCGCCGGGTGAATTAGCCAACGCCCTTGCGCAGATCGATCTGGGCGCCAAACGCAGCGGCCGGCGAGCGGAAGATCTCGAAATCGTCAAGCGCCGCGCGGTGGTGGTCACCCGCAACGCCGAGGAATACGCCGCGACGCTCGCCTTTTACCGCCAGCATTTTGCGTTCTATGCCTCGGCGCCGGCGTATCAGGCAGTCATGCAGCGGCTGGGCTACGGCGCGGCGGTGGACGAAGTGCGCGCCGGCTACGCGAGTCGCGATCGGGCGCGCATCACCAAAGCGATCAGCGACGAGATGATTCACCGGATTTTCCTGTTCGGCGACGCCGAACACTGCATAACGCAGCTCAAGCGCGAGTATGCGAGCGGCATCCACACGCTGGTGGTGAGCCCGCAGGCGGCCACGCCGGACGCCTTTGCCCACACGGCGGAAGTCCTGCTCGCCGCGCGTCCGGCCTGAGGTGCGCGGCGCGCGTTTACTGCAGGCCGTAAAGCCGCGCGCAGTTGTCGTGTAGCAGCCAGTCTTTCTGCTGCGCCGAGAGTCCGGCCGTGTGCTCGCGGAGCAAGTCCTGCGAATGCGGCCAGGTAGAGTCGCTGTGCGGAAAATCATTCGCCCACATCAGCCGTTCGGCGTTGCACAGATCCAGTGTCTTGAAGGCCACCCAGTCGTCCTGGAAGGTGACGTAGATGTTTTCGCGGAAGTACTCGCTGGGCAGCTTCGAGAGCTTGTCGGCCGTCAGCCAGTAGCGGTGCCGTTTGTAGGCATGATCGAGGCGATACATGTAGTGCGGCACCCAGCCTGCGTCGGCCTCCACGCAGACAATCTTCAGTTTCGGATGACGCTCGAACACGCCACCCAGAATCAGCGTGCCCATCACGTCCTGGATGCCGCGGATGATGGTCATGAAGCCGTTCATCCTCGGCCCGCGCGTGCGGCCCATTCCGTTCGGTCCGTTGACCCCGTCTTTCGCGGTGAGAATGTGAAAACTCAGCGGTAGCCCCAGCTCCACTGCCGCCGCCCAGAATTCGTCGTAGGCCGGCTGATCGTAATCTTCCTGAATGGGGAATCCCGGCAGCATCACGCCGCGCAGGCCGAGCTGTTTGATGGTCATCAGATCGCGGATGCCTTCGTCCGGCGTGCGCATCGCGGTCTGCCCGCAGCCCAGCAGGCGCTGCGGATAGGGATCGCAGAATTCGGCAATCCACAGGTTGTAGGCGTCGAAGCAGGCCTTCTTGAAATCGGCGTCGGGGTGGTTGCAGAGAAGCATGCCGACGCTGGGATAGATCACTTCAGCACTGACCCCGTCGCGCAGCTGGTCGGCCATGCGCGCGTGCGGATCCCAGCCGCCGCGATGCATGTCCTCGAACCGCGCCTTGACCGCCGCCTGCCCGATTTCCTCCGGCGTCTTGCCGGCCGCGGCAATCAACCCGACCGGCACGATCTCCGGCATGCCCGGGATTTTGAACGTGTCGCCGCGCACCGGGTCGTGTTCAACCCTCGGCGCACGGTCGAGAAAAGCGTGATCGATGCGGTCGATGTAAGTGCCCGGTGGTTCCATGACGTGCGAGTCGGCGGAGATGATCGGTTTGCTGATGATGGTGTTCGCGACGCTCATGGATCACTCCCGGGTGACAGATTGCGTCCTAACCGTAGTCGCGCAAATCGTTGCCCGCAATCGAGCGGCGCAGCAAAGACGAAGGGCGAGCGCTGGTCGTACCTGCCTGCGGTGCATCCCGCCAAACGCCGCCGATCCGCAACCGACGACCATCGCGGCGCGTGCGCCGTATCCACCGGCCTTCTGTCGCGCTCTCGCTAGCCCCGCGCAATCACCGGCAGCACCAGATGCGATGCCCGCAGTTCGTCATGCCACACCGTGTTGGTCGCGCGCACGAAATCCGCTTCGGTCTCCGTCGCGATGACGCCGCCGCTGTTGGTGTTGCGGTCGAAGCGGGGAAAATTCGAACTCGATACTTCAAGCCGCAGTCGGTGCCCGGCCGCGAACACGTTCGAGGTGGCGACCAGATCAATCTCCAGCCGGTACACCTCGCCCGGCGTCATCAGCTGCGGCGATGACAGGCTTTCCCGGTAACGCGCGCGCAGGATGCCGTCGGTCAGGATAAGCGCCGTGCCGTCCGGGTGGACGTCGACCAGCTTGCCGGTGAAGTCGGTGTCGAGCGCGGATGAACTCACATACAGCACGAGCTGCACGGGACCCGTGACTTCCAGATCCCGCTCGAGTACCGCGCTGGTGTAGCACAGCACGTCGGCGCGCTGCTCGACTTCGCGCTGGTCGCGGGGGCCTGCGTTGGCCGCAATGAAAAGGCCCGGCAGAAAGCTCGCGCCGCCGACGGTGGGCACCGGATCGCGCGGGTCGTAGAGGTAGCTGTCGGGCGCTTCCTGACCCGGTGCGCGCGGCGACAGCACGCCGTCTTCCGCTTTGGTGCCGGCCGAGCCCGCGCTGTGCAGGTACCACTGCTGCCAGTCGGTATCGGGCAGCGGCCAGTCGGCTTCCTCGCGCCAGACGTCCGGCCCCATCACAAAAATCTTGACCGGCGCTTCGTCCAGCACGCCGTTGGCCTCGCCTTTCAGGAAATGATCGAACCAGCGGATCTGCATGGCGGTGACGTCGGCCACGCCGTCGTGCGCCATCAGGCCAAAATTGCGCGCCGGATACACCCCGCCGTTGTAGCCGTGCACCCAGGGCCCAATGACCAGCTTCTGCGGTGTGCGGTCTTTCATCGCCGCATAGTTGGCCAGCGTGCCGCCCAGGAAGAGGTCGTACCAGCCGCCAAAATTTAGCGCAGGCGTGGTGATCTTGGCGTAGTGCTCGCAGGGCGCAGCCGCCCGCCAGTAGTCGTCATAGCTCGGGTGCGCCAGCCAGTCCCGCACATAGGGCGTGAGATTGGCGACCGCCGGCAGCTCGCACAGCGGTAGATGCCAGTAGTTGGCCGCCACCGCGTCGGCCGCGCCGATCGCGGTGCCGACGCCCGTCGCGTCGCCCGTCCCGCGCAGCAGCCGGCGCACGGCTTCCGCCACGCCAAACGTCGCGCTCGCCCACTGCAGCATGAAGCCAAGCTGGAACGCGCCGCCCTGATAGGTCCATTTCTCGTAGTACTGGTCGGTGGTGATGAAGGGCGAAATGGCTTTCAGCGCCGGCGGCGCTTCGATTGCCGCCAGCCACTGCGTGGCGCCGTAGTAGGACGCGCCCATCATGCCGACCTCACCCGTCGACCAGGGCTCTGCCGCCGCCCAGGCGATGGCGTCGGCGCCGTCTTCGGCTTCCTGAAAATACGGGCTGAATTCACCGCCCGAGGCCCAGGTGCCGCGGCAGTCCTGCACCACCACCGCGTAGCCGGCCTGCGCCACGCGCAGGATGTCGCCGGCCAGGAACAGCAGCACCGGCTGTTCCTTGTTGTATGGCAGCCGCATCATCACCACCGGAAACGGGCCGGGCCCGGCCGGACGGTAGACGTCGGTCGCCAGCAGCACGCCGTCGCGCATGGGCACTTGCAGGTGTTTATCGATGATCAATTGCATGGCCCGGCTCCCCTCACGTTGTGCTGTTTATGGGCCGACTGTGGCGCTTTCCGGCGCGTGTGTTAAGCCCCGCGCGCCGGCCGCCTCATCCGCCCCGGTCATACTGGCGTAAGCGGCGGTGTGCAATGCTGTCGATCTCGTTTACGCAGGAACCGTCCATGACCGCCGATGCTTTCTCACCGCCTCGCCGCCGCTTTCTGCAACGCGCCGGTCAAACGCTGGCCGGCCTTGCCCTTGGTCCCTCGCTGCTTGCGCTCAGCCAGCCGCTGCGTGCCGCGACGCTGGCCGGGGTTGGGCCGCTGCAGCCGCCGGACGCCTTGGGCATTTGCCTGCCGCAGGGTTTTGCCGCGCGCATCGTGGCGCGTTCAGGCGAGCCGCTGCCCGGCGCGGCGGCGGACAGTTACCGCTGGCATCGCGCGCCCGACGGCGGCGCGACCTTTGCTACGCCCGACGGCGGCTGCGTGTATGTCTCGAACAGCGAAGTGCTGGACACCGGCGGCGTCGGCGCACTGCAGTTTGCCGCCGACGGCCGCGTGCAGCAGATGTACTCGATCCTCGGCGGCACCAGCCGCAACTGCGCCGGCGGCGCGACGCCCTGGGGCAGTTGGCTGTCCTGCGAAGAACGCGCGCAGGGTTTGGTGTTTGAGTGCGACCCGCTGGGCGTGCGCAAGCCCGAGGTGCGGCCCGCCCTCGGCAGCTTCAAGCACGAAGCGGTGGCGATCGATCCGGCCAGCGGCCTCTTGTACCTCACCGAAGATGAACCCGACGGCTGTCTCTATCGCTACGTGCCGGCGGCCCGCGACGCGGCGGGTCGGCCGGATCTTGCGCGCGGCCAATTGCAGGTGGCGCAGGTCAACGACGCGCAGCAGATTCAGTGGCTGGACCTCGCAGCGCCCAATCCGGGCAAAAGCGACACCCAGACCCGTCATCAGCGGCAAGCCGCCACCCGCTTCAACGGCGGCGAAGGCATCTGGCATCACCAGGGCGCCATCTACTTCACTACCAAGGGCGACAACCGCGTGTGGCAATACACCCCCGCCACCGGTGCGCTGCGCGTGGTCTATGCGCTAGCCGAATCGAAAACGCCCATCCTGAGCGGCGTCGACAACATCACCGCCACCGCCGGCGGCGACCTGCTGGTGGCCGAAGACGGTGGTCACATGCAGCTGGTCATCATTGACCGTAACGGTCAGCTCGCGCCGCTGTTACGCATCACCGGTCAGGACAGCTCGGAAATCGCCGGGCCTGCCTTCAGTCCTGACGGAACGCGGCTCTATTTCAGCTCGCAGCGCGGTGGGCCGGCGGGCTGGGGGATAACCTATGAGGTGAGTGGGCCGTTTGGGAGGTTTGTGGGGTAGGGGTTAGTCGCCGCTGTTTAGTCGGGCGTGGCCTCGTTTTCGTCGGCGTCGAAAGTCTGGCTCCTTACCGGCAAGTCGGTGGTCTGAACGGCAAGCGGCGCTACTCGCCAGCCGTCCGGATGTGAGGAGAACTGGATGTTGAAACCGGTGCCGCGCTGACCGGCGCGTGGACCAAACCAATCGCGCAAGAGCGCCGGCAAGCGATTTATTGACTCACCGTCCGGGTGCGCGACGTTGATGTACAGCTTCTCAAAGCGAAACACCCAGACGCTGGCGTCGGGGAGACGTACCTTCACCTCGCCGCGGGGCTGCTCGTACCGTTCACGGTCATGCAATTTCACGATGGGATTGCCGCTTCTGTTTCTGATGAGCTTGCAGCGGAAGGCATCTGCGCTCGGCACTGCCGCGAGGCGCTCGCGATACTGCGAGAGGCGAAAATCGACAATCTCCCACAGCATCGCCGCTGCGGTGTCTGCGTGTGCAGCACCGCAGTTCGGTAACAAACGGTCGTCTACCAGACGGCATGGGCGATCGGTCGCCTTGGTTAAAAAATGGACTGGGTTCTTGCGCCAATAAGCAATCCACCTTGCATCGTCGTCCGCCTCGCCTTCGCCCGCCGCAACGTCCTGCCATAGTTCGGGACGCTGGCGGAGCCAGGCGCGGGCGCGTAATGCAAGTTCATCCACCGGCAGGCCGGCCAGTGGGTCGCCGGTCTCGGCAAGCACTGCAAGCGTGACCATCTTGAAGCGCTTCAACGTGTCGGTGGTTTCCACGTTTCGCAGAAACGCTTCGAGCGCCGGCAGGGCCTCAGCCTCCGCCGGACTCAGGTCGCCTTCATTCGAAACAAATCTGAACCAGCTGTCCTCAGGTCCTTTCCGCAGCGCCCCCGGCCGCAAGCCCATGCGCTGCAATTCGCCGGCGGTGGGTCGCTGGCCGCGCTCGTCCCGCAGCTCGCGATAGACCTCTTCCACGGCGGAGTGGCGCGTCGTCAGCGCGCGCAGGACGTCTTTCGCTTCCAGTTCAAGCTCAACTAAACAGCCCGGCGCAAGCTCGATCGGGGTATCGGCATCCAGCAGTTCCACGAGACGGCGTGGCGGCTCGCCGCCGGCCGTGCGCAGCAGCGCTTCAAGGCGGCGCTGGAACACCCGATGGTTACCGACAAAATCGATCACCGTCAGACAGAGCTTCGCTGCATGGCGGCGCAGGCCCCGGCCCAGTTGCTGCAGGAACAGCACGTT
Organism: Gammaproteobacteria bacterium; assembly: GCA_030833185.1. GTDB lineage: Bacteria > Pseudomonadota > Gammaproteobacteria. The sequence goes on along the minus strand of JAURHQ010000040.1, from coordinate 447 downwards.
CGATTCGGTGGGGCGCAGCATCACCACCCGATCCAGCGCCGGCAGATCCACGCCCTCGTTGAACAGGTCGACGGCACAGATGGCCTGCAGTTGACCGGTCGCCAGATCTGAAAGCGCAGCCTCCCGGTCGTCGGCGTTGGCGCCGGTATGGACTGCCGCCGCCTTGATCCCTAGTGCCTGCAACCAGTCACGCACGTATTCCGCATGCGTCACGCTGCAGCAGAACACCAGCGTGCGTTCACCGGGATAACGACACCACGCGCGCCAGAGGCTTTGCATGCGCGCCTCCGTCGCCGCTTCCCGCGCCAGCACCTCGGGCGCGCCCGCGCACGGCACCGCCGTGCCCGACAGCGGCAGCACCGGCACGCCGCCGCGCGCCTCGGCGCCCGCGCCCGCCGCGCGCGCCGCGCCGCCCGCCGGCGCGACGGCGGCCTCGAGCAGCGACGC
>JAURHQ010000408.1 GCA_030833185.1 Gammaproteobacteria bacterium | reverse complement strand
GCTGGCGACACCGCGGCGGCCGATGTCGGCGAACTGGACCTGGCCGATGTTGTTGATGGCGACGTCGCCGGCGAAGGTGTTGCCCGTGTTCGTCGGGTTGATCACGCCGCCCAGGGCCGGGGAATTACCCCAGAACTCGAGGGTGTTGTTGCCGACGATGCGGCGGGAGATGTTGATCGAGCTGCCGAAGATGACGGAGTTGTCGGGCGACAGGCCGCCGCCGCCGAGGGAGAGCGTGCCGCTGCCGCCGACGTTGATGTCATTGTAGGCCCAGAGGGTCTGGGCGCCGGAATTCGCGAGCATCGCGGCGCCCGCGCCGAAGTCGACCGTCAGCGCGTTCACGCCGAGGTTGTTGATGGTCGTCAGGTTGGTCTGGCCGGCGAAGGTGAGCGTGTTGGCGACCGAGCCGGCGACGGCGTTGCGGGTCAGGACGCCACCGGGCGCGGCGGCGAACTGGCCGAACGGATTGACGTTGCCGGAGAACGCGAGATTGCCCGCGTTGAGGTTCAGACCCAGCGTGTTGGACAGCGTGCTGGTGCCGCCGATGGTGATATTGCCCGCCGCGCCCGTCAGCGTGCCGGCCCCGGTGACCGCGAAGGCCAGCTTGGGATCCAGGGAAAGCGCGGTCGCGTTGGTGAGCGTCAGGCTGCCGCCGGCGAGCGTGAGCGGCGCCGTGCCGCTACCCAGGGCGCCCGCGGAGACGCTGGCGCGGACGGTGCCGGCGTTGATCGCGAGGGCGCCGGTGAAGGTGTTGTTGTTGGAAAGCGTCAGCTGGCCCGGGCCGGCCTTGGTGAGGTTCGCGCTCGCGCCGCTGCTGATCAGTCCGGTGAAGGCGACGTCGGAATTGACCGTCACGACGCGGGTCACGGAGGTGCCGAGACCGATCGCGCCCGCGAAGGTCAGGACGCCGTTGTCGATGGCATGACCGAGCGTGACGTTGCCGCCGACGGTGACCGGATTCGAGAGCTGGAAATCCCCGACGCCCGCGCCGGTGAAAGCATTGCTCGAGATGATCGCCGTG
>JAURHQ010000407.1 GCA_030833185.1 Gammaproteobacteria bacterium | reverse complement strand
GGGTAGGTGTTCTCGCGCCAGGTGCCGCCGATGCGGTCGGACTTTTCGTAAATGGCGTAGTTGGTGTAACCGGCTTCGCGCAGCTTGATGACGGTGAGGATGCCGGCCATGCCGGCGCCGATGATGACCACGCGCGGGTTGCGGGGGTCGTGGTGTGCTTCGTTCATGCGAGATCTCCCCGTTGCCCGGGACGCGGGCAACCACAATTTTTTTAATACATTCGGGCAGAGCTTAAGGCCGGCGAGGTGCGCTGCGTAAGTCCCTCGCAAAACCACGGGCCTGCGCGGTTTCCCTTTGTGCCCGAATGTATGACGATCCGCCACCCGCTTGTCGAGACCCGCAGCTTGAAACAGGTCATTTTCAAGGCCGATGACTTCGGTCTTTCCCCCGCCGTGAATGCCGGCATTGAGCTCGCTCATCGCGAGGGGGTGCTGGATGCCGCGAGCCTGATGGTCGGCGCGGCGGCGGCGGCCGAGGCGGTGGTCTGCGCCAAACGCAATCCGGGACTTAAAGTTGGCCTGCATCTGGTGGTGGTGGCGAATCGGGCCGTGCTGCCACCCGCCGCTATTCCCGATCTGGTCGACGCCAGCGGCGAGCTTTCGCGGGACTTCGCCCGCGCCGGCTTTCGCTACTTCTTTCTGCCCCGGGTGCGGCGCCAGCTGGCGGCGGAAATCCGCGCCCAGTTCGAGGCCTTCCAGGCGACCGGGCTGCCGCTCGATCACGTGGATGCCCACCACCACCTGCATTTGCACCCCACGGTGCTCGGCCTGTTGCTGCAAATCGGTCGCGACTACGGCATGAAGGCGGTGCGTCTGCCGGCCGAGCCCGCGTTGCTGTCGCAGCTGCCGGGGGAAGGCGGGGGTCTGGCGAGACAGCTGGTCGGGGCCCTGCTGAAACCCTGGATTACGCTCGTGAAGTGGCGTTTGCGGCGAGCCGGCATCGCCACCACCGACCGGGTCATTGGTTTACACGACACCGGGCGAATGAGCGCGACCCGGCTGCGCCACATCCTGCGCACCCTGCCGGTGGGCAGTAGCGAAATCTTTTTCCACCCCGCCGTCACCGATGCGCCCGGCCCCTGGCCGCTGGCAGTGGTGGCCAGCCGGACCGAACTCGACGCCCTGCTGGACGGCGAAGTGCGCCA
>JAURHQ010000406.1 GCA_030833185.1 Gammaproteobacteria bacterium | reverse complement strand
GGAGCAAAAAATGACCATCGACTGGACCCACTTCACACCCTGGACAGCGCTGGCCGGTGGCATTCTGCTGGGCGTCGCCTCGGCCGCATTTATTTTGGTCAATGGTCGCGTGCTGGGCATCAGCGGCATCTTGGGTGGGCTGCTCGTGCCCAAGCGCAGCGACGCCAGCTGGCGCGTGATGTTTTTATTGGGCTTATTGCTGGCACCAGCCACGCTGTCGCTGCTGGCGCCGGGGCTGATCAGTGCCCCGCGCATCGAGGCTGACAACGTGGCCATCGTGGCTGCCGGCTTGCTGGTCGGTCTGGGCACGCGTTATGGCTCGGGCTGCACCAGCGGCCACGGCGTTTGCGGCCTGTCGCACCTGTCTCCTCGTTCTCTGGTGGCCACGCTGGCCTTTATGGCCTCAGGTTTTGCCATGGTCTACGTTGTCCGTCACTTGTTCTGAAGGAGTCTTCCATGCACCGCTTTTCTGAATTCCTTTTCGGTCTCCTTTTTGGTTGGGGCCTGCTGATCTCCGGCATGACCGACCCGGGCAAAGTGCTTGGCTTTTTGGACTTGGCCGGAGCCTGGGACCCCTCGCTGGCTTTTGTCATGGGCGGCGGCGTGTTGGTTGGCTTGGTGGGCTTTGCTTTGGCCAAGAAACGCACCACCAGTTTCTTAGGCTCGGCCATGCACTTGCCCACCTCGCGCGACATCGACCGGCGTTTGGTGCTGGGGTCCTTGACCTTTGGCGCCGGCTGGGGTCTGGCGGGCTTTTGCCCGGGCCCTGGCATCGTCGCCATGGGCGCGGGTGAATCTAAGGCTGCGCTGTTCGTGGTGGCCATGATCGCCGGCATGTGGGTGTTCGAGTTGCTCGATCGCAAGCCCAAAGCAACTGCTGCACCCGACGCAGGGGTCTGACATGGGCACGAGACTGACTTGGCCAGGTCTCGACTGGACGCACGGCTACGATCGCGCGACCTTGTCCAGCGACCTGGTCGCAGCAGTCATTGTGACCCTCATGCTGATTCCGCAGAGCCTGGCTTATGCGTCGCTGGCCGGTCTGCCGCCACAGGTGGGCCTGTACGCCAGTATTGCGCCACTGCTTTTTTATGCGGCATTCGGCAGCAGCCGCGTGCTGGCGGTAGGCCCTGTGGCCGTGGTTTCG
>JAURHQ010000405.1 GCA_030833185.1 Gammaproteobacteria bacterium | reverse complement strand
GCCGGCAGGGGCGGCAGTGCGGGCGCTAACTCCGCCCAGAATAACGGTGGCGGCGCCGGTGGCACCGGTCGTGCCGGTTACCAAGGCGGGGCTGGCGGCAACGCCGGTAACAGTGGTACCTCGGGTGCCGGCGGCGGTGGTGGCGGCGATGCGCGAGTTCTACGCGGCATAATCAGGCACCACACAACAAAGAGACGCGGACCGCGAGGGCCGCGCAAGCAAGGGGAGAGCCGATGAGCGCCACGCTGTTCACCAACGTGAAAGTGTTTGAAGGCACCAAGTCCAAGAGCGAGCCGGGCGAAGTGCTGGTCGAAGGAAACCGCATCGCGCGGGTGGCGAGCGGGCGCAAGGCGCTGCCGCGTGAATCGGGCGTTGAGGTCATCGACGGGGGCGGCGGCACGCTGATGCCCGGCCTCGTCAACCCGCACTGCCATTTCACCTACAACAACGCGGTGAGTCTGGCGGATATCACCGCGCTGCCGGTGGAAGAAAACCTGCTGGTGACGATGCGTAACGCCGCCACCTATCTCGACTACGGCTTCACGGCGGTCATTGGCATGGCCTCGGCCAAGCCGCGGCTGGAGCTGGTGGCGCGCAACGCCATCAACAAGGGCGAGTTTCCGGGGCCGCGTATTCGCGCCTGCACGCCGGAATACACCGTCAGCGGTGGGGTGGGCGATGACTCGCGCCTCGACCGCTTTGTGCCGTCGATCGGGCTGGTGTGCAACGGGCCGGAAGAGTTTCGCAAGTCCATCCGCCAGATGATTCGCGAAGGCGTGGACATCGTGAAGTTCAACAATGCCGGCGACAGTTTTACCTTCGGCAAGGTGGGCGGCGAATGTAACCCGATGACCGAGGACGAGGTGCGCGCGATCTGCGAGACGACGCTCAACCTCGGCAAGCGCGTGGCCGCTCACGCGCACGCCGACAGCGGGGTGCGCCAGTGCATCAAGTACGGGGTCGAGTTCATCAATCACGCGACTTTTGCGACCGACGCGACCATCGAACTGCTCGCCAAAAACGCCCACAAACACTACGTGACGCCGGCGATTGCCGCACGCTACAACACCACCTATGAAGCAGGTGCCTGGGGCATTACCGAGGAAGTCGCCACCCACATCGGCAATAAGCGCGAGTTGGAAGCCGGCTGCGCGGCCATGCAGAAAATGCACAAGGCCGGCATTCGCGTGCTGCCGTTTGGCGACTACGGCTTTGCGTGGATTCCCATCGGCACCGACTGCCGCGA
>JAURHQ010000404.1 GCA_030833185.1 Gammaproteobacteria bacterium | reverse complement strand
ACCGCGCGCCATTGGCTGGTCGCGCGCCGCGCAGCTGTACTTTACGGGCGATGTGGTCGACGCGCAGACCGCGCGTGACTGGGGCTTGGTCTCGGAGGTTTATCCGGACGACCAGCTGATGGCTGAGGCCGAAAAACTTGCCGGCCGCATCATCCAGCAGCCGCCGCAGGTGCTGCGTATGACCAAACGCCTGATGCGCGAAGGCCAGATGGCGAGCTTCGATGCCATCATGGAAATGTCGGCCGCCATGCAGGTGCTGGTGCAGCGCACGGACGACCACATGGAAGCGGTGAACGCCTTCTTCGAGAAGCGTCAACCGGAGTTCAAAGGCCAGTAATCCGCAATTTGGGGTCAGCTGGCCAATAGGGTCGCGACTATCGCCTCTGCGGCGTCCTCGGGTGTGGTGCTGGCGGTGTCGATCCGGATCTCCGGCGACGGCGGCGGCTCGTAGGGCGAATCAATGCCGGTAAAGTTCTTCAACTGCCCGGCGCGGGCTTTCTTGTAGAGCCCCTTCACATCGCGCCGTTCGGCTTCGGCCAGCGCGGTATCGATAAAAATCTCGACAAACTCCCTGGCCGGCAGCATGGCGCGCACCATATCGCGCTCGGCGCGGAACGGGGAAATGAACGCCGTTAGCACAATGAGGCCGGCGTCGGTCATCAGCTTGGCAACTTCGCCGACGCGACGGATGTTCTCGATGCGGTCGGCCTCGGTAAAGCCCAGATCCTTGTTCAGCCCGTGGCGCACATTGTCGCCGTCCAGCAAAAACGTGTGCTTGCCGAGTGCGTGCAGTTTTTTCTCGACCAGGTTGGCGATGGTTGATTTACCCGCGCCGGAGAGCCCGGTAAACCACAGCACGCGCGGCTGCTGCTGCTTCTGCGCGGCGTGCGCTTCGCGCGTGATGTCCACCGCCTGCCAGTGCACATTACTGGCCCGGCGCAGGGCGAACTCCACCATGCCCGCGCCCACGGTGGCGCAGGTCAGCTTGTCGATCAGGATGAAGCCGCCCAAATCGCGATTGGCGCTATAGGGCTCGAAAACAATCGGCTTGTCGGTGCTCAGCGTCGCCACGCCGATGGCGTTGAGCTCAAGCCGCTTGGCCGCCAGATGCTCCAGCGTGTTGACGTTGATCTGGTACTTCGGCGCCTGAATCTGCACCGACGCCTGCTGGGTGGCGAGTTTCAGCCAGTAGCTGCGCCCCGGCAGCATGGCGGGCGCGCTTTGGTGCGCGACGGCCAGCGCCTGCGCGGCGGACATCGGGGCGGACTCTGCATGACCGATCGCGGCCATGCGCCCCATCCACCCGCGTAGATGCGGGT
>JAURHQ010000403.1 GCA_030833185.1 Gammaproteobacteria bacterium | reverse complement strand
CTCGTCGCTAGGGTGGGCGTTGATCATGTGGTAGAAGGCAAAGGGCATGGCGCCGCCGCTCGCGAACTCGACATCGTCTGCGTTGGGTTCTTCATCGTCGTGCTGCACAAAGCCCACCAGCTGCTCGCGCAGCTCCGCGCCCATGGTTGGCACGCGGGAGGCGATGATGCGCTGCTCCAGCCGGTTGTCCGGGAACGGAATGTACAGATGCAGGCAGCGCCGCTTCAGCGCGTCGCCCAGCTCGCGGGTGTTATTGGAGGTCAGAAACACCACCGGGGTGGTGACGGCCTTGATGGTGCCGAGCTCGGGAATCGAGATCTGGAAGTCCTGCAGGAGTTCCAGCAGAAAGGCCTCAAATTCTTCATCCGCCTTGTCGATTTCGTCGATTAGCAGCACCGCGCCGTCTTTCGCCCACAGCGCCTTCAGCAGCGGGCGCGGCTCCAGAAACTCCTCGCTAAAAAACGTGTCGTCAAACTCATGCAGCCGGGCCAGAGACTGTTTGAGGCCCTCGGCGCCCTGCATCAGATCGCCCAGCTTTTCTTTCAGCACCTGCGTGTACAGCAGCTGCTTGCCGTATTTCCACTCGTAGAGCGCCTTGGCTTCGTCCAGGCCTTCGTAGCACTGCAGGCGAATCAGCGGCTTGCCCAGCAGCGCCGAGGTGGCCGCTGCCAGTTCGGTTTTGCCCACACCCGGCGGGCCTTCGACCAGAATCGGCTTGGACAGGGCCTGGGCCAGAAACACCGCGGTGGCGATGGCCTCGCTGGCGATATAACCGGATTTCTCAAAACCTTGCTGGATGGCGAGGATGGCGTTGCGCGCGTCGGAAGCATTGGCAGTGGTCACGGGGAGCAAGATTCCTGTAGCTGGGAAAGGACCCGCACAGGATCGGTGATCTGCGACGCCAGATCCATGCCATGGCCCGCACGCCGTCGGGCCATGGTCTGGCGACGGCGGGCGGCTCGGGACCAGCGTGCGCGGACTTCGGCGACCGGGCTACCCGAACTGCGCGCTCAGCTGCGGATTGCAAGCGCATCCAGGATGCGGAGAAACGTGCCGGTGAACGCCGCCGGACTACGCCTGCGCCAGTCCCCAAGCGCCTCGGGCGTACACCAGCGACCGTCGATAATTTCCGTCGGGTCTGGCCGTAGTGCACTCCCGACCACCGCGCGGTAGACCCAGACAAACTCCTGCCCTGTCTCGGCGCTGGCGTCGAAGCGGAACAAGGCCTGCAGCGGCGCCTCGGGCACCACGCCCAGTTCTTCTTCCAGCTCGCGCAAGGCAGCGTCCGCGTAGTCCTCGCCGCTCGCCAGATGCCCGGCCGCGGAGGTGTCCCACAGC
>JAURHQ010000402.1 GCA_030833185.1 Gammaproteobacteria bacterium | reverse complement strand
AATGATATTGCGCACGTTGTCCATGCCGGTCTGCAGCGTCACCAGCCCGACCGCGCGCAGGCGCTCGAGAATGCCGGGAATATCCTGCAGGCGAATCCAGCGCAGCTGCAGCTGCTGGCGGGTGGTCAGGTCGGCGAGATTGCGACCGTAGCGCTGGCTAATCTCGCCCAGCGCCCGCAGTTGCGCCGCGTTGACCACGCCACGCGGTATGCGTACCCGCAGCATGAAATGTCCGGGCGTCTGCTTGCGCAGGAAGATGCCCCACCACTTCAGCCGGTCGATGTCGTCGTCGGTGAGCGCTGAGAGCCCGGCCACCACCATGCCCGGCAGGTCGGGCCCGATGGAAAGCCCGTCCCGTTCGGTTTTCAATTGTTCGATGCGGTTCATACGAGACCGCCAAGCAATTAGCGAACCGAACGCGGAAAGCCGGCTTAAATCGGCAAAATGGCGTGAGCCTCAGCCGGCGAACTGTGCACAGACGCCGGCTGCAGCACCTGTGTGGTGCAAACTAGAGCAGCGTGACCTTGCCCGTGTCGAGCGCGTAGACCGCGCCCACGATGTCGATTTTCCCGGCCTTGAAGTACTCACCCAGAATGGCGCTTTCGGTCTTCAGCAAACCGACCTGACGCTGCACGTTGGCGGCGATGGCGGCATCCAGCAGACCGGCGGGGGGGGTGTCATTGACCGCACGCACGGCGGGCTTGATCGCCTCGATCAGCGCCGGCAAATGCCCGGGCAACTGCGCGCCGTCCTTAATCACCTTGATCGCGGCGCTCACCGCGCCGCAGCCGCTGTGGCCCAGCACCATCACCAGCGGCAAGCCCAGAAACTGTACGCCGTATTCCAGACTCGCCAGCAGTTCGTCAGCGACCACATTGCCTGCCACCCGGGTCACAAACAGATCGCCCGGCCCCTGATCGAAAGCCAGTTCCGGGGCGACTCTTGAGTCGGCGCAGCCGAGCACCGCCGCAATCGTGTACTGCCCGCTCACCAGCGCCGCCCGTGTATCGCGGGAGTCGGTGCACACGGGTGCGGCGGACACATAGCGGGCGTTACCGTCCAGCAAGCGTTGCAGGGCGACTTTCGGCGCTATCGCATTGGGTGCCGCAACACCGGCCGGCGCCTGCTCGGCGTAGGCTCGCGTCAGCGTGAGCGCCGCGACCCCGGCCAAGGTCCGGCGCAAAAACTGCCGGCGCCCGTTGCGTTCGTGTTCAGGATTACCGCAGACCTTGCACATCAGGATCTCCTCGTCGATTCAGCGCTGGGGATATTGCCCGCATCGTCACCAATACCGGGCCGTGAGGGTGGGAGCGTGCCAGAGAAGCCGCGCCTGGTCGCGCGCGGCACTCAGGAAAACGGACCGCTATGGATGAGACTGACGGCG
>JAURHQ010000401.1 GCA_030833185.1 Gammaproteobacteria bacterium | reverse complement strand
TCACTTTCCGCTGCGCTTCACGCTCAGTGTGAAGCTGCTGGCGATGCTGCCCTTTCGGCTGTATCAGGCGGCCGTACGACGCATCACCGGGCTCTGACCGCCGGCGCCTTGCGCGCCGGCGTATCGGACTAGCGCTTGTTCGCCGCGGCGATGACCACTTCCGAGACGCTGCGCGGAACCGGATCGTAGTGCGAGAACTCCATCGTGAACGAGGCACGGCCGGAGGTCATGCCACGCAGATGGCCGATGTAACCAAACATTTCCGACAGCGGCACGTTGGCCACCACGGCGATATTGGTGCCGCGCTCCAGCTGGTCCTGAATCATGCCGCGACGACGGTTCATGTCGCCGATGACATCGCCCAGGTAGTCGCCCGGGGTGACGGTTTCCACCTTCATCACGGGTTCCAGCAGGATGGGGCCGGCCTTGCGCATGGCTTCACGGAAGCAGGCCTTGGCGGCAATTTCGAAGGTCAGCGCGTTGGAGTCCACATCGTGGTAGCTGCCGTCGACCAGCGTGGCCTTGAAGTCCACCGTCGGGTAGTGCGCCAGCACGCCGTCTTCCATCTGCATCTGCAGGCCCTTGTCGACCGACGGCACGTATTCCTTCGGCACCGAACCACCGACGGTGACGTCTTCGAAGGTGTAGCCGGCGCCGCGCTCCTGCGGCTCGAACTTGATCCACACTTCCGCGAACTGGCCGGAACCGCCGGTCTGCTTTTTGTGGGTGTACTGTTCCTGAATGCTCTGGGTGATGGTTTCGCGGTACGCCACCTGCGGTTCGCCCATGATGCCTTCCACGCCGAACTCGGTGCGGATACGGTCGAGGGTAACTTCGATGTGCAGTTCGCCCATGCCGCGCAGCAGGGTTTCGCCGGTTTCGCGGTCGGTTTCCAGACGCAGCGAGGGATCGGCGCGCACCATCTTGCCGAGCGCCGTGGTGAACTTCTCCTGTTCGGCCTTTACCTTCGCCTTCAGCGCAACGCTGATGACGGGCTCGGGGAAGCGCATCCGCTCCAGCACCACCGGGGCGTTGGAGTCGCACAGGGTGTCGCCGGTTTCGGTTTCGGCCAGCGAGACCAGCGCGACGATGTCGCCCGCGCGGGCTTCTTCGATGGGGTTCGCATCCTTGGCAAACATTTCCACCATGCGGCCGATTTTTTCGCGCTTGCCGCGGGTGGTGTTCATCACCGACGCGCCCTTGGTCAGCACGCCCGAGTACACGCGGATAAAGGTCAGCGCGCCGTAGGCGTCGTTGATCACCTTGAAGGCCAGCGCGGCGAAGGGTTCGTCATCGGAGCAGGCACGTTCGCCGTTCGGCGTACCGTCGGCGTCCACGGTGTTGATCGAGGCCACGTCGGTCGGCGCCGGCAGATAGTCGACCACCGCGTCCAGCACCTGCTGCACGCCCTTGTTCTTGTAGGAGGAACCGCAGAGCACCGGCGTGAAGGCCGAGGTCAGCGTGCCCTTGCGCAGGCA
>JAURHQ010000400.1 GCA_030833185.1 Gammaproteobacteria bacterium | reverse complement strand
GGATGCGACTTCGATGCGGAAACTGCGAAGCGGGTCATCCTTCAGCAGTTCCAGCGCCTGCGGGATCATCTGCTGATCGGCTTCGGTCATCTGCATAGCGGCGGCGTATTGCAGGATTGTCTCGGGCTGGAACTTGGTGCAGATGATCTGCGCCTTCATCCTCAGCAACGATGTGGCAAACAGCGCCACCTCCTCTTGCATCGCCCGAAGCCTCAGCCCTGCATACTGGCCCTTAATCTGTTGCGCTGTAGCAGTTTCAGACGCCGATGTCTGGCCTCGAATGATATCGCTAATGCCGGTGATCTCGTAAATCTGCGCCTTGATGTCCTCTCGGGCGCGATAGCATTGCGTCAATGCGTTCGACAAAACGTCCAGCGGCAATAGGTCGATGCTGCCTTTCAATCCACCCTTTTCGGAGAATCCCATCCATTTATCGACCGGAATCAGCGAATTATTGTCGCCCTCGGTCATCAATCTCTGCAGTGCGGGCTGCGATGCGTCATAGACGCCGCGCACCCGCAAAGCCTTCACCAGGCCGTCAATCCGGTCGGAAAGGATGTCGAGTTCGTTTGCCTGGTCCTGATACAGCACGAAATCCGGCACCGGCATCAGCGTATCGGAGGTCATCGTGGAATATAACGGCTTGGGGCAGGGGAAAAACTCTTCCAACCCCAGCGGATCATCCCGCTCATCAATGAAATCGGGCAAACCCTTGCTCATCCAATAGACTTTGCCGGTCGTTTTGCACCACAACTCGCAAATACGAGCCTGACTCGCGTCTTGCTTCGCTCCGCGACCGGAAAGCGGCTCTGGGCTGCTGTCCATTGGGATAGATTTGGCTTTTTCGGCACCAAATCGCTCAATAATGGCGTCTTCGTTCATGTAAACCCAGCGCCAAACCTCGGTCACCTCTTCCCAGGTGCGGGCGATGTTATGGCCGAAATCCTTCCAATGGACGTAATCGGTCGGGGCGCACTCGTAAACAATCTCCTCCTGGACCTCAACCTCGCCGGCAGTCGGGTCAACGGATTCATCCTGTGGCGCTTCGTAGATGTCCGCTTGCTCTGGGGCCTCGGTGGCGCCCAGCTCCTCATCGTCGGAGTCCTCGGTGATCTGTAGCCCGTCCTCCGGCACATCCTGCTCGCGCACGACGTGCGGCTCATACCGCACCCAGGCCACGCCACGGCCACCGAGAAACCGATCCTGCACCGCGAATTTCATCGTCGCGCGGAAATCGGGATAGTGCTCGATTTCGTATTCCAGCGCCCGCTCAATCAGCAACGACGCCACCCGCCCCACCTGGTCGTTGTCGCCGTGCCGCCGCGATACGTCCGCCGTCGGGAGTTTGGAATAGACGGCGGGAACCAGCGTCTGCACGTTGCTCCACAGAATATTGAACCGCGCGCTGCTGTCGCTGCCGGATTGATTGCGGTTGTCGTCGCGATATCGCCGGACGATTTTGGTTGCGCGCCGTTCCCAGGATTTGAACTCGGCGTCGTATGCCGCGATTACGGCAAGGTATTTCTGCA
>JAURHQ010000003.1 GCA_030833185.1 Gammaproteobacteria bacterium | reverse complement strand
CAGGCCACGTCCAGCGCGTTGACCAGCAGTGGCATGTGCTCATCGCGCAGGTAACCGAGCCCATAGATGGCCGGCGGCGCATGAAACGCCGGTGAATCCCGGCCAGAAAGCACCAGCGACACCTGCGGATTGCGCGTCTGCAATTGCTGCACGGCGCGGAGCAATACCGCATGGCCGCGCGAGCGGTTGAAGGCGCCCAGGTGTCCGATCAACTGGCGGTCCACCGGCAAACCCAGACTGCGCCGCGCGTCACCTCGATCGCGTGGGTGAAACGCGGGGTCGGCGGTCATTGGCAGAACTTCGCAGCCGCTGGCGCCGGTCTCAATCAGCCGGGCGGCCAGCGCGGGACCGGCAGCCGTCACCAAATCTGCCTTGCCCAGCGCCCGCCGCCAGAGCTGATGGACCGGGCGCGCCCAGGGCATATAAGCCTCAAAGTTGTCGTAGGCGTCGATAGCGCTACGCGCGCCCCCTCGGACCGCCAGACGGGTTGCCAGGATGCCGAACCAGAGGTCGGACACGCCAATGACCCAGTCTGGCTGCAGTTGCGCGGCGGTGCGCCGCAGTCCTTGCAGATAGTTCAGCGGGCCGGTCGGCCAAAGGTCATCGCTGCGCCAGCGAATGCCGTCAAAGGCGCATTCGGTTGAAGGCAGCCCGCGATAACTCAGCGTGGCGATGTGAACCTCATGGCCGGCCGCCGCGAGTCCTTGTGCCAGATGGTAGAAGCGCCCGTAAGGCCGCGTCATGAGGTCGCGCCCCTGCGGAAAACGCTTGCTCAGAAACAGCATCCGCAGCGGCCGAGGCATGGCTAGTTCGGCCCTGCGTTGCGCCCACACAGGCTACATTCAGCGGCAAGTGCCCGAAGGGTGAAAGCAAGCTTCATATCGCTGGTGATGGGTCCGGCGCTTCGGAGTGAAGAGGCGCGCCCCGCATGATAGGAGATTGCGCGCCCGGCGGTAGCGGGCGCCGCCGTTCTGGCACGCGATTAAGGCTTAGCGGCCCTCGCCGCGCGCGGCGTGACCGAAGGAAGAAAGCCCCAGCGAGCCTTCGGGCAGACGCAGTTCACCGCTGTCGAGACGGGCCTTCAGGTAACTGAAGCTCTGCGAGGTTTGCGCGAAGAGATGTTCGCCCGCCACTAGCGGCGAGCGAGCCGCCTGACCGGGCCGCACAAAACGGGGGAGTGGCGCGATGCGCGTGTGGTAGTCGACGTTGAAGAAGAGCGGAAACGAATAACGCTCCTCGCGCACTTTCAGCACGCGGTGGGTGGTGGCAATGAACTCGCCGTTGGTCCACAACTCCAGCATGTCACCGATGTTGACCACAAACGCGCCGGGCACCGGCGGCGCTTCAATCCACTCGCCCGCGCCGTTCAGCACTTCGAGGCCAGGCGCCGTGACGTGGAGCAGGGTGAAGCACTCGTAGTCCGTATGCCCGCCGATGCCGACGGCATCCGGGTCTTTGGGGTCGAAGGGATAATGCACCAGCCGCAGTTGCGACGGTGGCTTGCTGATGTGCTGCATAAAAGTGCTCGGCGGCTCGCCCAGCGCGAGGGCGAAGCCGCGTAGCAGGTCGTTGCCGACCGCCAGCACGTCCTGATAGAACGCGCCGACCGCTTCACGAAAGCCCGGTAAGACCGGCCATTGATTGGGGCCAAGCAAAGGATTGCCAGCGAGATAATCCGGATCGTCAGCCGGCAGTTCGAACGACAGGTCGTAGGCTTCCTTGCGGTCTTTGGAACCGCCGGCATAGACCTCTTCGCCTTCGGGCACATAGCCGCGATGATTTCGTGAGTGCCCGATGTAGACCGCCATTTTGTCCGCCAGCGGCAGGGCAAAAAAGCGCTGGGCCGCATCGATGAGCGCGCTGAATCGTGCCTCGGGCACCCCATGTCCGGTGACATACAGAAAACCCACTTCGCGGGCCGCCTTGCCCAGCGCATCGGCAACCGCCTGCTGGGCCTCGGCGTCTCCCTGCCGCAGGGCCGAGATATCGACCAGCGGCAGGTGACTGAATGCACGCAAACCAGACATGGGGTTCAGTGCTGCCTAGAGCTTGCCGTCGGCCGCCATGCCCATGTAGGTGGCGTCGAAGCGAACTTTCACATTGTCCTTGTTGCCCGCAACGCTGCCATCGGTGAACTCGATGCCAATGGCGTTACGGTCTTTCACGCCCTCGCCAAGCAAACCGTGCTCGAAGCAGAAGTCGCGCACGAGTTCCATAATCTTCTTGGACTGCTCGTTCTTCACGAAGCTGACCGCATCGGCCGGCTTATAGAAAAGGTGCGTGGTGGCGAGCTGGGTGTCGTAGCCCGCGAGGTCGGTGCCGGAGGCTTCCGCCATCACCGTACGCGCGGCCTTCGCGGCCTCGGCGTCGCCCTGCATGACGGCCAGCGTTTCATACCACGCGCCGACCAGCGCCTTGCCGAAGGCCGGGTTGTCGCGCAGCGTCTGGCTGTTAACGACGGCGATATCCATGATTTCGCCCGGGATCTGCGAGGAATTGAAGACCGGCGAGGCGTCGGGCGAGGCCTGAATATCGCTCAAGCCCGGCTTCCACGCGACCACCGCCTTGGTGTCTGCGGTCTTCCAGGCCGCGACAAAGTCGGCGTCCGAAATATTAACGGTGCTGATGTCCGACTCTTTCATCCCCGCGCTGCTCAGCGCGCGGCTCAGCAGGTAGTGCGAGACCGAGAGCTGCACCAGATGCACTTCCTTGCCTTTGATGTCCGTCAGCTTGAGGCCTTTGCCTTTCAGCACGACTTCGTCGCTGCCGTTGGAATAGTCGCCCACGATGAGCACGGTGGTGTCGACGCCGCCGGCGCCGGGAATGCTGAGCGCGTCCATATTGGTCGCGACCACACCGTCAAACTGTCCGGCGGTGTACTGGTTAATCGACTCGATGTAATCGTTGAACTGGGTCAGCTTGATTTCGATGCCGTATTTGTCGGCCCATTTCTTGAGGATCCCGGATTGCTCGGCGTACAGCCAGGGCATGAAGCCGGCGTAAATCGACCAGGCGAAATTGAACTGCTTTTTCTCCGCCGCGTGCGCGCTACTGCCTAGCGTGCAGGCGAGGAGCAGAATGGAGGCGATCAGTCTGCGGGACAGGGCATGGTGCATGGTGGTGGCTCCAGATTGAAATCAAGGGTCGGTAGGCGCACAGGCGGCAAGCGCGCCTTCCGTCGTGGTGATGGCCCACTGACGGCGGATGCATGATCCGGCGGGCGTGAGCTCGCTTGTGCGCCACGTCTGCTGGTCCAGAGCAAGCTGCGGGCCAAGCGTTGTGCCTTCGCGCCAGGGCAGGCTCGAATGTAGGATTTCCCAGCGGTTGCCGGTGATATGGCCAAACGCAATTTCGCAGTCGAATAGCGCCAGTCGTGCGGTTTGATCGGCTGCCGCGTGCAGGCAGTCCAGCAAGGACGCCAAGGGGGCCAGCGGTACGGCCCGACCGCAGGCGTACATGAACTGGGATCCCACGCGCACGAGAAAGCCGTCGCGCGGCTCGTCGATCGCTCGCAAACGGAGCGCGACGCACGGATTTGGGTCGGCAACGGCCTGATGATGCCAGTGTTCGATGTAAGGCAGATCACGGCCTTCCTCGACCATGACATCGCCCTCGAACCACAGCTTGCCGCAGTCGGAGTACATGCCCTGCGGCTGCAGGTCGAAGTCGCGTCCCCACTCAAACCAGGGGCCATCCTGCGTCAGCACGCCGGCGAAACCTTCCTGGCTCGCCAGCCAGACCAGCGCGGGCAGGTCGGCTTCGGCCACGCAGCGCGTGCGGGAGAAATCGGGCCGGCCAGCCGGCTGCCGCAGGTCGATATAGCGCGTTGGTCCTTGCAGCCAGCGCACCTCGGTGGTGGTGTCGCGTCGGCCATCGGGCCAGGCAATCAGCGAGCGCGTCCACAGACCGCGCAGGCCGGAGATAGTCGGAATGCGAAGGGGCGTGTTCATGGCCCAATGCTAGGCAGGCCGTTTGCGAGCCGGTAGTCGCCAATCGCTGATGGCGGCCATAGGCCGGAGTGATGGCGGGCGGGGCTTAAGTCCGGTGGTCCTGACGGATTGCGCTCAGCAATCGCTCGCAGAGTGGATCGCTCGCGGCGGCCTGTCGGGTGATCAGAAAGACGTCATAACTGGGCAGCAGATCGGGGGCCAGCAGCGGCCACAGCGCGTCCCGATCTGGCCGACTGCCCGCCACCACCGTGGGCAGGAAGCCCAAGCCCACGCCGAGTTCGATCAGCCAGCGCACTTCGTGCAGGTCTTCGGCAAACCCCGCGCGGCGCTGGCCAAGACCAAAGCGCTGGCGGAAGGCTTCAAGCGCGGCGGGTTCGTCTTCGCCGGTATGAATGAAGGCCTGCGTGGCCAGCTCATTCGGGCTGAACGGCCCCTGGCCGTAGAGCGGGTGCGCGGGGCCACAGTAAAGCTGCTGGGTCTCGCGCATCAGCACTTCGTAGCGTAAATCGGCGCTGGGCGCGCTGTCGCAGGCAACGCCAAGGGACGCATCGCCCCTGCGCACGGCTTCGAGCACCGCCCGCCACGGGGCCACGTCGATGCGGATGGCAACGTCGGGATAGCGGTCGTGGTAGGCCGCGAGCGCGGCATCCAGACGCGGGGAAATGAGCTGCGACAGCATGCAGATGGGCAGCGTGCCCTGCAGCGCCGAGAGCGTGCGGGCGAGGTCTTGCGGCATTGCTTGCACCTGTTCCAGCAGCGCCGCGCAGCGGGTAAACAGCGTTTGGCCGGCAGGGGTGAGCTCGATGCCGCGGCTTTTACGCAGGCACAGCGTGGTGTCGAGTCGTTCCTCCAGCCGCTTCAGCGCCGCGCTCACGCTGGGCTGCTGCAGATTCAAGGCGCGGGCGGTGGCGCTGATGCTGCCGCAGCGACCAATCTCGTAAAAAATCCGGAACAGGTTCCAGTCCACCTGTCGCGCAAACTGTTGGGCTTTGGAAGCTGGGGTGGGACTCACGGAGACCTCGAACGTCCGGGCAGCGGGCCACCATGATAGCCGGCAAGTCGGCGGCGCTCCTGCCCAATGCGTCGCACCGGATGCAGATCAGCTTGGGCCTTCGGGCCTGCACGCATGATGCGGACCTCCTTATGACGACGAGGTCCTCAACATGATGCTGGTGGTCGAACCTTCCATTCACGGCACCGGGCATAGCACCATCAACACGGGCATTCTGCGCGCGCTGCGCGCGGCGTTTCCCGCGCAGCCGCTGCGGTTTGCCGCCGAGGCCGAGCATCGTCAGGAAGTTGAACGGCTGAATGAAGCCGAGCCGGTGCCCAACTGTGACTATCAGACGATAGCCATTCCGCCGATGGGCACGCCGCCGCTGACGCGGGCCTGGCAACTCTGGCATTTGCTGCGCAGGCTGCTGGCGCAGCACGACGACGGCGGTCCGATTTACCTCCTGCTAACTTGCAGCAACGGGCCTGAGTTTCATCTGGGCGAATGGTTTGCGCGTACCGCGCGCTATCGGGGTCGGCTGTGGTGCCATTTTTTGCTCCATGGACCGGACGCCGGTGCGTTTGGCTGGCGCAGTCGCAATCCGCTGGTGCGACGCCTGGATCTGGTGGAGGTCATACGCCGCCCTGCGCATCCCGCGCTGCGCCTGCTGGTGCTGGATGCCGCAACCGTGCCGCCGCTGGAGGCGTTGGCGCCCGGACTGGCGGCGCGAACCGGCGTGTTCAAGCTGAGTCTCTTGCCTCAGGAGGCCGATGACGCCGCGCCACCGGCTGGCCCGCCGTGGCGCATCGCCTTGCCTGGACAGGCTACGGCGCCGAAAGGGATCCACAGTTTTATCGGCATGGCGAACCGGCTGACGGCGCGCTATCCCGGCCAGTTCGAGTTTCATCTGGTAGGGCGACTGGCCGCGGACGTCGCCGATACGCCGCTCGGCGCGGTGATTCCCCACGCCGATCGGCCACAGGCCCGCCGCGCCAAAGCCAGCCAGATGCCCCGCGCGCGGTATCTTGAGCTGCTTAAGTCGATGCACTTCGTCTGCCTGCCGTATCAGGGCAGCTACTACCACACGGGGGCCAGCGGGGTGTTCTACGACGCTGTGAATCTGCGCTTGCCGCTGCTCGTCATGTCGGCGCCACATGTGGCCGAGAGCTTTGCGCAGTTCGGTGATTTGGGACACCTCTGCGCGGATGAAGCGGCGCTGGAAAACGCGATTGCGGCTCTGGCCGACGGCTTTGATGCGTCACGCTATGCGGCGCAGCGCGCGCGACTTGGGGGGATGCGTGAAGCCTTTTTGCCCGCCGCCACGGGCGCGGAACTCAAGCGCTGGATGGCGCTGGATTCGCCGGCGCTGGTTCGGTCGCTGGCGGGCTGAAGCGCCGGGGTTTGCCGCACGCCGGCGGGTTTTCGGTGCATTGCCGGGCAGGGCGAAGCGAGCTGTATAGTGCCAGCACCCCTTTGCTGCGCAATCTGCATGTCGACTACACCGCCAGACACACTGCACCGCTGCCCTCAGCCTGACGCAGGTCGCGCTCGCGCCCGCTGCTTCAAGCCCCGCGCCGGAGCGCGCGCGAATTGAGCGTGCTTGCGCCCCAGATGGCGGCCGGCGCGCTGTCTGACCGCGAAGCGGATGTTGAAGGACAGCTGCTGGCCATCGCCTATCAGCCGATGCCGCTTTTGATGTGTCTGACGGTGCTGGTGCCAGGGCTCATCGGCCTCATTTGGCGCACCGCCTTGCCGCCGTCAGATATGCTGCTCTGGTGCGGGGCCGCCGCACTCGGCAGTCTGGTGTCTTTCGTTCTGTGGCGAGGTTACCGGCGTGCCGCGCATGGTCCGGCAACCCACGCTTACTGGCGGCGCGCCTACAACGGGATGGCCTTGATCGGCGGTTTATCTTGGGGATTGGGTCCGAGTCTTTTTATTCCGGTAGCAACGGAGACCCCGTTGTTGAGCCTGTTTATCGGCTTCGCGCTGGCGGTGTGCGGCGTTGCGACCAGCACGCTGGCCGCCCAGCCGAAGGCCTTGCGCGTGATGATGCTGGCCACCCTGCTGCCGCCCGCCGCGAGCGCCTGGTTGACGCACACGGACCCGGGGTATCTGGCGGCGCTGACGCTGGGCGTGGGGTTCTGCGTGCTCACCGTGATAGGTCGCTACAACAGCGCCAACGTCGTTTCGCTGGTGTCGATGCAAGCGAGGTTGCGCAGCATTCTCAACAGCTCGCTTGATGCCATTGTGGAAGTCGATGCTGAAGGCCTCATTCAGGGCTGGAGCCGGCAGGCCGAACTGATGTTTGGCTGGTCTGCGCATGACGCCGTGGGCCGCGATTTCCCGGACACTGTCTTCGGTCAGCTGGAGGCCATTGCGGCCCGGCGGCTCATGCAGAAGGGCAGCGACGCGCTGGCAGTTGCTAATGCTGCTCAACCCGAAGAAATGACCGCTCGCCGCCGCGACGGACGCGCTTTCCCGGTGGAGGTGGTATTCGCGCCGCTCAACATTGAAGGCACTTTGCGGTTCACCGTCTTCCTCGCCGATATCACCGCCCGCAAACAGGCCGAAGAGTTCATCAGGCAACAGGCGCTGATCGATCCGCTCACCGGCCTGCCCAACCGCCGTCTGCTCGACAGCCGCATCGAGCAGGCCCTGGCCAACAGCGCTCGCCATGGCAGTTTGGGGGCGCTGATGTTTCTCGACCTCGATCGCTTCAAGCAGATTAACGACCAGCTCGGCCATGCGGCCGGCGACGAGTTACTGAAAGCCGTCGCCGACCGGCTGCGACAGGTTACGCGCGAAGGCGATACTGCCGCCCGCATGGGGGGAGATGAGTTCATTCTGATGCTGGAAAACCTGAGTCCCGTGCCCGAGGACGCCACCAGACAGGCGACCGAAGTTGGTCGCAAGCTGTTGCAGGCGCTGAATGCGCCTTATCTGCTCGGCGGGCACGCGTGCCATAACACGCCGAGCATCGGCATTACGCTGTTCGGCCTCGCACGCGAAGAGGCTGACAAGGTGCTCCAGCGCGCGGACACGGCGCTGTATGCGGCCAAGCACGCGGGGCGGAATTGCTTACGGGTCTTTGAGCCCTAGGGCTGTCGACTCGCGCGCTTGAGTATCGGGGGCGTGCCGCGCGCGGTGCAGCCTGTCCCAGAGTCGGAAGCCGGCGAGCGCGGAGTTCGCCAGACGGGGCAGGAATGTGGGCTGCATCAACGCCGGATCGAAGACCGCCATGCGTCGGCCGTTTTCCGCATAGCAGGTTTCCACAAAGCGCCTGAAGCTGAAGTCATCCAGAAATACGCTGGCCTGCGTCGCGGAGAAATCCTTGCCCTCGTTCGCATGCTGGCCGCGTCGCACGGTCCCCAGCAGACGACCCAGCGCGCGGCCGTAAAAACGCAGCGAGTTGAGATTGCGCAAGACCGCCGCCTTGCGACCGCGCTGCGCTTCCCGCCAGGCCATCCAGTTCACAAAAAAGACGATATGCCGCGTTTCTTCGAACATGAGGGTATCGAAGATCTCGAACATGGACTCGGGCAAGAAGCCGGCCTGCCTGGCGAATTTGAACGCGCCAAAACCCAGAAAACTGTCGAGACACTCGCCGAAACCAAAATCGATAAAGGCTTTTTCGATGTCCGCCGGGAGTGCCTCAAGCGGCTGCTCCGGCGCATCCAGCCCGTAGCGCTCGATCATCACCGCCAGCAGGCGGGCATGCCGCGATTCTTCGAGTGCCTGCAGGCGGATCGCCGCCAGCAGGACCGGGTCGGTCACCGTGCGGGAATAGGCTTCCACGATGGCGCCAGCGCGCCGCTCGGTGTGCCGTACTTCGCGCCAGAAGGGCACCGTTCGCAGGCGGGTCAACTCGGCTTCGGACAATGCCGGCCAGGGCAGATCCGCCGGCTCAAAATCGGTGTAGCTGTCGATGAACTGCTGACAGAAGAGCTGCTTGTGCGCGTCGGAGCCAATCGCAATCGAAGGGGTGTCCTGCGTTGAGATGAACTTGCGGGCCAGACCGGCGAGCCTCGGCATGGTGGTGGGGCGGAGCAGGCGCTGGTCATAGCCCGCCATGCGACGCTCGTTTTCCTTCAGACAGCGATTGAGCAGCGTGCCCGGCGTCACGCTGACGTCGAACTCGGAGGCCCCCGTCATGGCAAAGTTGGCATCCTGCGCCGTGCCGTCTGCGCTGATGCCGCGCGCTATCCCAATCCGCTCCCAGATCAGGAAGCTCCACACCCCCAGCACCTTCGCCTCAAAGGCCAGCCGCTTGTGGAGCGGCAGCTGTCGTCGGTGCCACGCCAGCCAGTTGGCAAAGAACATGATGTGGCGGGCCTCTTCCTGCATCACCGGCTCGAAGGTCTCGACCAGCTCCGACGGGAAATAGCCGGAATCCTTCGCTAAATCGAACAAGCCGAACGCAAAGAAGCTGTCGATGCATTCGCTGTAACCCGTCACCAGCCACGCCCATTCCGGGTTCGACGGCGGTGGATAGGGCGGCTCGGGGGCCAACTGGATGCCGTAGTGAGCCACCAGGTGACTTAGAACCACCTTGTGACGGGCCTCTTCGCCCGCGTTCATCAGCAGGGCTTCCCGCAACAGCGGGGTGTTCGCGCGCTCCGCGAAAGTCTTGACGCGGATGGAGGCGCGACCCTCGGTCTGGACTGCGATGTCCCAAATCGGCAAGGCGACCAGACGGTCGCGCGCGGTCGGCTCAAGCGTTGGCCACGCCATCACCGCCGGCCGGTAGGGATTGTGGGTCTGGAGCAGCATCTGACAGAACAGCCGCAAATGGGCGGCCGAGCCGAGTCGAATGGGGCCTGCCTCGGGCGCAACCCAGTGACGTTGGTAGTGGTCGGCGCGATTGAGGGCGAGCATGGCGGTCATGGGAAACCTCGCTGTGCAGTGACGGACGTTCCTTGGCGACCGCGGCCCTCTGCGGCAGTGGACCACGGTGGCGGCGGCAGGACGGGGCGCGGCCGCGCATGAGCACAGACCGGTCGCCTGCGGGGAGGTTCCCGAGGGTGCGGTGAAGAAGATGATCTGATGCAGGCAAAACGCGCCCGGCCGGCTGGTTTTGATGAGCTCGGGCCGCGGCGGGCCCCGGGCGCACAGCCACGATTCGGGCGAGCGGCGTGAGGAACTGCAGCCGTCGGGCGGTGTGAGCCAGACCGCGGGAGCGCGTAATGGGAGGAGAGTGGTGGGCCCGCTCGGACTCGAACCGAGGACCAAGGGATTATGAGTCCCCTGCTCTAACCGACTGAGCTACAGGCCCGCGTTAATGACAGACGACAGGCGGGGCGTGACCGACCCCGCCTGCTTCAGTACGTTTTAATCAAGGAAGGTTTTAAGCCGCTCGGAGCGCGAAGGATGCCGTAGCTTCCGCAGGGCCTTGGCCTCGATCTGCCGAATACGCTCGCGCGTGACGTCGAACTGCTTGCCCACTTCTTCCAGCGTGTGATCGGTGTTCATGTCGATGCCGAAGCGCATGCGTAGCACCTTGGCCTCGCGCGGGGTCAGGCCTTCCAGCACTTCGCGGGTCGCGCGACACAGGCCTTCAAAAGTTGCGGAATCGATCGGCGCCTGAATATTGGTGTCTTCAATGAAGTCACCCAGATGGGAGTCTTCATCGTCGCCAATCGGCGTTTCCATGGAGATCGGTTCCTTGGCGATCTTCAGCACCTTGCGAATCTTGTCTTCCGGCATGTCCATTTTCTGGGACAGTTCTTCCGGCGTCGGTTCGCGGCCTTTCTCCTGCAGAATCTGGCGGGAGATGCGGTTGAGCTTGTTGATCGTTTCGATCATGTGCACCGGAATGCGGATGGTGCGGGCCTGATCGGCAATCGAACGCGTGATGGCCTGCCGAATCCACCAGGTCGCGTAGGTCGAAAACTTGTAACCACGGCGGTATTCAAATTTATCGACGGCTTTCATCAGCCCGATGTTGCCTTCCTGAATAAGGTCGAGGAACAGCAGACCGCGGTTGGTGTACTTCTTCGCAATCGAGATCACGAGGCGCAGGTTGGCTTCGACCATCTCTTTCTTCGCCCGCCGAGCCTTGGCTTCACCAATCGACATCCGCCGATTGATTTCCTTGATCTCGCTGATCGTCACGCCGGCCTGCTGCTCGATTGCGGCCAGTCTGCTCTGTGCGTCGCTGATTTCCCCGCTGCGCTCCTTGATCAGCGCGGCGTGCGGCTTCTTTTGGCGGACCAGCGTTTTCAGCCAGCTGGGATCGGTCTCGGCGTCGACGAACACGGCAAGAAAATCCTTGCGCGGCATCTTGCAGTGCTTGATGCAGATCTCGCTGATGATTTTTTCCTGCTCGCGGATTTCTTCGACCACCTTGCGCACGATGTCGCCTAGCGCTTCGGACACGCGCGGCAGCAGCTTGAACTCCAGGAACTTGGCTTGCAGCTCCTTGCGTGCTTCCTCGGTCTTGGCGTGCTTGCGGCCATGTTTGGCAGTAGCTGCCTGCACCTTCTGGAACAGGGCGCGATAGTCGCCAAAGCGAAGCTTCACTTCTTCCGGGTCGAGCTGGTTAGCGATGGGGTCGGCGTCTTCGGAGGCTTCTTCTTCTTCCTCGCCAGCGGCGACGACTTCGGGTTCGGCAAGCACCGCCTCGATGTCTTCGCGGACTTCACCGGGCTCTTCATCGGGGTTGATGAAGCCAGCAATCAGTTCAGTGATTTTGATTTCGGCGCGGTCCGCACGGTCGTAGTCGGACAGGAACTGCTCCGAGACGGCGGGAAAATCCGCGAGCGCCGACAACACCTGATTCAGGCCTTCTTCGATCCGTTTGGCGATTTTAATTTCGCCTTCACGGGTCAAGAGGTCGACCGTGCCCATTTCGCGCATGTACATGCGAACCGGGTCGGTGGTGCGGCCAAATTCTGTATCCACCGCGGCGATCGCGGCGGCCGCTTCCTCGGCGGCTTCCTCATCCACATCGGTTTCGGCCAGCAGCAGGGTGTCGATATCGGGCGCGATTTCGTGAACCGTGATCCCCATATCGTTAATCATGTTGATGATGTCTTCGATCTGTTCCGGATCGACGATGTCATCAGGCAGGTGGTCGTTGACTTCGTGGTACGTCAGGAAGCCCTGTTCCTTGCCTTTGGCGATAAGCCGTTTGAGCTGCGACTGTCCGTCGTTGGATTCCAGGTCTTCAGGGGTATCCGTGGCCATGGTCGGGAATCTGCCTTTGGTCTTAATTGAACGAAAAAACGCCGCAACCGGCGGGGCGGTGCCCCCGGTGAGGCTTTTTGAGTCTAGTCCAAGATCGGTGCTTTGCCAGAGCCGGCAAAAGAATCACCAATCATAGTTGAGTTTGTCGGCAATGACAGCCTTTTTATTCAAGGGGTTCCCCTGTTGAGGGCGGTGGCTCCTGCTCTGGTACCGCGCGCGGCGTGCGCTCGTTGACCATGCGCCGGAACTTCTGCCGCTGTTGCTGGCGTGCGAGTTGTTCGATCGCCCCACTGAACTCGCTGGCCCAAAGATCCTCTGCAAGCAATATGGGTTGCGCCATGATTTCTTCAAGTAGCGACTCTTGCGCGGTTTCCCGCAGGGCCTCAAACAGGCTGCCGGCGTTCAGTAGCGGATTACGCTCCAGACGTTCAAGTAGGGTGATCAACAGCGCAGACTCCGGGTCATCCGCAACGTTCACGGCGGGCAACTCGCGGGCCAGCGGCGCGAGGTTGGGGCGCCGCACCAGCAGGCCGATGGCTCTGCGAATCAGCGAGGGCACCCCTCTCGCGGCGGCGGGACGGGGCTTGGCGCTGGGCGCGGCCGTGGCTGGTGGCGCCGGGGCCAATCTCACGCTGGTCTGGGCGAGACTCTGCAGGTGCTGGGCGAGTAATTGCCGAAACGGGCCTGCGGGGACTTTACCGATCAACGGTCTGGCCAGCGCCACGAGTTGCGCCCGACCGTCCATGCTGCTGATGTCGGCGCGGGCCGACAGTTCGTCGAACAGAAAGCGCGACAGCGGCGTGATGTGCTCGGGCGCTTCAAAGCGGGCACTGCCTTCCCGCCTGACCAGGCTATCCGGGTCGTCGCCCTGCGGGAGAAACAGAAAGCCGGCTTTGCGGCCCTCGGTCAGCAGCGGCAGCGCGGTTTCCAGCGCCCGCCACGCGGCCCGGCGCCCAGCCTTGTCGCCGTCGAAGCAGAACACCACTTCACTGACATAGCGAAAAACCTGCTCCAGATGCTCGGCGGTGGTTGCGGTGCCGAGCGTGGCGACCGCGTTCTCAACGCCGTGCTGGGCCAGCGCCACCACGTCCATGTAGCCTTCGACCACCAGAATCCGCGCCGGACGGGTGCCGCGCCGCAGAACGTGGTGCAGCCCGTACAGCTCGCGACGTTTATGAAAAATGGGGGTTTCAGGCGAATTCAGATACTTGGGCTCGCCTTGGTCGATGACTCTTCCGCCGAAGCCTACGCAGCGTCCGCGGCGGTCGAGAATCGGAAAAATCACGCGGTCCCGAAATCGGTCGTAAAAGCTGCCGTTGTCCCGCTGCACGGCGAGCCCGGCCTCAATCAGCTGCTGGCGCCGGACGGGGTCTGTTCCCAACTGCGAGCAGAGCGAATCCCAGCCCGGCGGGGCGTAACCCAGGTGAAAGGTTTTGGCGATGGCGCCGGTCAGGCCGCGCATCTTCAAATACTCGACCGCGCGTTCGCGCGCGGGGTGTTCACGCAGCAGACGCTCGTAGGCCAGTTGGGCTTCGTGCATCAACTCGTAGAGACCGCGATGGCTGGGCGTGGCTGGGGCGGACGCATCGGCCTCGTATTGCACGGGCAGATTGAGCTGGCCGGCCAGTTCCTCCACTGCCTCCACGAAGCTCAGGCTGTCGTGGTTCATGAGGAAGCCCAGCGCCGAACCATGCGCGCCGCAGCCAAAGCAGTGATAAAACTGCTTTTCAGGGCTGACCGTGAAGGAAGGGGATTTTTCGTTGTGGAACGGGCAGAGGCCCTGAAAATCGCGTCCGGCTTTTTTGAGCTGGACGCTGCGCCCCACGATTTCGACGATATCGGCGCGGGTCAGCAGGTCGTCGATGAAAGATTGTGCAATCTTGCCAGCCACGCCACACCCCCGCTGTGATGCCGTTGCCGAATGACTTCCTGCAGCGGGCGGTTCGGGTCAGCGCCTGGCCGCAGTGCTGCGGCGGGTCGGCTTAGCCCCCGAGGCGCTGTTTGATGCTGCTGCTGACCGCCGCCATATCGGCCCGACCGGTCAATTGGGGCCGGAGTTCATTCATTACCTTGCCCATATCCTTGATGCTGGACGCACCAAGCGCGGCAATTGCACCGAGAATCAGGGTTTCGATTTCCTCGGCCGACAGCGGTGAAGGCAGGTATTCTTCGACCACCGCCAGTTCAGCGCGCTCTTTGCTGGCCAAATCTTCGCGTCCGGCGCCCTCGAACTGGGCGATGGAGTCGCGGTGCTGGCTCGCGCGCTTGGTCAGGATGCTGGTGACGGCCTGATCGTCGAGATCGATGCGGGTGTCGATTTCCTGCTGCTTCAAGGCAGCCATCATGAACCGCAGGGTACCGAGGCGCTCTTTGTCCCCGGCCTTCATTGCCGTCTTGATGTCTGCGCTTAGGCGCTCGCGGATTGCAGATGCCATGGGCTCTGGGCCCTGAACGCGGCGCTTAGTACAGGCGGATGCGGCGGGCGTTCTGGCGCGCGGCTTTCTTTTGCCAGCGCTTCACGGCGGCAGCGGCTTTGCGCTTGCGTTCCTGCGTGGGCTTTTCGTAGAACTCGCGCTTGTGGACTTCGGCGAGGACGCCGGCTTTCTCGCAAGAGCGCTTGAAGCGGCGCATGGCCACGTCAAAAGGTTCGTTTTCGCGGACTCGGACTGATGGCATACGGGCGACTTCTCGGCGTTTGGGCGTTAGGCTATTTCTCGAGGGCGTAAATCCTAACGAGCGCAATCCAGAATGTCTATCGCAATATCTGCCCTGACCCCGCCCGACGCACCCTTGCTGGTGCTCGGGATCGAAAGTTCGTGCGACGAAACCGGGGTCGCGCTATACGACCGACGCGAGGGCTTGCTGGCCCACGAGATTTTTACCCAGATTGAGATGCACCGTGTGTACGGTGGGGTCGTGCCCGAACTTGCGTCCCGCGACCACGTGCGGCGAGTGTTGCCACTAACCCGCGCAGTGCTAGCCAGCGCCGGCCGGCAGTTATCCGAGCTCGACGGAATTGCCTACACCGCGGGCCCGGGCCTGATCGGCGCATTGCTGGTCGGGGCGGGGGTGGCGCAGGCGCTCGCCTTTGGTCTCGACATCCCGGCCGTGGGTGTGCATCACATGGAAGCGCATCTGTTGGCACCGATGCTCGAGCCCGATCCGCCGGACTTTCCGTTCCTCGCGCTGCTGGTCTCCGGCGGGCACACCATGTTGGTAGACGTCGAGGGGCTTGGCCGCTATCGGGTGCTGGGGGAGTCCTTGGACGATGCCGCCGGTGAGGCTTTCGATAAGACAGCGAAGCTGCTAGGCCTCGGCTACCCCGGTGGGCCGGCGGTCGAGGCCCTGGCCGCGCACGGCAACCCGAGCCGTTTCCGGTTTCCGCGGCCGATGACCGACCGTCCCGGGCTTGATTTCAGCTTTAGCGGTTTAAAAACCTTTACCGCCACGACCGCGCGCCAGCATGCGGCTGACCCCGCAGCAGCCGCCGACATCGCCAGAGCTTTCTCGGATGCCGTGGTCGATACCTTTGTCATCAAGTGCCGCCGCGCCTTGAAGCAGACCGGGCGGCGAACCCTGCTGGTGGCGGGTGGTGTCAGTGCCAATCGCGCCCTGCGGCTCGCGTTGGGCGAGCTGGGCGAGGAGATGAAGGTCGCTGTGCGCTATCCCGCGCTGGCGTTCTGCACCGACAACGGCGCCATGGTCGCCTACGCGGGCTGTCTGCGGCTGGCCGCCGGCGCGCGGAACGGCCCGTCTTTCAGCGTCCGGCCGCGCTGGTCGCTCGAAGAACTGGCCCCGCCCGGAGCGGGCTAGCGTTTCCCGATGCGCCCTTCGGTGCCCGCCAGCAGGCGCGAGATATTGGCCTGATGCCGGTAGAAGATAGCGCTGCCCATCACCGTCATCGCGGCGACATAGGGCCAGGGCGCGTCTAGAGACAGGCCGACCAGCGGCATGGCGGCGGTCGCGGTGAGGGCGGCCAGCGAGGAGTAGCGGGTGATTGCCGCCACCAGCAGCCACAGGCCCACAAAGCAAAGTCCCAACACCGGTGAAATGGCCAACAAGACGCCGACGAAAGTCGCCACGCCTTTGCCGCCCCGAAAACCAAAGAAGATCGGAAAAAGATGACCGAGGAACGCCGCGCAGGCGCAGGCGCCAATGACTAGCGGTCCAAGGTCCAGCCAGTGAGCCACCAACACCGGCACCACCCCTTTACCAATGTCTCCTAGCAGGGTGGCGATGGCCGGGCCTTTGCCATGCAGGCGTAGCACGTTGGTTGCGCCCGGGTTGCCGGACCCAGATTCCCGCGGGTCATTTTTGCCCAGCAGCTTGCACACCACCACTGCCGCCGACACCGAACCCAGCAGGTAACTCACCAAGACCAGAGCTAGCGCATAGAACATCCGAACTTTCCGTCCGGCGGAGGCCGGCGTGAGACAGGTTAGGCTTTATACTGCGGCTCCAATAAAAGGCCAATCACGGCGGCGCATACGATGGCAATGGATATCGTCTTTCTTCACGGCTTGCGCGTTGATGCGGTGATCGGCATCTGGGACTGGGAGCGCCAGTTCCGTCAGACGCTGGAAATCGATCTCGACCTCGGTACCGATATTCGCCCGGCGGCGCGCAGCGATTCGATCGACGACACCGTCGATTACAAGGCTGTCACCAAGCGCGTGATGCGGCTGGCCGAGGAGGGAGGTTTTCTGCTGGTCGAACGCCTGGCCCAGACCATTGCCGACACCTTGTTCGCTGAATTCGGCGTGCTGTGGGTCAAAATCCGGATCAACAAGAAGTCAGCGGTGCGTCAGGTGCGCGATGTTGGCGTGCAGATTGAACGCACCCGCCCGGCGTGAAAACACGCGCCTACATTAGCGTGGGCAGCAACGTCGAGCCCGTCCGCCACATTCAGGGCGCGCTAAGGGCGCTGGCAAAACGCTACGGGCCGGTGCAGGTATCGCGTACTTACCAGACGCCTGCGGCGGGTTTTGCAGGCGAAGATTTTCTCAATCTGGTGCTGGGCATTGAGACCGACGAGCCCATTGCGACCGTCATGGCCTTTCTGCGCGAGATTGAATCCGCCGAAGGCCGTGTGCGAGGCGGCCCCCGTTTCGCGCCCCGCACTCTCGATCTCGACCTTCTCACCTACGGCAACACCGTGAGCAGCGCGCCCGAACCGGTGCTGCCGCGAGCAGACATTCTGGAATACAACTTCGTGCTGGGGCCGCTGGCCGAACTGGCGGGTTTGGAGCGGCATCCGGTGGCAGGCCAGACCTATGCTGAACTTTGGGCCGCCATGCAGACCAGCACCGGGCCGCTACGCGAATTCCCGCTTAATCTGGATGGCGCAGCTTGCAGCGCGCCGGGAGGGCACGATGCCTGATGTTTATCTGCGCTGGCGCCGGATGCTGGGCCTTGTCCTGCTCTCTGGCGTGCTTGGGCTTAGCCTTACGGCCTGCTCCTCCAATCAGACCAAGGCGCTGAAAGCGCGCGATCTGGCGCTGGAACGCACTACCGAGGCCTATCGAAAACTGATGCGCTGGAGCTACTTCGAGGAGGCCGCGAAGTACATGAAAGGGCGAGACGAGGAACTGCGAAAACCCGCGCTCATCCGCTATGAGGCGTGGAAAGTGGCCGCCTACGATGTGAGCGATCTGGTGCGGAACAAGGCGGGCGATGAAGCGCGGCTGGTGGCGCACATCAGCGCTTACAGCAAGGAAACCGGCGCGGTTTCGTCCTTACGCGACGACCAGTTCTGGTGGTATGACGAGAAAGAGAGCCATTGGTATCTGGGCAGTCCCTTTCCAGATTTCGACGCGACGACCCGCTAGCCGGCGCGCGCTAGTCCACCACGCTGCGGCCACCGTCGACTGCCACGATTTGGCCGGTGACATAGGGCGCCTGCACGAGATACAGCACGGCGCCCGCAATGTCGGCAGGATCGCCGGGCCGCGCCAGCGGCGTGCGGTTCAGCAGGCGGGTTTGTTCGGCGGAATCCCCGATTTCCGGCCACAGGATTGCGCCGGGCGCCACGCCGTTCACGCGCACGGTTGGCCCCAAATCCCGCGCCAGCGCCCGGGTCAGCCCGGCCAGTCCGGCTTTGCTGGCGCAGTACACCGCATGGTTGGCTTTGGGACGCTCCGCGTAGATGTCGGTGATGTTGACGATGCTGCCGCCATTGGCGGCAAGCCACGGATAAGCCGCCTGACTTAGTAGAAACGGGGCGCGCAGGTTGATGTCCATCAGCGCCGACCAGTCGAGCAGCGAGGTCTCGGTCAGCGTGGTCGACCGAAAAACCGCTGCATTGTTGATTAGCCCGTCAAGACGTCCCCAGCGGTCGGCGGCGGCGGCGACCAGTGCGGTCAAGGCAGCAGGCTCGCCCAAATCCGCTGTCAGCGTGATGGCGCTGTCGGCGCGCGTCGCGTTCAAGCTTTCGGCCAGCGCGTGGGCGGTTTCCTGCGAGCGGTGACAGTGCACGATCACGCGATACCCAGCGCTGTGCAGGTGGCGAACAATGGCGGCCCCGAGTCGCTGGGCGCCGCCGGTAACAAGCATGACTTCATTCATAGTGGCAGATACGATGCGACGCCCGGACTGGGCCAAGGACACCGCTTAAGTGGACGTGCCGTCGAGATTACCCGATCCCTCCCCCGCGGAGTTAGCCGTCAGCGCGGCGCTGAGCGAGCGCATAAAAATCGCGGTCGCAGCGGCGCAGGGTTTCCTGCCCTTCGAGGCCTTCATGGCCGAGGCCTTGTTTGCGCCAGGGCTTGGCTATTATCTGAACGGTAGCCGCAAATTCGGGGCGGCGGGCGACTTCGTCACCGCGCCGGAAATCTCCCCCTTATTCGGGCAGGCCGTTGCGCGCCAGTGTCTGCAGGCGCAGGCCTATGGCGACACAATCATCGAGTTCGGCGGCGGCACCGGCAAGCTGGCCGCCAGTGTGCTGACAGCACTGGCCGAGCTTAACGCGCTCCCGGCGCGTTACCTGATGCTGGAATTAAGCCCCGACCTGCGCGAAACCCAACGGCACTTACTTCAGGCGCTGCCATTCGCAAACGAACTTGAAATTGACTGGATCAGCGACGCCCCGACCACGCCCGCGCGCGGCATCATCCTCGCCAACGAGATTCTGGATGCTTTGCCAACCGCCGCCTTTGAGCGCGGTGACGCTGGATTTCTGGAGCGCGGCATCGGGGTCGACGACAACGGCGCCTTGCGCTGGCAGGCGCGGCCTGCCGGCGGGCGACTGGCCGCGGCTCTGGCCGAGCGTCTGGCCGGGTTCTCGCTCACGCCCGGCTACCACGCCGAAATCAATCTGCAGCAAAGCCTGTGGGTGGCAGATCTACCGCGCTTCATCGACCGTGGCGTGGCCTTGCTGTTTGATTACGGCGGTCCGCGGCGGGAGATTTATCACCCCGATCGCCATGACGGCACGCTGCGCTGCTACTGGCGCCACCGCCTGCACGCCGACCCGCTCTGGCTACCTGGCTTGCAGGACATCACCGCCTCTGTCGATTTCACCCATGTGGCCGAGGCGGCGATTGATGCTGGCCTGCAACTGGCGGGCTATGCCACGCAGGCCAGTTTTCTGCTGGCGAATGGCATCGAGTCGCACCTGCAGGCCGCGATGGCGGCCGATCCGGCAAGCGCCATGCGGCTCGCGGCGCAGGCCCGTATGCTGCTGCTCCCAAGCGAAATGGGCACCAGCTTCAAAGCGATGGCGCTCGGCATTGGCGACGTCACGGGGCTGACGAATTTTGCGCTGCGCGATGAGCGGCACCAGCTTTGAGCGCTCCGAGTATTACGCTTGAATCTCTACCGGAGAACATCACATGACGCGACTGATTTTCGTGCTGTTTGGGCTGCTGGCACTGTTGCGACCAGCGATTGCCGAACCGACTGCGCCCCACCCGGCGGTTGCCGGACAGGCCGAAGCCATTTTCGCGGGCGGTTGCTTCTGGTGCATGGAACCGCCCTTCGAGGCCTTGCCGGGGGTGCTTGCGGTGATCTCCGGTTATACCGGAGGCAGGACGCAACAGCCGAGCTACGAGGAAGTTTCCAGCGGCACAACCGGGCATGCGGAAGCGGTGCGTATTGTGTACGACCCCGCGAAAGTCAGCTTCGAAAAACTGCTCGAGGTGTTCTGGCACAACATCGATCCGCTGACGCCTGACCAGCAGTTCTGCGACAAGGGAACGCAGTACCGCTCGGCCATTTTCTATCGCGACGACGCGCAGCGTGCAGCGGCCGAGGCCAGCAAGCAGGCCTTGGTGGCTTCGGGGCGTTTCAAGACCGGCGTGGTGACCTCGATTGTGCCGGCCACGGCCTTCTATCCGGCCGAGGACTATCATCAGGACTACTACAAGCACAATCCGCTGCGCTACAAGTACTACCGGCACGGTTGCGGCCGGGACGAGCGGCTGGAGGAACTGTGGGGCGCGAAGCCTAAGGGCTAGGGAGTTCCTGTAGCCGCGTGATGCGCGCCGCGCGGATAGCTTCCTTGACGGCCGCGCCGCCGCCTGCCGCTGCGATGACGGCTTGCAAATCCTGCGCGCGCAGCACCGCAAACGCCTGACGCAGGCGCTCGGCCTGCGGGTAGGGGCTGTCCGCCTTGCCGCCGCGGCCGGTGGCATCAATCAGGCAGGCCAGCAGCACCTCCTCGAAGCGCTCCGGGCGCCGGAAAGCGTCCAGTTTCTCCAGCAAGTCGACCAGCGTCCCCGGACGTAATGCCAGTGCTTGATGCACCGTCACGTGATGGCGGGCGACCAGCACGGCCAGTTCGCGAAACGCCTGCGGCGCGCGTAGCCGACGCGAGACTGCTTCGGCCAAGCGGGCGCTGGCTTCGTGATGACCGCGGTGGCCCGGCAGATATTCGGCGGGCGTCTCGGCTTTGCCCAGATCGTGCAGCAGCACGGCGTAACACACGGCCGGCGACGCGCCGAGTCGCGCCGCCTGCCGGAGCGTGAGCAGGAGATGCTCGCCGCAGTCGATTTCCGGGTGATGCTGCGGCGGTTGCGGTACACCGAACAGGGCATCGATCTCTGGCAGCAGGGCGGCCAGCGCGCCGCATTCACGCAGCACTTCCACGAAGCGCCAGGGAAAGGGCTCGGTCAGCGCCCGCTCCAGTTCGCGCCATAGCCGCTCAGGCGGCAGCGTGGCCAGTTCGCCGCTGGCCGAGAGCGTGCGCATCAGCGTCATGGTGTCGGGCGCGACCGGAAAGCCGAAGCGGGCCGCGAAGCGCGCCACCCGCAGCACCCGCAGGGGATCTTCGACGAACGCCGCGGTCACATGGCGCAGGATGCCGGCGGCCAAATCGGCCTGGCCGCCGTAGGGGTCGATGATTGCGCCGCGCGCATCTTCCGCCATTGCGTTGATGGTCAAATCGCGGCGTGCCAGATCTTCTTCCAGCGTGACCGCCGCAGAGGCATCTACGTCAAAGCCACGATAGCCTGTGCCCCGTTTACGCTCGGTGCGGGCCAGGGCGTACTCCTCCTGCGTCTGCGGATGCAGAAACACTGGAAAATCCTGCCCGACCTGACGATAGCCCGCTGCGAGCAGCGCCTCTGCGCTGCCGCCCACCACCACCCAGTCGCAATCCTTGACGGCCCTGCCCAGCAAACGATCACGCACCGCGCCGCCGACCTTGTAGATGTTCATCAGCGCCCAGTCCTGCGCGCAAAGCCCTTAGCGGCCAGCGTGTTCGCGCAGGCGGTCATAGCGCGCGAGTACCCCGCGCTGGCCGAGGTAAGCGGGCACGATGGCCGCAACGGATGTCTTGGGAATATGAAGTTCGGCGAGCCCGTCATGGCCTGCAGCAAGCACGCTGTTCAGGCTGGCTGAGCGCAGGTTGTCGCGAGAAAACGGCTTGCCGGGCAGGTGTTCCATGATTTCCGCCATCACCCGCGACAGGCCTGGTCCCAGCGGCAACACCAGCCGGCAACGACCGCGCTGACGAAGCGTGTAGGCCACAATCTCTTGCAGACTCATCACGCTTGGACCGCCGAGGTCGTAACGCTTGCCCACAGTCGCTTTGTTGCCGAGTGCGTGAACAAAGGCATCCGCCACATCACCGACATAAACCGGTTGAAAACGCGCGGCAGCGCAGGCCAGCGGTAATACCGGCGCCAGCGCGGTGAGCTGATCAAAACGCACAAAAAGCCCGTCGCCCGGCCCAAAAATGACGGAAGGGCGAAAAATGGTGGTGTTCAGACCGCTGGCCGCAACCAGCGTCTCGGCGGCCGCTTTGCTGCGCAGGTAGTAACTCGGCGCATCGGCCGCGGCGTTCAACGCGCTCATATGCAGGTAGCGGGTCACGCCGCTGGCAGCGCAGGCGGCGAGTACGATGCGGGTCAAATCCACATGGGCGCGCTCGAAACCGCGCCCATCGTCGCCGCGCTCATTCAGGATGCCGACCAGATTGATGACGGCGCTGGCACCGGCGACTGCGCTGCGCAGGAAATCGGCGTCGTAGACATCGCCGGCAATGACCGTGGTATCCGGGAGCAGCCACAGGTCCCGTGCCGCGAGTCGGGCGCGGGTCAGAATGCGCAAGGCGTAACCGGCACGCACCAGTCGCTCGCAGAGCGCACGTCCGACAAAGCCGCTGCCGCCCAGCAGGGTAATGGTGTCTTTAGGCATGACGCGAATCTCCGGGTTGGCCGCCGCCCGCAGGCGAACGAGGTATCAAAAACGCTGAAGCAATCTGGCTGGGATGCCGCCTGAACGGACGGCGCTGGATCTTTACCCGTTCCCAGTGTTCACGCCTTGCGGTCAATGCGCTATGGCCGCCGATCGTCGGGCTCTGCTAGCACTTGTCCGGTCGCGCGCCGTCGGGTGACAGCCACGCCAGCTGTGAGGACAGGCGGGTGGTCGGCAAACCAAGATGGTGCTCATAGATCGCCGCATAGAACAGCGCGCGTCGGACATAGCCTTCGGTTTCGGCGAACGGAATCGTTTCTACCCACAGGTCGGCCGGCACACATTCCCGTTTTGGCAGCCACGATTTCACGCGCGACGGGCCTGCATTGTAGGCCGCCGCAGCGAGCGCGAAGTTGCCGTTGAATTGCCGGATGACCTGCCGCAGATAGGCGCTTCCCAATTGGATGTTCTTTTCCGGGATTAATAAATCCTCCGGCTTGCCAAGTGGAATGCCGGTGCGGCGGGCAGTTTCAGCGCCGGTGGCCGGCATTAACTGCATCAGCCCAAGTGCCCCCGCTCCCGAGCGGGCCGTGACCACGAATGCGCTCTCGCCACGGATAATGCCGAACACGCGCGCAGGCGAAATCTCGCGTTCGGCGGCCGCCGCCAGCACGGTCTCCTTGTAGCGGATGGGGAAGCGCACTTCAGTGTCGTCATAGGACTCAATCTTGCCCAGCGCGAAAATGGCCCGGTCATACCAGCCCCACTCGTAGGCCACGCGGCAGGCGACCTCGACTTCCCGGCGGGAGAGTTGCTCGAGCGTCCACAACCATTCCCGATTAGCCTCGGTTTTAAGACCCAGGGCTTCAAATTCCCGCGCTCGGTGAAGGCCGGCCAGCGCCTTGATGCCGTTCAGCTCCCGCTGTTTCGGGGCGATTGGACGACCCGTCAGGGCGTAGGGCGTGTTAATCCGGTCACTGGCTAAAAAACCGTAGTAGTCGCGCGCGGTGGCCAGCGCGGCATAGGCCTTGCGGGCTTCCGCGGCGCGGCCGCTTTCTTCCAGCGCCCGCGCGTGCCAGTACGCCAGCCTCAAGCGGTTGCCCGGAAACGGATTTGGGTCGGCGCTCCAGCGGAGAATCCGGTCCCAGCTTCGCGATTCCAGCGCGGCGCGCAGACGCACGCGCTCCAGCAAGTCGTCCGGGCCGGTATCGGGCACGGCGTCGAGCAGGCTCAACTGATTGGGGACGTCTTGCGTGACGGCCGCCAACGCCAGCGTGCGTAAGAGGGTGGCGCGGCTTTCCGGGTGGAAGCGGTAGCGGCCTTTGACGGACTGCCAGAGTTGCTGCGCCTTTTTGACGTCCTGACCCGCGAGCCGGGTAACGGCGTAACCGACCAAAGCCCGATTGCGACGCGTATCGCTGCGCAACGCAGGCAGGTCGGCGGCCTGTGCTGGCTGCTTTTTCAGCGTGTTCAGCAGGCTCACCATCAGCTTGGGTTCGCGGGTGTAGGTGCGCAGCAGGTAGGCGGCAAAGTCGTCGCGCTTGGCGTGTAGCGCAAGCCACACCCGCTCGCGGACCAGCGCATCCGGTAAGGCGCCGCTGCTGTAGAGCGCGTCAAATACCGGCGAGCAGGCTTCCGACGCTGCTTTCGGCGTGAGCCACAGGGCACGGGCCGCTTCGGACAAGGTCTTGAGCTTGCCGAGTTCCAGCTCGGCGCGCAGCGCGATGCAGGCCAGATCGGGTTTGGCGCTCATCGCATAGAAGCGGTCATAGAGCGCCCACTGATGCTGCTGACCCAGTTCCCGCAGCCAGGCTTCACGGAGTCGCGCCGCGAGCGGGGTGCCTCGCTGCGCGCGTAAGAAGTCTTCGACCGACGCGACCGGCAGGCTCGGCAGTTCGCGTTTAAGCGTCTCGAACCGAAGGTACGGATACAGCGGATAGCTTTCGAGCCCACGCGAAAGCGCGGTAGTCGCTGGCCCGCCCGACTGTGCTTCGCTGTAGGCGCGCAGAAATCGCGAACGCTGCTCGTCGAGCGGCGTCGCCACCGCGCAGGTAGCAAAGAGGGCGAGCAGGAGGGGCAGTATGCGAGAATTCATGCAGCGGCCAATTGTCCGCACTGCCACCCGCCGAAGCAACGCTTGGCTTCGCGCCCGAGTCGGAGAACCGCATGCCATCCACAACCAATTGCTCGCCTGCTACCCAGACGGTGCTGGACGTTCTGCGCGCCCGTCGCACCATTCACGATTTTCTGCCCGACGTGCCGCCGCGCGAAGCGGTGCTGGCCGCGATCGATGCCGCCCGCTGGGCCCCCAATCACCGGCTGACCGAGCCGTGGCGCTTCTACTTGCTGGGTGCGGAAACTGCGGAGCGCATCAGTCTGCTCAATGCGGCCTTGGTTAGTCGCAAGAGCGGTGAAGAGGCCGCCGCGGCCAAGCTGCGCCGCTGGCGTGCAATGCCGGGCTGGCTGGCCGTGACCTGCGCGAAAAGCGCCGACGCGCCGCGCGAACAGGAAGACTACGCGGCTTGCTGCTGCGCCGTGCAGAACCTGCTGCTCGGCTTGTGGGCGGCAGGTATTGGCAGTAAGTGGTCGACTGGCAAGGTCATCCGGGAAGCGAGCTTCCTTGAAGCCATCGGTGCAGATGCGTCGCAGGAGTTTTGCGTTGGGCTGGTGTGGTATGGGTATCCGCAGACAGTGCCCGCGCAGCAGCGCGTGCCCCTGACCCAGCTCCTGCACGAGCGGCCATGAGCCGCAGACGGTCAGGCGCGGCAGGCCGTCGCAGGCGGTGCGCCGATTGAACGCAAACGCGGCGCCGTACGTACGCATAGGGAGGACGTCGGGCCTTGTTTCGTAGCGGTCGGCGAGGGCTTGAAAGAGATTCATTTTTGAGGAGCACATTGATGGCACAGGCACGTTGGAACGGGGTGGTCATTGCAGAATCTGACCAGACCAAAGTGGTCGAGGGTAATCACTATTTCCCGCCAGAGGCGCTCAAGCGCGAGTTCGTGCAAGACAGCGCCACGCACACCGTGTGCAGCTGGAAAGGCACCGCCAGCTACTACGACGTGGTCGTGAACGGGGCGGTGAATCGCGATGCCTGCTGGTACTACCCGGCTTGCAAGCCAGACGCCAAGCACATTGAGGGCTTTGTGGCGTTCTGGCGCGGCGTGGAGGTGACGGCCTGAGGCCTTGCCGCCCGCTACAGCGCGGCGCCCATGGCCCGCGCGTGGGTGGCGGCATCCACACGTGACGCCAGTGACGGCGGCGTCCAGCCAACGGTGTGCTGGGCGACGAGTCCCTGCAAGAACGCGATGTGGTCGGGCCGCACGTTAAGTGCGGGTATGTAGCGCAAGTCCTTGCCACCCGCGGCTTCAAATAGCTCGCGGTTCTGAACGGCGATTTCCTCGAGCGTTTCCAGACAGTCGGCGGCGAAACCCGGGCACAGCACGTCGATGGTGCCGGCTCCCTCGCGTGCCAGCTGCTGGAGGGTGATGTCCGTGTAGGGCTCCAGCCACTTGTCGCGACCGAAGCGCGACTGGAAGGTGATGAGCCACTGGTCCTTGCTTAGTCCCAGCCGCTCGGCCAACAGGCGGGCTGTCGCCTGACACTGGCAGAAATACGGATCGCCCGCCAGAAAATAGCGCCGTGGAATGCCGTGGAAAGAAATCAGCAGGCGCTCGCCGCTGCCGTGCGTGGCGCGGTATTCCCTGACGCTGTTCGCCAGCGCCTCGATGTAGGCGTCCTCTGCGTGATAGTCCATCACCGTGCGCAGGGCCGGCACCCAGCGCCAGCGGTGGAGTTCTGCGGTGACGGCGTCGATGACCGAGGCGGTCGAGGGCGCGGAATACTGGGGGTAGAGCGGCAGCACCAGCACCTTGCGGACATTGGCAGCGGCCAGTTCGCGCAGGGCGCTCGCAATCGACGGCTGGCCGTAGCGCATGCCGAGCGCCACCTTGTAATGCCCGGGGGCGCTGGTTTCCAGCGCCTCGGCCAGCGCCGCCTGCTGCGCGCGGGCGTTGACCAGCAGCGGCGAACCGGCTTCCGTCCAGATCTTGGCGTAGGCATGGGCTGAACGGCGCGGGCGCACGTTCAGAATGATCCCGTGGAGAATCGGCATCCAGAGCACGCGCGGCAGTTCGACAACGCGGGGGTCGGCCAGAAACTCGGCCAGATAGGTGCGCACCGCGCCAGCGGTTGGCGCTTCCGGTGTGCCCAGATTGCAGAGCAGAATGCCGATTGGTGCCGGCGCACCGTGCTTGAAACTTGCGGTGCCGAGGTAACTCGCCATGATTGAATACGCTCCTTAAGACCGGGCTTGCGCTGGACGGGGCCGGATTTAACCCGCGCTACCGCGCCTTACGCCAGAGAGACAGCATGCTGATCAAACGCGCCGCCGAAATTGCGGGATTCATCGCCAACGACGGATGCCTTATCCGGGAACTGCTGCATCCCGCACATGGAGATTGTGAGCTCGATTATTCATTGGCGCTGGCCGAGGTGGCGGTCAATGCCGCGACCTATCGCCATCGTCTGGCGCAGGCGGAAGTCTATTTCATTCTCAAAGGCGAGGGCGATCTGCACGTGGATGATCAGATAACCCGCCTGCGGCCCGGCGACACCGCCCTCATCCCGGCGCAGGCCGAGCAGTGGATCGAAAATCGCAGCGATGACGTCCTGCAGTTTCTCGCCATTTGTAACCCGCCCTGGCGCGCCGAGGACGACCTGCGTAGCCCGGATTAGTGCTTGCGCAGCGCGCTGGCCACCGGTTCGCGCAGTGCACGCAGGACGGCGTACGCGCCGACGCCGACAATCGCCAGAACGCCCAGCGCAATCCCGCTGGCCATGACCAAGGGCTGAAACGCATAGTCAATGCGCAGCACCTGATGGGCAATCAACCAGCCACCGCCCCAGGCGCCGGCACCGCCGACCAGACCGGCGCAAAGCCCGATCGCGGCAAACTCGACCGCGACCGCGCCGGCGATGAGCGCCCGCGAAGCGCCCAGCGTTTTCATCAGCACGGCATCGTAGAGACGCTCGGCCTGCGTCGCCTGCATCGCGGCCAGCAGCACCACCACGCCCGCGGCCAGCGTGAAAAGAAAAACGAACTGCACGGCCTCAACCACGCGCGTTATGATGCTTCTGATCTGGGTCAGCAGGGCGCCGACATCGATCACGGTGAGGTTGGGAAAGGCGCTCATCAAATCATGCAGCAAGGCCGGCTGCCCGGCGGGCTGGCGGAAACTTGTAATGAAGGTGGCCGGCTGGTTTGCCAGCAGCGCCGGCGTTGCGATGACGAAGAAATTGACCTGCATCGAATCCCAGCTCACTTTGCGCAGGCTGGTGACGGGCGCTTCGATGGTCTGATCGGCAATGGCGAAGCGCAACCGATCGCCCAGCTTGATGCCTAGCCGTTGCGCCAATTCCACCTCGACCGAGAACTGGGGCGACGGATTGGTGGCGGACCAGAACTCACCGTCGATGACGCGGTTATCGGCCTTGAGGGTCGCGCCGGCAGACAGGTTGAACTCCCGATCCACCAGCCGTTTAGCGCGCGGGTCCTCGTAATCTTCCACCCGCACTTCGCGCGCCTCGATAGCAAGCAGGCGTCCGCGAACCATGGGGAACAGCGCAGTGCCCTCAAGGCCGCGCGCGGCGAAGAATTTCTGCAGATCTGCGCGTTGCGTGTCTTGAATGTTGATCAGGAACTGATCCGGGGCGTCAGGCGGCAGGCTCTCCTGCCAGCGCACCATCAGATCGGTGCGTAAGAGCCCAAGCAGCAGCAAGGCCATGATGCCCAGCCCCAGCGCGGTAATCTGGCTGACGCTTTGCCGCCGCCGCCGCGCGAGGCTGGCGAGTCCGGCGCGCCAGGCGACCCCGGCTTGCCCCCGCGAGGCGCCAAGCAGGGCCACCAGTCCGAAACCTGCGCCGACGAGTGCGATGAGCACCCCGGCGAAACCCAGCACCAGCCAGGCGGTAAGCCGCCAGTCGCCGCTGTCCCAGGGTGCCAGCAGGGCGAGCGCGCCCAGTGCGTAGAGGAGCGTTGCCACGGGGCGCACGCCCGGCACCTGCAGGTCCTGTCGCAGAATCCGCGCCGGCGGCACGTGACGAAGCGCGAGCAGGGGCGCGAGCCCGAAACCGATGACCGCAATGGCACCGGCGGAAAACCCCCGGGCCGCGCTCTGCCACGGCGGTAGCGGCAGTGCCGTGTTGCTAAGTTCGCGCAACAGGCTTGCCAGGATCTCCTGCAAGCCAAGTCCAAGCGCTGTGCCGAGTAGCGAGGCCACCAGACCCAGCAGGCTCAGTTCGCCCAGTACCAGCAGCGCGATCTGCTGGCGATTGGCGCCAAAGGTTCGCAGCAACGCGACGGCATCGACCCGGGCGCTGGCGTAATTGCGAGCAGCAAGCAGGATGGCGATGCCGGCCAGCGCGGTGGAGGTCAATGCCGCGAGCCCGAGAAATTGTTCGGCGTGGGTAAGCGCGGCGCGTACCTCGGGCCGTGCCTCGCTTGGGGCCACGAGTCGCGCGTGCGCATCCAGCGTGGCACTGGCCTTGAAGCGGGCCAGCGCCGCGCGCTCTCCGGCCAACAACAGGGCGTATTGCACGCGGCTGCCGGGAGCGACCAAACCGGTTGCAGGGACGTCCGCCAGATTCATCATGACGCGCGGGGCAATGGCAAAAAACTCGCCCGCGCGGTCGGGTTCCAGCGTGAGGATGCGGGTGATGCTGAACGTCGCCGCGCCCAGCAGCACCTGCTGGCCTAGGTCAACGCCAAGCAGTCGCAGCAGGCGGGCGTCTACCCATAGTTCCCCGGCGGCAGGAATCTCGCGCGTCGTGCTGTCTGGTC
This sequence comes from Gammaproteobacteria bacterium, assembly GCA_030833185.1. Taxonomy (GTDB): domain Bacteria; phylum Pseudomonadota; class Gammaproteobacteria. The sequence continues at coordinate 40,075 of JAURHQ010000003.1, read as the reverse complement.
CCGCTACCGCGTTGCGGACGGTGAGCGAGCCGCGCAAGGGGTATCCCGTACCGACCGCTTTAAGTTCGGTGAGCTGCATCCGCTCTCCGGCGCTCAGCATGGTTCTCATGCTGAGATGTTCGCTGCTCGTCAGCCCCGCAGCGGCTGCCTGCTGGCGGAGCAAGGGCGTAATCGGTTGACTGGAAAATACGGCCAGATCGGCTGCCAGCAACACATGCGACTGGGCTTCAAGCGCGAGTCGTACGCGCGCGGTAAAGCTGCTAACCGCAGTGACGCCGGTTACAGCGACCAGCACCGCCAGGCCGATGAGCAGAAATTGGGGGCTCCGCAGGTCGCGACGAAAAAATCGCCACGCGAGGGCAAGCACGCTGGCTGCGGCGGGCTTACGCATTGAGCAGACGACCGGCATCGAGCCGGATGCGACGCGCGCAACGGGCCGCGAGACGCTCATCATGGGTCACCAGCACCAGGGTTGTGGCGTTGCGCTCGTTGAGTTCAAACAGCAGGTCAACGATCTGCGTCGCCGTCGCCGCATCCAGATTGCCGGTCGGTTCATCGGCCATCAGGATGGCGGGCGCGCCACAGTAGGCACGGGCGAGCGCTACCCGCTGTTGTTCGCCGCCGGACAGTTGCCGCGGATAGTGCATCACGCGCTCGCCGAGGCCCACGGATTGCAAGATGCGCTGGGCGGTCTCCCGCGCGCCGGGACGTCCCGCCAACTCCAGCGGGAGCATGACGTTTTCCAGCGCAGTAAAAGACGGAAGCAGGTGAAACTGCTGGAACACGAAGCCCACCGAATCGCGCCTGACTGCGGCACGACCGTCCTCATCCAACAGGCCAAGGTCCTGACCGTTCAGAAGGCAGCGTCCATGACTGGGCACTTCAAGCCCGGCCATCAGCCCGAGGAGCGTTGACTTGCCCGACCCCGAAGCGCCGATGATGGCAACCGTTTCGCCGCGCGCGATCGTGAAGTTGATATCATCCAGCACGGTCAAACTGCCCGCCGGTCCGGAGAAGGTTTTGCCCAGGTTTTCAGCGACAAGAACGGCGTTTTTCATGGTCCTGCTCGTGGGCACCTTGTTGCCTGTGACAGCCTCGGCGTCCAAAGTAATTCTGGTGTTCGGCGACAGCCTCAGTGCCGGCTATGGTCTTGCGCGCGGCCAGTCTTGGCCCGACCTCCTCCAGACGCGGCTCGGTCAGGGAGAGTGGGGCGCACAGGTCATCAACGCCAGCGTCAGCGGCGAGACCACCGCCGGCGGCGTCGCTCGCTTACCGCCATTGTTACGCGAACACCAACCCGATGTGGTGATTCTGGAACTCGGGGCCAACGACGGCCTGCGCGGACTGCCGCTACCAGAGATGACAGCCAACCTCGCGCGCATGCTGAAAGCCGTGGAAGACAGCGGCGCCGTCGCTGTGCTCATTCCGATGCGGATTCCCCCTAATTACGGTCCCGCCTATGCAAACGGATTTGCGGAGACATTTGCTGAACTGTCCGGGCAGTTTGAGCGTGTATTATTGACGGCGTTTTTTCTGCAAGAAGTCGCGCTAAACCCCGCGTTGCTGCAAGCGGACGGCCTGCATCCCACAGCAGCAGCACAGCCGCTGATGCTGGATGCCGTGTGGCCGACCATCGCAGCAGCGCTTGAACAGCCAAACCGGGTGACACCATGAAGTTCTGTAGTCAATGCGGGTCGGGATCCATCGTGTGGCAGGTCCCTGATGGTGACAATCGGCCACGTCACGTTTGCGGTGAATGCAACGAAATTCACTACCAGAACCCGAAGCTCGTGGTGGGCTCTATCCCGGTCTGGGAGGACCGTATCCTGCTCTGCAAGCGGGCGATTCCGCCGCGTTACGGCTACTGGACCTTGCCGGCAGGCTTCATGGAAAACGGCGAAACCACGCCAGAGGCCGCCGAGCGCGAGACGCTGGAAGAAGCAAACGCGCGGGTTGAAATCCTTGGGCTGTATACCGTGATGAACATCCCTCACACCAATCAGGTGTACATGATGTTCAGGTCGCGACTGCTTGACCTCGATTTCGGACCGGGCACGGAAAGTCTGGAATGTGAGTTATTCAGGGAAGATCAGATTCCCTGGGAGGAACTCGCGTTTCCCACCATCACCGAGACCTTGCGCCTGTTCTTTGAGGACCGTCGTCGCGAGGCTTACGGCACGCATCTCGGCGACATTGTTCACGGTACCCGGCGCGCGGAATTCCTGCCGCGTCGACCGCGCTAGTCCGGGTTTGGACTGAATCCTCAAGCGGGAGCAGGCATATGAGCGAAAAAACGTTGTTCACGCGCATCATCGAGCGCGAAATCCCGGCGCAGATCATCTACGAGGATGAGCACTGCATCGCCTTTAACGACATTAATCCGCAGGCGCCGTTCCATGCGCTGGTGGTTCCCCGGAAGCCGTTACCGAAGGTAGGTGATGCGTCTGCCGACGACGCCCAGTTGCTGGGTTATTTGCTGTTGGCGGCGGGCACGGTCGCGAGAAATGCGGGTTTTGGCCACGCCTTTCGCTTGGCGGTAAACAACGGCGCGGAGGCGGGTCAGACTGTCTTTCACCTGCACGTACATGTGCTGGCCGGGCGCGCTTTTGGATGGCCGCCGGGCTAAGGTCCGGCACTCGGCTGACCGCAGGGCGCGGCCAGCCGAGTTTCAAGCGGTCTATCGCTTCATCGAGTCGAAGAAATCGCCGTTGTTCTTGGTCGCCTTGAGGCGCTCGAGCAAGAATTCCATCGCGGCAATTTCTTCCATGGGATGGAGCAGTTTGCGGAGGATCCACATCTTCTGCAGTTCGTCGGGATGGGTCAGCAATTCTTCGCGGCGGGTACCGGAGCGGTTGATGTTCACGGCCGGGAAAATACGCTTCTCGGCGATCTTGCGGTCAAGGTGGACTTCCATGTTGCCCGTGCCCTTGAATTCTTCGTAAATCACATCGTCCATGCGCGAGCCGGTGTCGATCAGCGCAGTGGCGATGATCGTCAGGCTGCCACCTTCTTCGATATTGCGCGCGGCGCCGAAGAAGCGCTTCGGGCGCTGCAGCGCATTCGCGTCTACGCCGCCGGTAAGCACCTTGCCCGACGCCGGCACCACGGTGTTGTAGGCGCGCGCCAGACGCGTAACGGAGTCGAGCAAAATCACGACGTCCCGTTTGTGCTCGACCAGACGCTTGGCCTTGTCGATCACCATCTCGGCGACCTGGACGTGGCGGCTGGCCGGTTCGTCGAAGGTGCTGGAGATCACTTCGCCGCGCACGGAGCGCTGCATTTCAGTCACTTCCTCCGGGCGTTCGTCGATCAGCAATACGATCAGGTAGCACTCGGGGTGATTGGCCGCGACGGAGTGCGCGATGCTCTGCAGCATCATCGTTTTGCCTGCCTTGGGCGGCGAAATGATGAGGCCGCGCTGGCCCTTGCCGATCGGGGCGACGAGATCGATGACGCGCGGCGTCAGGTCTTCGGTGCTGCCATTGCCCAGTTCAAGATTCAGTCGCTTGTTCGCGAACAGCGGGGTCAGGTTTTCAAAAAGAACCTTGTTTTTCGCGTTTTCCGGCGGTTCGAAATTGATATCGCTGACTTTCAGCAGCGCAAAGTAGCGTTCGCCATCTTTGGGCGGGCGGATTTTTCCGGAGATGGTGTCGCCCGTGCGCAAGTTGAAGCGCCGGATCTGGCTGGGAGACACGTAGATATCGTCGGGGCCGGCCAAATACGAACCGTCGCCGGACCGCAGGAACCCGAAGCCGTCCTGCAGGATTTCCAGTACGCCGTCACCCGAGATGTCTTCGCCCTTCTTGGCCTGCGCCTTAAGGATGCTGAAGATGACGTCCTGTTTACGTGAGCGGGCGACGTTTTCAATACCGAGTTCGTCGGCAATAGAGATAATTTCTGCGGCGGGTTTCTGCTTGAGTTCGGTCAGATTCATGGATTTTCAGGATTACAGGTTGGTGGCGCCGCCAGAGGAAACTGGTGCGCTTACGGGAGAGTAGTGGCCGGGTGATGCGAGGCGCCAGGAACGGCGGCTCAGACGATGCGATTGGAAAATATCACGGCCTCATGGAGCCGTCTAGGCACCCGCCCCGACTGCCAGCATCGACCAGTCGGGGCGCATCATTGAACGTCTCTTCAGGTGTTGCTGTCGATGAAGGCCGTGAGCTGGGACTTGGTGAGCGAGCCGACGTGGGAGGCCACGACGTTCCCATCCTTGAACAGCATCAATGTCGGAACGCCCCGAATGCCGTACTTGATGGAGGTCGCCTGATTGGCATCCACATCGAGTTTAGCCACCGTCAGGCGCTCGTGATATTCGTTCGAGACCTCGTCTAGAATGGGAGCGATCATGCGGCAGGGGCCACACCATTCTGCCCAGTAATCGACCAGCACAGGCTTGCTCGCCTTGAGGACATCCTGTTCGAAGGAACTGTCACTCACGTACACAATATTTGGGCTGCTCATGAACCAACGCTTCTCCACTGTAAACTCGTCCGAATTGTTGAACGAAGCTCGCCGGGAAAGCAAGCAGGCACAGGACGCTACCAGTGGCGCGGGAATGCGCTCGGGGCGGCTGCTGGCCGGTGCCGTGCTCTTGTTGTTGGTGGTCAGCGTGAGCGCTTGCGGCCAGAAAGGCGACCTTTACCTTCCCGATGAGAAGCCTGAACAGGCACGTCCCTGAGTCCTGCCGACCACTACAACGCTTAGAGAGAAAAACCATAGCCATGACGGTGAGTGCAGATATTTTTCGGCGCCATAACGGTGAACTCTGGATGGAGGACGTGGCGCTCAGCGCGGTAGCCGAGCGCTTCGATACGCCCTGCTACGTCTACTCCCGCGCGGCGCTTGAGTCGGTTTGGCGGCGTTATGACCGGGCGTTTGGCGCGCGCCGTCATCGTGTGCACTACGCAGTGAAGGCCAACGGCAATCTGGCGGTGCTCGATACGCTGGCGCGTTTGGGATCCGGTTTCGATATCGTCTCGGGTGGCGAATTGGCACGCGTCGTTGCTGCGGGTGGCGAGCCGGCCAAGGTGGTGTTCTCCGGGGTCGGCAAATCGGCTGCCGAAATGCGGGCGGCACTCGCGGCAGACATCGGGGTATTCAATCTTGAATCGGCGTCCGAAATGGAACGCCTGAACAGGATTGCGGGCGAGAGCGGCCGGCGGGCCCGTATCGCGATTAGGGTCAATCCCGACGTCGACGCCAAGACCCATCCCTACATCTCCACCGGACTCAACGAAAACAAGTTTGGCGTGCCGATGACCGAGGCCCTTGCGCTCTACCGTCGGGCCGCCGCGCTGCCCAATTTGCACATCATCGGCGTTGCCTGCCACATCGGTTCGCAACTCACCGACCTGACCCCCTTCGCCGACGCCATGGCGCGGGTGATGGCGCTGGTGCAGGAACTGAAGGCAGCAGGTATTGAAATCGAGCACGTGGACGCCGGTGGTGGACTCGGCATCCGTTATCGCGAGGAAGATCCGCCGGCAATCGAGGACTATGTGGCGGTGCTGTGCAAGGCTATCCCCGAGCCCTACGAAATTTGCATCGAGCCGGGGCGCTCGATTTGCGGGTCCGCCGGCGTGCTGCTGAGCCGGGTTGAATACCTTAAGGAGACACCCACCCGGCGGTTTGCAATCTGCGACGCTGCCATGACCGAACTGATCAGGCCCGCCCTGTACGAGGCTTGGCACGAGGTGCAAGCGGTGGGTACAGACGCCGCCGCTGAGCCCGAGCTGGACTACGATTTGGTCGGACCGGTCTGCGAAAGCGCAGACTTTCTTGCCTCCGGGCGCAAGCTGCGTCTACGGGAGGAGAGCCTTATCGCCATCATGAGCGCCGGAGCCTATGGGCAGGTGATGGCCTCTAACTACAACGCGCGACCACGCCCGCCGGAGATCATGGTTGACGGTGCGGCGATGCATCTGGTCCGGCCGCGGGAGGACCTGCAGGATCTCTACGCAAGCGAACGGCTTTTGCCGAAAGCACAGTAAAAGTGCATTAAATCTCTAGATCGCACCAAAAAAATACACGATTGGGCATTGCCAGCGGCGTGCCTCTTTCGGGATCATGCAGTTAGTTGTGGCACAGCTTGTGCTGATCAGGGTGGACCGTCCGCTGATCGGCAGTCACTCTGGCCGCTCGCCAAGAAACGCCGCTCTCAAAGTAGCGACACCGTTGTGTGCATGAACTAGCCCTGAGTGCACGCGCTTTACCACTAGCAGGGGCCGAACAGCAGAAAGCCATGGCCTGGAGGAAATCATGTCCGTAGACAACATTCTCAAGACAATCAAGGACGAAGACGTCAAATACGTCGACTTCCGGTTCACCGACACGCGCGGCAAAGAGCAGCATGTCACTGTGCCCTACCATCAGGTTGAAGCGGAAACCTTCGAAGACGGGAAAATGTTCGACGGTTCCTCGATCGCCGGGTGGAAGGGGATTCAGGAGTCCGACATGATCCTGATGCCCGACGCATCGACCGCCGTGCTTGACCCGTTCTTCGACGACAAGACGATGATCATTCGTTGCGACATCATCGAGCCGTCGACCGGTCAGGGTTACGAGCGCGACCCGCGCTCGGTTGCCAAACGCGCAGAGGCTTATCTGAAATCTTCTGGTATCGCCGATACGGCGTTCTTCGGCCCCGAACCAGAATTCTTCGTCTTCGACGACGTCCGCTACGCGCAGGAAATGCGCGGTGGTTTCTACAAAATTGATTCCGACGAAGGCTACTGGAGCTCCGCCAAAAAGATGGAAGGCGGCAACTCCGGCCATCGCCCCGGGATCAAGGGCGGCTACTTCCCGGTCCCGCCGGTTGATTCGCTGCAGGACCTGCGCTCCGCCATGTGTAACGTGCTGGAACAGATGGGCTTGCCCGTCGAAGTGCATCACCACGAAGTGGCGACTGCTGGCCAGTGCGAAATCGGAACGCGCTTTGACACGCTGGTCAAGCGGGCCGACTCCCTGCAAATCCTGAAGTATGTGGTCCACAACGTGGCGCACAGCTTCGGCAAGACCGCGACCTTCATGCCGAAACCGCTGGTCGGTGACAACGGCAATGGCATGCACGTTCACCAGTCCCTTTCCAAGGGCGGTGTGAACCTGTTTGCGGGCGACGGTTACGGCGGTCTGTCGGAAACGGCGCTCCACTACATCGGGGGCATCATCAAGCACGCCCGCGCGCTGAATGCCTTCACCAACGCCAGCACCAACAGCTACAAGCGACTGGTGCCGGGTTTCGAAGCGCCGACCATGCTGGCCTACTCGGCCCGCAATCGTTCTGCGTCGATTCGGATCCCGTGGGTTTCCAGCCCGAAGGGCCGCCGCATTGAAGTGCGCTTCCCGGATTCGACCTCGAATCCGTATCTCGCCTTCACCTCGATGATGATGGCGGGCCTCGACGGCATCAAAAACAAGATCGACCCGGGCGCGCCGGCTGACAAGGATTTGTACGACCTTGAAGCCGAAGAGGCCGCGCACATCCCAACCGTCTGCTCCTCGCTGGAGCAGGCGTTGGATTGCCTCGACAAGGATCGCGAGTTCCTGAAGGCGGGCGGCGTGTTCACCGACGACATGATCGATGCCTACATCGAACTGAAGATGCAGGAAGTCACCCGTTTCCGGATGACCCCGCACCCGCTCGAGTTCGAGATGTACTACAGCGTCTAAGGTCTCCGACCTCGAAGACTGGAGCCCCCGCCCCGTGCGGGGGTTCTTTTTTGGGCGCCGACGAGTGCCGCTTGCTGGCCACAGGACGGTGGCCTACGCTCGGCACATGCGCCACACGGTTTTTCTGGTAGTCGTGCTCATCGCCGCTCAGGCGTTGGCTGCCGACATCTATCGGCGACCAGACCGGGGTGAGGGCGTGGAATTTTCCGACCAGCCTGATCCGGCCGCCGAACGCGTCATCCTGAGCGAGCCGATCGTAATCCCGACCCCTGTTGAGCCGACGCCGGCTCCGGAGTCGTCGCCAGCGCGCACAGCGCGCAAACTGCACCCGGCGGCAGCCTATACGCAACTTCAGGTACTGGCGCCCGCAGACGAAGCGACCGTGCATGCCAATGATGGTACCGTTGCGGTTCAGGTGCTGCTCATTCCCCCGCTCCAGGTGGCGCTTGGTCATACACTCAGCCTGTCGCTCGATGGCAATCAACAGCCGTCAGCGGATGGGCAGACCAGTTACATCCTGACCGAGGTACCGCCCGGTACCCATCAATTACAGGCGACAGTCTCGGCGAGCGATGGCAGTCAATTGCTCGCCTCGCCGGTCTCCCAATTTTATTTGCGGCGGCACAACATCAAGCCCGCCAAAATCCCGCCGGGCGCTAAACCCAAGCCCGCCGGTTGAGGTTCGGTCATTGGTCTAATTCTTGCGTTTGTTAAGCGCGCACCAACCGGAGTTCCGGGGGGCTGAAATGACCACAAAGGTGAAGAAAACGCCTTGTGATAACGCACTTTTAGCAAACCGACGACAGAAACAGGCGACAAGGTGGTTGCCGCCAAAACGCACCTTAATTGAGCATGACTCTCCGAGAACGCATGTTTACAGAGCACGATGCCCGCACTGTCCTGAATCAGCTCGCGACTGCAGTGATTCAACTGGATACGGCCCTGCACGTTCTCGAAGCCAATTCGGCGGCCGAAAGCCTCACCGCGACCAGCGTGTCCAAACTCCGCGGCTTGCCGCTCAGCCGGCTGTTTACCCACAGCGACAAATTCGTCGCTTCCGTGCGCGCGGCCGCATCCTCCATGCGCTCATTTACAGAACGCGACCTGTTGCTCAGCCGCCCCAATCTGGAGACCTTGCGCGTTGATTGCACGGTGTCACCTTGCCTCACCACGGCTGGCGGTACGCCGACGCTGGTGCTGGAAGTCGCCAGCACCGAACGGCAACAGCGGATTCAGGCGGAAGAAAACAAACTGCTCCAGAACCAGATCAGCACCGCCCTCATGCGCGGACTGGCCCACGAAGTGAAAAACCCTCTGGGCGGCATTCGCGGGGCTGCGCAACTGCTGGAGCGTGAACTGAGCGATCCGCAGCACCACGAATACACCCAGATCATCATTGGTGAGGCTGACCGCCTGCGGAAGCTCGTTGACCGCATGCTCGGGCCGCGTGGACAGTTGACGCCGAGCAGCTTCAACATCCACGAGGTACTGGAGCATGTGCGGCACGTAGTCGCTATTGAAGCCTCGCCGGAGGTCACCATTCATCGTGACTACGACCCTAGCTTGCCGGATGTGGTGGCCGATCGCGACCTGCTGGTTCAGGCCTTTCTCAACCTTGTCCGCAACGCCGTGCAGGCGGTTAAACCACGGCGCGGCAACGTAACCATCAGAAGCCGGGCACAGCGAAAATTCACCATTGGCTCGACCCTGCATCGTCTCGTGCTGCGCCTGGAAATTATTGACGATGGGCCCGGGGTCGCCAGCGACATCGCAGACAGCATTTTTTTTCCTATGGTTTCGGGTCGTGCCGAAGGGTCAGGGCTTGGTCTGCCGATCGCCCAGTCCTTGATTAACCGGCACGGGGGACTGATCGACTTCAGCAGCGTCCCCGGCGACACCGTTTTCACCGTCTGGCTACCGATAAGGAACACGCCATGAACGCAGTCCCCGAAATCTGGGTGATTGATGATGATCGCTCGATTCGCTGGGTCCTGGAGAAAGCTCTGGCCCAGGCCAAACTGACCACCCACAGCTTTGAGACCGCTGACAAGGCGCTGGCCCGACTCAAGCGGGAAAGGCCCGCCGTCATCATTACCGACATCCGCATGCCGGGAACTGACGGTCTGGCGCTGCTCGAACAGGTGCACGCCACCTATCCGCAGATGCCCGTGATCGTCATGACTGCTTATGCCGACCTCGACCGGGCAGTGGCGGCATTTCAGGGCGGCGCCTTCGAGTATTTACCCAAGCCCTTCGACGTCGACGAAGCGGTCGCCATCGTGCACCGTGCGCTGGCCAAGATCTCGGATGACACCACTCCTGCACCGGTCGCCGATGATTCGACGCGCGTGTCGACCAATTTGATTGGCGGCGCCCCGGCGATGCAGGAGGTCTTCCGGGCCATTGGGCGTTTATCGAAATCAAATATGACGGTCTTGCTGACCGGCGAGTCGGGATCAGGCAAAGAACTCATCGCGCGCGCGCTCCATCGTCATTCGCCGCGCGCCAACAAACCCTTCATCGCGCTTAATACCGCCGCAATCCCGCGCGAACTGTTGGAATCGGAACTGTTCGGCCACGAGCGTGGCTCGTTCACCGGTGCGACCGGACAACGCGTCGGGCGTTTCGAACAGGCGGACGGCGGCACGCTGTTTCTCGATGAAATCGGCGATATGCCGGCGGAGCTCCAGACCCGGCTGTTACGTGTGCTCGCGGACGGTGATTTCTACCGCGTGGGTGGCCACCATCCGGTCCACGTTGATGTGCGGGTGATTGCGGCCACCCATCAGGATCTGGAACGTCGGGTCCGTGAGGGCGTTTTCCGGGAAGATCTGTTCCATCGTCTCAACGTGATTCGGCTCCAGTTGCCGCCCTTGCGCGACCGCGTCGAAGACATCCCTGAACTCGCCGAGCATTTTCTGCGCGTGACGGCGCAGGAACTGGATGTCGAGCCCAAGCGCCTTTCGCCGCGCGCGCTCGATGCTTTCCGTGCCTTTGCATGGCCCGGCAACGTCCGCCAGCTCGAAAATGTGTGCCGTCGGGTCACCATCATGGCGCCGTCGCAAACCATCGAACTGCACGATTTGCCCAAGGAACTGACGGCGGAAGCACCGGCCGATTTAGCCGGAGGCGACCGCAGCGGGGCCGATTGGGAAGTCGCGCTCAGACGCTGGGCGGACAACCATGCCAACTCATCGCCCGTCCCGATCCTCGATGAGGCGGTGCCGCGGTTTGAGCGGTTGATGATTAACGTTGCGCTGGCGCGGACTCAAGGCAGGCGACACGACGCCGCCCGCTTGCTGGGCTGGGGGCGCAACACCCTGACCCGCAAGATCAAAGAACTGGATATGGACGTCTGAGCGCCGGTCAGGCGTCCTGTAACCAGCGTGCGACCTTGGGGGCGAAGTAGCTGAGAATGCCATCCGCCCCGGCCCGCTTGCAGGCCAGCAGCGATTCGATTGCCACGGCTCGCTCATCCAGCCAGCCCGCGCGAGCAGCGGCCATCAGCATCGCGTACTCGCCGCTGACCTGATAAACAAAGGTGGGCATCGCGAAGCGCTCTTTCACCCGCCGGACGATGTCGAGATACGGCATGCCCGGCTTGACCATCACCATATCAGCGCCCTCGGCGATATCCAGTGCCACTTCCCGCAGAGCCTCGTCAGAATTGCCGGGGTCCATCTGATAGCTGTGCTTGCCGCCTTTACCCAGATTGGGCGCCGAGCCTACCGCATCACGAAATGGCCCGTAAAACGCGGAGGCGTATTTCGCCGCATAAGAAAGAATGCGCGTGTTGACGAAACCGGCTGATTCCAGCGCATCACGAATGGCGCCGATGCGGCCGTCCATCATGTCTGATGGTGCCACCACATCTACCCCGGCCTCGGCCTGTGACAGGGCCTGTCGAACCAGAATTTCCGTCGTCAGATCGTTCAGCACGTAGCCGCTCGAATCCGGCACGCCGTCCTGGCCATGGGTCGTGAAGGGGTCCAGCGCGACATCCGTGATGATCCCAAGGTCGGGCAGCGCTGCTTTAAGCGCGCGCACGGCGCGCTGCGTCAGGCCCTCCGGGTTGTAGGCCTCCCGGCCGTCTTCGGATTTGAGCGACAGTGGCGTCACCGGAAAAAGCGCGATGGCGGGAATCCCCAGCGCCTGATGGGCGCGGGCATCCTTCACCAGCAGGTCGATGCTGACCCGCTCAACGTCGGGCATGCTCCCGATGGGCTCCCGAACGTGCTCGCCCTCGGTCACAAACATCGGGCAAATCAGGTCATCGGTGGTCAGCGAGGATTCCCGCATCAAGCGGCGCGAAAACGCATCGGCGCGCATCCGACGCGGGCGGGTCCGGGGAAAATGGGTCGCGGGCTGATCGCTCATGGCAAAACCTCGTATCCGCCGGGCAGGCACCCGGTCTTATCGCGTGAAAGGGCTAAGGCGCGCGGCTCTGCGGCGCGGCCGGGAGTTCTGCGCAGCGCGCTTCGATCCAGGCTTCGACTTCAGCAGAGATTTCTGCTGCTGAGCGACCGTCGGTCGCGATCGGCGCGCCGACCACCACATCAATCGTGCCCGGTTCCTTGCGCATGGCGTTGCGCGGCCAAAACACCCCCGCGTTGTGTGCAACCGGGACGACCGGACACTTCGCCTGCAGGGCTAACGCGGCGCCGCCAGAAGAATAGCGCCCGCGCTGGCCGGGGGGCACTCGCGTACCTTCGGGGAAAATCAGCACCCACCACCCTTGTTGCAAACGCGCCTTGCCGGCGCTTAAGAGGTGGCGCAGCGCGCGTGCGCCGGCCTTCCGATCGATCGCAATCGGGTTGAGGCTGGCCAAGCCCCAGCCAAAAAAGGGCAGATGTAGCAGCTCCTTTTTCAGCACCTGCGACTGCGGCGGGAAGATCATTTGCAAGGTGATGGTTTCCCAGGCCGACTGGTGTTTACAGAGAATGACGCAGGGCGTCGCCGGCAGGGGCTGCTCGTAGCGCACCCGCCAGCGCAGGCCGCAGGTAACTGCCAGCCAGAACAAGGTAAATACCGACCAGCGTGTGATCACGAAATAGCGCCAACGCCGCGGCAACGGCAGGATCAGGATGCCGACGAGCCCAAAGAAAATCGTCACCGGGATTACACCCAAATAAAACAGCACCGAGCGCAGCTTCAACCACATCGCAGGACTTCCTATTTAAGCCGACGGACTACTGCAGCCAGATCGGGATAGACGTTCAGTCGTTCCCGCGCCGGTAGTCGCGCCAGCGTCTCCAGGCCGTGGCCGGTTTCTACCAGTACCGCTCGCGCACCGACCGCGCGGGCGGCTTCCAGATCGCTCAAGCGGTCACCCACGAAGATCGCTTCGCTGAGCGGCGCGCCGGTTCGCAAGGCGATGCTTTCGAGCAATCCCGGGCGTGGCTTCCGGCAGCGACAACCGTCGTCGGGGCCGTGGGGGCAATAGAGGATGGCGTCGATCCGGCCGCCTGCCCGTTGGACCTCAGCGATCAGGCGGCTGTGAATGCGCTGCAACTGACCGACCTCGATGAGGCCGCGTGCGAGGCCGGATTGATTGGAGACGACGAAGACGTGAAAACCCATCTGGCTGGCTGCCGCAAGGGCTTCAATACTGCCCGGCAGGGGCCGCCATTCGTCCGGAGTCTTGATGAACGCCGCGGACTCTTCGTTGATTACGCCATCCCGGTCAACGATGAGAATGCGCATGGCGGGGCTCAACTCGCGATGAGCCCAATGTCGGCCACCCGCAAAAAGAGCGCCTGCAACTGGTGGAGCAGTTGCAAACGCGCGTTCCGCAACGGCAGGTCTTCTGCCATGACCATGACCTGATCGAAGAACGCATTGATCGCGGGCTGGAGCCGGGCGAGTCGCCCCAGATAGGCCTGATACTCGCCGGCGGCGGCGAAGGCCGCGGTTTGCTGTGAGGCTTCTGCCAGCTCCTGCGCCAGCGCCAGTTCCGCTGGCTCGAGCAGCGCCGAAAGGTCGACCTTGTCGGGCGTGAAATCGCTCGCCTTGCGCAGGATATTCCCGATGCGCTTGTTGGCCGCGGCCAGCGCGATGGCTTCCGGCAGGAGCAGGAAAGCCTCGACTGCCGCAATTCGTCGCGCCAGCTCACGGGGCTGGGCAGGGCGCGTCACCAGCACCGATTCAATGACGTCGGCTCGGCAACCGCGCTCGGTGAAATAGCCGCGTGCGCGCTCCAGCATGAAGTCGAAAACCTGACCCGCAGTGTGGTCGCCGATCCGCGCGCCGTGACCGGCGCAGGCCTGCTTGAGTGCAGCCGGCAGGTCGATTGCGGCGTCGCTTTCAATGCAGATCCGCAGACAGCCCAGCGCAGCCCGCCGCAAGGCGTAAGGGTCCTTATCGCCGGTCGGGGCGCCACCCACGCCGAAGATGCCGGTGAGCGTATCCAGTTTGTCTGCCAGCGCCGCGCTGCGACCAGCCGCCGACGCCGGGATGGCATCGCCGGCAAAGCGAGGCTGGTAGAACTCGCCCAGCGCTTCGCCAACGCCTGCGGGTTCTCCGTCAAGCCTTGCGTAGTAGGCGCCCATAATGCCCTGTAGCTCGGGAAACTCGCCCACCATCTCGCTGACCAGATCGCAGCGGGACAGGAGTCCGCTTCGTGCGGCGACCGACTCATCGGCGGCGAATGCGGGGGCAAGCGTTGCCGCCAGCGCCGCGACGCGTTCGCTTTTCTCGAGCAAGGTGCCCAGGCGGCGCTCAAAGACCATGTCGGCCAAGCGGGCGAGCCGCGTATCAAGGCGCTGGGCACGGTCCTTGTTCCAGAAGAAGGCGGCGTCGCTAAGCCGCGGCCTGATCACCCGCTCGTTGCCGTTACGGATTGCCGCCGGATCGGGGCTTTCGATGTTTGCGATCGTGATGAACTGGTTCAGCAAACGGCCATCGGCATCTTCAATCGGGAAGTATTTTTGATGGCCTTGCATGCTCGCGACCAGAGCCTCGCGCGGGACCTCCAGAAAGTGCGCATCGAAGCTGCCCACGATGGCACACGGCCATTCGACCAGTGCGGTGACTTCGTCAAGCAGCGCGGGGTCCAGCAGCGGCTGCCCACCGGCGTGAGTTCCGGCCTCGCGCACCAGCGTTTCGACGCGTGACCGGCGGCTAGCGAAGTCGGCTATCACCTTGCCTTCGGCCAGCAACTGCCCGGCATAGTCGGCGGGAGCGGTAATTCGGATCGGCTCTGCGCTCATGAAGCGGTGGCCCCGGGTCGTATCGCCGCTCTCAACCCCGTAAATGCTGGCGGGCACGACGCTGTGGCCGTGGAGCAGGACCAGCCAGTGGACCGGGCGCACAAACTCGTGATCTGCGCTGCCCCAGCGCATTCGCTTCGGAATGGGCAAGGCGGCCAGCGCGCGCTGCAGAATTTCGGGCAGCAGCGCCGCCGTGGCCTGTCCGCGCGCTTCCGATCGAAACACCAGCCATGCGCCCTTGTCGGTTTCCAGCCGCTCGAGATTTTCGAAGGCCACGCCACAGGAGCGCGCAAAACCGAGCGCTGCACCGGTCGGCGCGCCTTGCTTGTCGAAGGCGGCGCTGAGTGCGGGGCCACGCCGCTCTATCTGCTGGTCGGGCTGGCTGAAAGGCAGGTCTTTGATCACCATCGCGAGGCGCCGGGGCGTCGCAAATGGCGCACAGTCGCCGTGTTGGAAGCCGGCCTCTGCCAGTCCGGCCAGCACCTCGCGCGTGAAGTGCTGCGAGAGCGTCGAGAGCGCCTTGGGCGGTAGTTCTTCGGTACCGAGTTCGATCAGCAGGTCGGCGCTTGTGTTCATCAGGTCAGGCCCCGGGCTTCGGCGCTACGTGCGAGCAGGGGGAACCCCAGCGCCTCGCGGGCCGCAAAATAGGTCTCTGCGATGCTTCTGGCCAGTGTGCGCACGCGGAGGATGTAGCGTTGGCGTTCGGTCACCGAGATGGCGCGGCGGGCATCCAGCAAATTGAACGTGTGTGATGCTTTCACCATCATTTCGTAGGCCGGCAGCGGCAGTTGGGCGGCAATCAGCCGGGTCGCTTCGGCTTCACAGTGGTTGAACAGGCCGAAGAGAATCTCGACGTTGGCCTGCTCGAAGTTATAAGTCGACATCTCGACTTCGTTCTGGTGATAGACGTCGCCGTAAGTCACCACCTGACCCTCGTGCCGTGCCCAGGCAAGGTCGTACACCGAGTCAACGCCCTGCAGGTACATTGCGATGCGCTCGAGGCCGTAGGTGATCTCGCCTGCCACCGGGCGACAATCCAACCCCCCGACCTGCTGGAAGTAGGTGAACTGGGTCACTTCCATCCCGTTCAGCCAGACCTCCCAGCCGAGACCCCAGGCGCCCAGCGTGGGTGACTCCCAGTTGTCTTCCACAAACCGGATGTCGTGAACCTGTGGGTTAATGCCCAGCATCGACAGCGATTCCAGATACAAGGCCTGCAGATTGGGGGGCGAGGGCTTGAGGATGACCTGAAACTGATAGTAGTGCTGGAGGCGATTCGGGTTTTCGCCGTAGCGTCCATCCGTGGGGCGGCGCGAGGGCTGCACATAGGCCGCGCGCCAGGGCTCGGGCCCAATGGCGCGCAGGAAGGTGGCGGGATGGAAAGTCCCCGCGCCCATCTCCATGTCGTAGGGCTGGGCGATCACGCAACCTTGGGCGCCCCAGAACGTTTGCAGTCGAAAGATGAGTTCCTGAAAGGTGTCAGGCGTGGCGGGGGAGTCTTTCATGCGCAGGTTTTTTGCGGATTGCCGGGGAAATTCGAGGGCTTGGAGTATAGCCTCTGGGTTGCGGCACTGCCTACGCGCCATGGGTTGCTCAAGGCGTCGGGAGGCTGGTCGATACCAGCAACAGTGACTTTAGAGGGCTAGTGACGTGAGGATAGACCTGCAGCTTGCAGAGACTGCCGGGTGGCGAGCGTTGTTAACGCTGGCCCAGCAAAACGCGCAGATTTTCTTGCCCGAACCACTTGAGGAGTATGCAGTCGCGCTGCTGTACCGCGCGCTTGGGAGCGCCGGCAGTTCCAGCGGTTCGCACACCGCCCGCTTCGCGAAACAGTTGGTCGAAGGCACGCGGGCCGACCACGAGGATCTGGCCTCAGTGGGCGACCACTGCCTGTTGTTTTCGGGCCTGTTTCCCGATCACGCGATCCGCAACAGCATTCCCGTGAATTATTTTGTACAGGTCGGACGGCAGGCCTATCAGGACCACGCGACCCGGGTGGGCGGTGACGAACGGGCGCTCTATCGCGCGCTGGCGGCGCAGTATGTTTCGGTGCTGGATATTCTGCTCACGATGCGCGAAGAAGGCGCCGAAGGCCCGTGCCTCGATGGTCTTAACGCCTATCAGTTATGGCGGGAAGTGGGTAGCCATCAGGGCTGGCGGGTCTTGCGACAACTCACCCCGTCGCTACCGGCTAACTCAACGCAGGCCCTGCACTAAATCCGCCGCCGGCGCGCCCGCCTAGTCGGCGGTAGCCGGGGGCGGGGCTTTCTCTTTCACTTTTACCAACTCGGCAAAACTGCGCTTTAGCGTGCGCGCCTTGTAGTCGGCCAACTGGTAGACCCACAGGCGGGTGCGCTCATTAAGCGTCTCCACTTCCTTCGCCACGTCCGGCGCGTCAGTGCCAGCGGGCTTGGTGTTGGCGGCCTCGCCCTCAGCCGGCTTGGCCGGCACTGCCTGCGCCGCCGCCACCGGATGATGCGCGAAGCGAATCGCCACCAGGCTGCGGCCTTCAAGCGCATAGCTCTCCAGCGTCGCAGTAAGCCCATCAAAGGTTTCCAGCGTGGCCGTGCGTTCGGGCGTCAATCCCGCCACCACTTTGGCGCTGGCGACGTCCTCGAAGCGCAGGTCGAGCAACAGCCCGCCGACGTTGGAGACGAGCGCCGCCGATTTTGCCTCTTTGTCTTTCGGGACATTCTGCAGGGTGAATAACTGGTCCTTGCGGTCAGCTTTGGTCACGACCACCGGCGGCTCGCCGTTGCCCTGCAAGCTGACCTGCCGCACGCGATCGACCGGGATATTCGCAATGGCGGTATCCAGCCACTCGTTGCGTTTCAACTTCACGCCAAGTTCGCCTTCAACCAGCAAGGCCGACGCCTCGCCCACGCGACGCACATAGTGTCCTGGCGATTCGTTGCCGCTGGGTTTACGTGCTTTGCCGACGATAAGAGCCGCCAGATTTTGCTCCGACTTGCCACTTACACTGACCCGCAGCCCGCTCGCCTTTGGCAGGTCGAGTTCTTCCACGCCGAGCGTTGGGTATTGGTCAGGCTTGGCGGTTTTTTCTTCGCGAATCTTGAGGGCCGCCAATTGCATCAGGAGTTCTCTGACGGGCGTTGCCTGAACCGGAAAGCCATCGCGATCGGCCATGCCCCAGCCCTCGCCCTGACGCGCAATCCGGAACTGGCCCGCCGCATTCGCGAGCTCGATGCTTTGCACGTCGTTGATCGACTCCAGCAGGCTTGGGTAGAGCAGGGCCGATTCGACGTGCAGGGTCGGCGCCTTGTTGCGACTGACCTGATAGGCCCCAAATACGAGGCCGCAGGTCAGCGCAATAAACAGCAGGTTCTTTGTTTTCATAGGCCTATCCCTCAGGCCGAACGACGTTGGCGAACGACGCTGGCGCCAAAGGCCAGAAGCGCCACCAGCAGCGGGACCAGACCGATGTTGATGGCCTTCAGCCAGGTGCCCAGTTGTTCGATGTTGCGACCAAGTTCGTGCTGGACGGTGCGCAGTTCCTTGCGGGTCGCGAGCTGTTCCTTGCGGAACATCTCCATTTCCTTGCGCTGCTCCGGCGACAACAGCGACTCACCGCCGCTGTCGGGACGCTGGCGGAGTTCTTTCAATTTGGCCTCCGTCTCCTTGAGCTTGGCCTGCAGGGCCTTTTCGCGCTCCCGGAACTGCCCCTCGGCGTCGCGCTTGATGCGCTCGACGACTTCAAACGGGCGCGCGTACACGCCCCGGCTCCGCAGGCTGATCAGGTCGTCATTGCCGCCCAGGTTGTCCACGGCGTTGATCAGGAAATCGGCATTGTTGGCGAAGGGGTTTGGTACCTGCATGCCAAGGAATCGCTCCATCCGGACCCAAAAACGGTCGGCCAGCAGGTCGGTGTCGGCCACCACGATCACATTGATCCCGTCTTTGGCTTCCTTAAGCTGCGGCGCTGGCTCGCCCGCCTTGGGGCTCTCCGCAGCGCCTGCTGCCGGCGCCGGCGGGCCGTCCGGGAAAGCCGTGCTGGCGGGCCCACTAACCCGCGCCGCCACGGCCAGATGGCTGCGGTCGGCCTTGAACCCTTCGTGCAAGGCATTGGGGTCACGGATTACGACTATCGCCTCACGATCGAGCAAGCCGCTCTTCGAGCCAGTGCGCAACAGCGGCACAAATGTAGTCTTCGCATCCTTGGCGGGTTCGAGCAAGCCCGCAGAACCCACGTTCACGCCCTGCAAATGGTTGGTGATGAAATCGTCATGGTTGATGCGCTCGCCGTGGAGCATCAGCCAGGGCAAGTACTGCACCTCGCTAGGGCCGCGCTCACTGTTGAAGTTGACCCGCACGGCCGCTTCAGGGTCCGCGACTACCTTATCGCTGCTGAAGCTAATGCCCCAGGCCGCAAGCAGTGGCGCAAGCGTGGAGTCGGTCTTGGGCATGGCCATGGGGTTACGCGGGTCGGGTTCCGGTCGATCCTCTTCGGCCAGCGGGTCGACGAACACCAGCGCCTTACCGCCCCGAAGCACAAACTGGTCGATGGCATACAGCGTCTGCTGTGGCAGATCTTTCGGGTGAACCAGAAGCAGGGTGTCGATGTCGGCATCGATCGCAGCCAGGTCCCGGGGCAAAGTCTTCAGGTCGAAGAACTCCTGCAGCATGTGAATGCTGGTCCAGGCCGGCGCCGGGTTGCCGCGTTCATCAGGTTTGCCGCCCATCACGGGTAAATCGGCAATCACGCCAACGGAGCGCTTTTTGGGATTCGCCAAGGCATAAATCAGCTTGGTGATTTCGTATTCCAGTGCGTCAGCCCGTTCCGGGTTAAGGAAGGCGATGGGCGCTTCCTTGTCGGTCATGTTGGTGCCCACGAGGCCGAGATAGCCCACCTCGCCGGTGGCGTTAATGGGCAATTGCTCAATGCCGTATCCGACCGCTTGGTCTTCGGCATCAGAGAAAGGCTCCGGCTCAATCACCTGCAGCACCAGTTTGCCGTTGGCCGCAGCCACATATTCCTGCAACAGGTCGCGCACGCGCTTCCCGTAGGTCTGGAACTCTGGAATGGAAGCGAACTGGCGCGCCGAGTAGTAGAAGCGCAGGGTGATCGGATCCGGTAGGTTTTTAAGAATGTTCCGACTGCCTTCGGACAGCGTGTAGAGGCGGTTCTCGGTCAGGTCGAGTCGCTGTGAGGTCAACACGCCATTGGTCACGATGTTCAGCGATACGAACAGCACGACTGCGACAAGCAGGCTGCTGAGGGTCTGGGTTCTGGTCGTCATGGGGGTCGTCTCCGGTTCGCTCAGTGGCCCTTGCTGTGTTCAATCGCCAGCATGTTGGCGTACAGCCAGAGCGCAATCAGGGTTGCGAAAAAGATGACGTCGCGCAGGTCGATGACGCCTTTCTGGATTGAATTGAAATGCGTCAGGAAGCTGAAGGAGCCGATGGCTTCAACGACTGCCTGCGGCGCCCAGCCGCTGAAGAAATCGAGCACCAGCGGGAAGCCGCTCAGGTTGAAAGCGAAGCAGATCACAAAGCTGATCACGAACGCCACCACCTGATTGCGGGTGAGCGCGGAAATGCAGGCGCCTATCGACAGGAATCCGCCGGCCATCAGCAGGCTGCCCACATAGCCAGCGGCGATGACGGTGTTATCCGGGTTTCCCAGATAGTTCACGGTCAGCCACAGCGGAAAGGTCAGCCCCAGTGCGATGGCGGTGAAGGCCCACGCCGCCAGGAACTTGCCGATCACCGCGTCTGCCAGCGAGACCGGCAAGGTCATCAGCAGTTCCAGCGTGCCGCTCTTGCGCTCCTCGGACCACAGGCGCATCGAGATCGCAGGAATCAGCAACATGTAGAGCCAGGGGTGATAGCGGAAAAAGGGCTCGAGGTCCGCCTGACTACGCTCGTAGAAAGAGCCGATGTAGAACGTGAACAGTCCCGTCAGAAACAGGAAAATCACGATAAATACGTAGGCGACCGGGGTGGCGAAATAGCCCCGGAACTCCCGTTTGAAAATGGTCAGCATGCGGTTCATGAGTGGGTGACCTCCCCCGGCGCCCGCGCGACGGTGGTGATGGTGCGGAAGACTTCGTCCAGATGACCGGGTTCAACGAACAGTTCGGAGAAGGCCCAGTCGCCGGCGCGCAGCGCGCCGTGGACCACATCGAAGATTGGGTTGCCGGTGCGTGACAGCGCGGTCAGGCGTTGGCGGGCGCCCAGCGTTTCGCCGGGTTCGATTCGCAAAATGTCCGGCAATCCGCCCAGACGTTCGGTCACCGCAGCGGCATCGCTGGCCGGCACGTTCATCGTCACGGCATTGTGGCGGGCCGACCGCGCCTGAAGCTCTGCCGGGGTTCCAAGAAACAGCAGCTGGCCCCGCGCAATGATTGCCGCGCGGGTACACACGGCGTCGACTTCTTCGAGAATGTGGGTCGAGATAATGATGGCCTTGTTCGGCGCCATCTCCCTGATCAGGGCGCGAACCTCGTGTTTCTGGTTAGGATCCAGCCCGTCCGTCGGTTCGTCGAGGATGAGCACTTCCGGGTCGTGCAAGATCGCCTGAGCCAGACCAACGCGGCGCTTAAAGCCCTTGGAAAGGGTCTCGATACTCTGGTTGATCACGCCGCCCAGATTGATTTTCTCGACGACCTCGCGGATGCGGGCCGTTTTCCCGGCGCCACTGAGGCCGCGGATATCAGCAATGAAATCGAGGAACTGGGCGGGCGTCATCTCGCCATAGGCCGGCGCGCCCTCGGGCAGATAGCCAATTTTTTCCTTGGCGGCGAGCGGTGCTGTCCCCACGTCGTGTCCGCAGACGCTTACCGAACCGCTGCTGGGGCCGATGAAACCGGTGATCATTTTCATCGTGGTGGATTTGCCGGCGCCGTTTGGCCCCAAAAAGCCCAGCACCTCGCCCCGCCGTATATTCAAGGAGACGCCGTTCACGGCATGTAGCGAGCCGAAACTCTTATGCAGATCCCTGACTTCGATCAGGTTTTCCATAGCGCAGTTTCCTGAAACACGATTTGAGTAGCGCGCCGCCCGGGTCAAAAAAGTCCATGGCGAGCAGCGCGTGGTGGGGCAAGTCGCCGCGAACGCGGCGCGGCCAGCGAAGGCGCGCCACTGTTCCACAGGCCCCCGATCCCGTCAACGCTGTCACAGACCGGGCTGGCTGATGAAAGTTTCCGCGCGTAAATGGCTGGAAGGCTTGGGCCCCACGCGAGGTTCGGATTATTCTGCCGCCCCGTCTGGCCACAGTCGCGCCAGGAGATCGCTATGCAATTCGCTGAGGATTACGACGTTATTGTGGTGGGCGGTGGCCACGCTGGCACCGAGGCCGCGCTGGCCAGCGCGCGGATGGGGGCACGGACGCTTCTCCTCACGCATAGCATCGAGACCTTGGGCGCGATGTCGTGCAATCCGGCGATCGGTGGCATCGGCAAAGGGCATCTGGTGCGAGAAATCGACGCCATGGGCGGCATCATGGCGCGGGCGGCCGACCATTGCGGGATCCACTTCCGCCGCCTGAACGCCAGCAAAGGGCCCGCAGTGCGCGCCACCCGTGCCCAGATCGATCGCGCGCTGTATCGCGCTTTCATCCGGCAAACGCTGGAAAACCAGCCCTCGCTCGACCTTTTCCAGCAGGGTGTCGACGGGCTGCTGATGGACGGCGGACGGGTTGCTGGCGTGGTGACCCAATTGGGACTGCAGTTTCGCGCCCAGGTGGTGATCCTGACGGTGGGCACCTTTCTGGCCGGGCTGGTACACGTGGGTGAAGCCCAGTATCAGGCTGGACGCGCGGGCGATCCGCCTGCCAATACGCTGGCCTACAGCCTGCGCCAACTCGACCTCCCGGTGGGGCGTTTGAAGACCGGCACGCCACCGCGCATCGACGGCCGGACGATTGACTACCGCCAACTCGAGCGTCAGGCGGGCGATGATCCGGTGCCGGTATTTTCTTTCATGGGGCACGCCAGCCAGCACCCTGCGCAAACCGTCTGCCATATCACGCATACCAGCGAGCGCACGCATCAGATCATTCGGGAGGCGATCCATCGCTCGCCGATGTACAACGGGCAGATTGAAAGTACTGGGCCGCGCTACTGTCCGTCGATCGAGGACAAGGTCATGCGCTTTGCCGAGCGCGAGGCGCACCAAATCTTTATTGAGCCCGAGGGACTCAACACCCCGGAAATCTACCCCAACGGGATCTCGACCAGCCTGCCCTTCGATGTGCAATACGCGGTGGTGCGTTCCATCGCAGGCTTCGAAAACGCCCGCATCACCCGACCCGGCTATGCCATTGAGTACGACTACTTCGACCCGCGTGGGGTCGAGCCGTGGCTTGAGACCAAAACCCTGCCTAACCTGTTTCTGGCCGGTCAGATCAACGGCACCACGGGTTACGAAGAAGCCGCTGCGCAAGGCCTGATTGCCGGACTCAACGCGGCGCTACGCGTTGCCGGGAAGGCGCCATGGTATCCGCGTCGTGACGAGGCTTACCTTGGCGTGCTGGTCGATGATTTGGTCACCCGGGGCACCACCGAGCCCTACCGGATGTTCACCAGCCGCGCCGAGTACCGCTTGATGTTGCGCGAGGACAATGCCGACCTGCGCCTGACGCCGGTCGCCCGCATGCTGGGTCTGGTCGATGACGAGCGTTGGACCGTGTTTGAACGCAAGCAGCGCTGCTTCGAAGAAGAGCGTGCCCGCTTGAACGCACATTGGCTGTCCCCGGACCGGCTAGACCCCGAGGTGGCCACCGCAGTGCTGGGGCAGCCGCTGCGTAAGGAGCAAAATCTTGCAGATCTGCTGCGGCGGCCTGAAATCGACTACCCGCAATTGATGCGACTACCCGGCGCTGGCCCGGGTGTGGCGGACCCGGACGTTATCGAACAACTGGAAATCGACGCCCGTTACAGCGGGTACCTTGCGCGTCAGCAGGATGAAATCGAGCGCACCCGCCGCCATGCGGAGGCCGAAGTGCCCACCGATTTTGATTACCGCAGCGTTCGCGGGCTGTCTAACGAAGTCGTGGCCAAACTGTGCGCGCACCAGCCACGAACACTGGGGCAGGCGGCCAGGATTTCTGGCGTCACGCCCGCGGCGGTCTCGCTGTTGCTCGTCTATCTCAAACGTCACACCGCATCGCAGGCGCGCGCTTGAGCGAGTCCGACGCGCGCGACTTGCGCGCGGCCTTGCGGGAAGCGGCCACTGTCCTCGGCGTCTCCCTGACCGAGACGCAGCTTGAAAAACTGGCGTGCTATGCCGGGCTGGTGGTGCGTTGGAACAAGTTCGCCAACCTGACCGGCGCCCGTGACGAACTGGCCTTCGCCCACAAATTCATCGCGGATGCCTTGGCCGTGGCGCGCTTTGTGCGCGGCCCAATGGTGGCCGATTTGGGCAGTGGTTCGGGCCTGCCCGGCATCGTGCTGGCGATCCTCGAACCCGCCTGGCAGCTGGTGCTGGTCGAGGCTCGGTCGCGCCGCGCGCGGTTTCTGTCCCAGGTCCGGATTGAACTGGCGCTCGACAACGTGCAGGTGGCCGCCACGCGGATCGAGCACTGGCAGCCGACGCAACTGCCGGACACCATCGTCTGTCAGGCGGTGGGGACGCTGTCGCTGATTTTGTCGTTGACCGCTCATCTTCACGCCCCTGACACCCGCGTACTGGCCCTCAAAGGCCAATTCCCGGGCGACGAATTGGCCGAGCTTGGTGAACGCGCGGCAGCGTGCGAGGTGCGTGAACTTGCGGTCCCGGGCTGGGCCCAGCGGCATCTCGTCACGATCGATTGTGGGCGCCTTGCGCCGCCGGTCTGATTTGCGGCCAGCGCGAGGCTTTGTGCAATAATCCAGCCACACCCCGACCGCTCCACCGGCCCCGCGCGGTACCTCCCCAACTTCGGCACATCCAATGGCGACAGTTTTCGCAATCGCTAACCAAAAAGGTGGCGTCGGCAAGACCACCACGAGCGTTAATCTGGCCGCCTCGCTGGCGGCTACGCGCCGACGTGTCCTCTTGCTTGATCTCGACCCGCAGGGTAACGCGACCATGGGCAGCGGCGTCGACAAGCGCACGCTCGAGCGCTCGAGTTATGACGTCCTGATGGGGCAGAGCACGCTGTCTGAGGCGCTCGTTAAACCCACCGAGTCCGGCTACGACCTGCTGCCAGCGAATGGGGATCTGACCGGGGCAGAAGTGGGTTTGCTGGAGGAACTCGGGCGCGAGTTACGCTTGAAAAACGCGCTGGCGACCGTGCGGGACCAGTACGATTTCATCATCATCGATTGTCCTCCCGCGCTCAGCATGCTGACCGTCAATTCACTGGTTGCCGCCGACGCGGTCATTGTGCCAACGCAGTGCGAGTACTACGCGCTGGAAGGCATTTCCGCCCTGCTTCAAACGATCGAAAAGATTCGCAAATTTCTGAACCCGACCCTGCACGTGGACGGCTTCCTGCGCACGATGTTCGACCCGCGCAACAACTTGGCGAATCAGGTGTCGCAGCAACTGCTTCAGCATTTCGGCGACAAGGTTTACCGCTCCATCATTCCGCGCAATGTGCGGCTTGCCGAGGCGCCCAGCCACGGGCTGCCCGCGTTGCGCTATGACAAATCTTCAGCCGGGGCAGTGGCTTATCTGGCGCTCGCGGGCGAATTGCTCCGGCGAGAAGAAGCCGCCCGGGGCGCGAACACTGCATCAGGAGGCCTTGCGTGACGAAAAAAAGAGCCTTGGGCCGAGGCCTCGATGCACTCCTCGGTGTCGGCGCGAACGGTCGCGAGGACGAGCCGTCGCTTGCTGCGGGCGACCAGTTAAAAAGCATTCCCGTCGACCTGATCCAGCGGGGGCGCTATCAGCCCAGACTGGACATCAAGCCCGAAGCGCTCGCCGATCTGGCGGCCTCGATCAAGGCTCAGGGCGTCGTGCAGCCGGTCGTCGTCCGCGCCCTGCCGGGCGGCGGGCGTTATGAATTGATCGCCGGCGAACGCCGCTGGCGCGCGGCCCAACTGGCGGGGCTCGCCGAGCTGCCGGCGGTGATCAAGGACATTCCCGACCGTGCGGTGATGAGCATCGCGATCATCGAAAACATCCAACGCGAACAATTGAATCCCGTCGAGGAGGCGCTGGCACTGCAACGCCTCATCCGGGAATTCGAGATGACGCACCAGGAAATCGCGGAGGCTATCGGCCGCTCGCGCGCGGCGGTGTCGAATCTGCTCCGCTTGCTCGAACTGGCGCCGCGCCCCCGCGAATTGCTGGAGTCGGGGGCGCTGCAAATGGGCCACGCGCGGGCCTTGTTGACGCTTTCGCCGGAACTGCAATCCGAATTGGCCGAGCGCGTGGTGGCCGATGACCTGTCCGTTCGGGCAACCGAAAAGCTGGTGCGGAGCAGCCAGAAGGTCCAGGAACCCCCGAGGACGCCGGCGCGCCCCGACCCCAACGTCGCGCAACTCGAGGGGCAATTGTCGGAGCGACTGGGCGCTGCAGTGGTCATCCAGCAAGGCAATAAGGGCGCCGGGAAGCTGGTGATCAGCTATTCATCGCTGGACGAATTGGACGGCATCATCGCGCATATCAAATGAGTGCGAGCGGCCTGTCCCGAACCATCAAAAAGCCCGAAGTTTTCAATTGACTCCCGTCGTACAAGCTTCTTACAATGCGGCGGCTTTACGGGATGTTGCATAGCAGAAACGCGCACCTTCGGGGTCAGGCCGAATGAGTCGGAGGGCTTGGGCAGCAGCCGTAATCGGCACGTTGAAGATTCAAATTCTGGTGATCGGTGCGCTGAGCACTGCCTTCTGGGCAGTGGCAGGAACGCAGTACGCGATAGCCTGCGCGGCAAGCGGGGCGGCGGTCTGCATTCCCCACTTCGTCACCGGGCTGGTGCTCTGGACGCGGTCCGCGCTAACCGGACACCTGAGCGCTGCGACCCTTCTGGGCAGCGAAGGCTTGAAACTTCTTCTGATTATTGCGGCGCTATATGGCGCACGCCGGTGGCTGGGCCCCGATATGATGTGGCCCGGCTTCATTGCCGGCTTGATTGGCGCGCTGATGGCGCAATGGCTGTCGCTCTGGGTTTCCCGCAACAGCTGAATGCCTGTCCGAGACAGGCCTGATAACTGAAACGCGACTGGCGAAATATGGCATCGGAACACGCAGAACACGTCCTGACTCCAACGAGCTACATCAGCCACCACCTGTCGTTCATGGCGCATCCAGTTGGCGATACGCCGTTCATGAGCGTCAATGTCGACTCGGTCGTGATGTCGGTATTGTTGGGCATCATCGGCTGCGGATTTATGTGGCTTGCCGGCCGTGGTGCAACGGCATCTGTCCCAGGCAAGCGGCAGGCGCTCGTCGAACTCGCTCTAGAGTTCGTTAACGACCAAGTTAAGAGCATCTTCCACGGCAACATCAGCTTTGTGGCCCCTCTGGCGCTCACGGTGTTCGTGTGGGTGCTGCTCATGAACTCGATGGATTTCCTGCCGGTTGACCTGTCGGCGTGGGTCTACAAAAACGTGTTCGGTCTCGAAAACTGGCGACAGGTGCCAACGGCGGACATCAACACGACCTTTGCGCTCTCGCTTTCCGTCTGGCTCCTCATGATTTTCTACAGTGTCAAGGCCAAGGGCCTCGGCGGCTGGATTCATGAATTGACCTGCTCGCCATTCGGCAGCAACCCGGTGCTGTGGATCCCCAACTTTCTGTTCAATCTGGTGGAGTACATCTCCAAGCCGCTGTCGCACAGCCTGCGGCTCTACGGCAACATGTACGCCGGTGAGATCATCTTCCTGCTGTTGGGCCTGTGGGCTGCAACGGGCCCGTCCGGAACCTTCTTCGGCGCCATCCTGTCTGGGGGATGGGCTGTATTTCATATCCTAATCGTCGCGCTGCAGGCCTATATCTTCATGATGCTAACCATCGTGTATATGGCAATGGCGCACGAAAGCCACTGAGTAATCTCCCTTTTAACCCCGTTTTTTTGCCAGCTTTTTAGAAAGGAAACATCATGGAAACCTTGCAGGCTCTCGCCCAAATCCAGTCCTTCACCGCCATCGGCATCGGCCTCATCATCGGCTTGGGCGCGCTTGGCGCCTGTATCGGTGTGGCCATCATGTGCTCCAGCTTCCTGGAAGGCGCCGCCCGCCAACCGGAACTCATGCCGCAGCTGCAGGCGAAAGTATTCCTGCTCCTCGGTCTGATCGACGCGTCCTTCATTATCGGCGTGGGTCTTGCCATGTTGTTCGCGTTCGGCAATCCGCTTACCGCTGCCGTGCTTCAGGCTGCCGCGAAGTAAGCAGCATATCGGCGTCCACTTGGGCCATCGGGAAGCGTCAAGATGAACATCAACCTAACTCTTATCGCGCAAGGCGTCTGGTTCTTCGCCTTCGTCTGGTTCACCTCGCGATTCGTGTGGCCCCCGCTGATGCGGGCCATCGAAGAGCGCCAGAAGAAGATCGCAGACGGACTTGCGGCCGCCGAAAAAGGCCAGCTGGAACTGGTCAGCGCCAAGGGCCGGGTGGATGAACTGATCGACGGCGCCAAACGCCAAAGTCAGGACCTCGTGCAGAGCGCGCAGAAGCGTGCAGACGAAATGGTCGAGGCGGCAAAAGTCACTGCGCAAGCCGAAGGCGAGCGCCAACTGGCCGCGGCCCGCGCAGGTATCGAGCAGGAAATCCGTCAGGCACGCGAAACCCTGCGTGAGCAGGTGGCCGAACTCGCGTTGGCGGGCGCCGAGCAAATCCTGATGCGTGAGATCGACGCGAGCAAGCATCAGGACGTCCTCGACAAGCTGGGAGCCCGGCTCTAGGCCCGCGAGAACGACATGCAAGAAAACCTCACTATCGCCCGTCCTTACGCCCAAGCGGCGTTCGACGTCGCGCAGGGAAGCAACGCGGTGGCCGATTGGGAGCGGGCGTTGCGCCTGCTTGCCGTAATCGTTGCAGACAACGACATGCGGCGCGTCATTAACTCACCTGGGCTGACTAAAAGCCGCATCGCTGAGTTGGTGGTCGCTGTCAGCGAATCTGCGGGACTCGTCCTCGAGGCGCAGGTGAAGAAGTTCATCAGCGTGCTGCTGGATGCCGGTCGCCTCTCGCTCATGCCCGAAATTGCGCAGGGCTTTACCGCGCACCACGCGAATGTAGACCGGGTGGCAGAGGTCGAAGTGACCTCCGCCTTTCCGCTGGACGAGGCCACACGCAACCGGATTGCGGGCGCCATGCAGGCCAGGCTCGGCAAGGAAGTGC
This sequence comes from Gammaproteobacteria bacterium, assembly GCA_030833185.1. GTDB lineage: Bacteria > Pseudomonadota > Gammaproteobacteria. The sequence goes on along the minus strand of JAURHQ010000003.1, from coordinate 10,968 downwards.
GGCTCTCAGTTGCGATCGACAGCGCACTTATCGGTGGCGCCAAGGTGAAAGTCGGGGACGTGGTCTTCGATGCTTCGCTACGCGGCGGCCTCAGCCAACTGGCTAACGTATTCAATATCAAGTGACCTCCGAGCGTATCCGTTGCGGTACCGCGCGGACGCTTGAACAGACGAGGATGACCCATGCAAATCAGCGCGACTGAAATTAGCGAACTCATCAAGAAAAAAATTCAGGAATTTGACATCGTCACCGAGGCCCGCACCGAGGGCACGGTGGTCAGCCTGACCGACGGCATCGCGCGCTTGCACGGCTTGTCCGATGTGATGTCGGGCGAAATGATCGAGTTTCCCGGAAACACTTTTGGTCTGGCGCTGAACCTGGAACAGGATTCTGTGGGCGCCGTGATCATGGGTGAATACCAGCACATTAAAGAAGGCGACACGGTTCGCTGCACCAAGCGCATTCTTGAGGTGCCGGTGGGCGATGCGTTGCTCGGCCGCGTCGTCAACGCGCTGGGCCAACCGATTGACGGCAAGGGCGACCTGGGCACAAGCCTCACCTCACCCATCGAAAAAATCGCGCCCGGCGTGATTTGGCGTAAGTCGGTGTCGCAACCGGTGCAGACGGGCCTCAAGTCGATCGACGCGATGGTGCCGGTCGGTCGCGGCCAGCGCGAACTCATCATCGGTGACCGCCAGACCGGCAAGACTGCGGTCGCCATCGACACCATCATCAACCAGAAGGGCACGGGCATTAAGTGCATTTACGTCGCCATCGGTCAGAAGGCGTCGTCGATCAACACCGTGATTCGCAAGCTGGAAGAGCACGATGCCATGGCCCACACCATCGTGGTGGCGGCGACGGCGTCGGAATCGGCGGCCATGCAGTACATCGCACCGTATTCCGGTTGCGCGATGGGCGAGTACTTCCGCGATAACGGCGAAGACGCGCTGATTATTTATGACGATTTGACCAAGCAGGCCTGGGCCTACCGTCAGGTCTCGCTGCTCCTGCGGCGCCCGCCGGGTCGCGAAGCCTATCCGGGCGACGTGTTCTACCTGCATTCCCGCCTGCTCGAGCGCGCCGCGCGTGTCAACGAAGATTACGTCGCGAAAGAAACCAACGGCCGCGTCACTGGCAAGACGGGATCGTTGACGGCACTCCCGATCATCGAGACTCAGGCGGGTGACGTGTCCGCCTTCGTACCGACCAACGTGATTTCCATCACCGACGGCCAGATCTACCTGGAAACGAATCTCTTCAACTCCGGCTTCCGTCCCGCCATCAACGCCGGTCTGTCGGTGTCCCGAGTCGGTGGCGCCGCCCAGACCAAGATCATCAAGAAGCTTGGTGGTGGCGTCCGTCTGGCGCTCGCCCAGTACCGCGAACTGGCGGCGTTCGCGCAGTTCGCCTCCGACCTCGATGAAGCCACGCGCAAGCAGCTCGATCGCGGTCAGCGCGTCATGGAGTTGATGAAGCAGAAACAATACTCCCCGCTTTCGGTGGCTGATATGGCGGTGTCGCTGTTCGCGGTCGACCGCGGCTATCTGGATGACGTCGAAGTAAAGAAAGTCGGTGCCTTCGAAAACGCACTTCATGGCTATATGAAGTCGGCCCGCGCCGCGCTGCTGAACACCATCAATGAGACGGGTGACTTCAGCGACGCTATTGAAGCTGAGCTGAAAGACGCCATCACGACTTTCAAGCAGACGCAGACCTGGTAGCAGGCAGCAGGGAACCCTCGCAATGGCCGTCGGCAAAGAAATCAGAGTCAAAATCGCTAGCGTGCAGAACACGCAAAAGATCACGCGCGCGATGGAGATGGTGGCAACCAGCAAAATGCGCAAGGCGCAGGAGCGGATGCGCGCTGCCCGTCCCTATGCCGACCGTATGCGCAACGTGATCTCCCATGTGGCTGGCGCTAACTCCGAATACCGCCATCCGTTTCTGGTCGCTCGGCCGGTCAAGCGCGTCGGCATCATCGTGGTGTCAACCGACCGCGGGTTGTGCGGCGGCCTGAACTCAAACTTGTTCCGAATGCTGATCCAGCATCTCAAGCGCTGGCAGGCCGAGAATATCGAATTTGAGGTTTGCACGATTGGCCGTAAGGCGCTGCAATTCTTTCAGCGCGTTGGCGGCAAGGTCAGCGGACAGGCCAGCAAGATTGGCGACGCCCCCCATCTTGAGCAATTGCTCGGGCCCGTGAAAATCATGATTGACGCCTATCTGGAAGGACGCGTCGACCAGATATTCATTGCGTCGAACGATTTCGTGAACTCGATGACGCAGAAGCCGGAACTCGAGCAGTTGGTACCGCTCAAGCCGGCCGCTGACGCGGGCCTGGCGCAATACTGGGATTACCTCTATGAGCCCGATGCTACGGAAGTGCTGAACCAGTTGCTGGTTCGCTACGTGGAATCGTTGGTGTATCAGCGGGTCGTCGAAAACATCGCCTGCGAGCAGGCGGCCCGAATGGTCGCCATGAAGAGCGCATCCGACAACGCAGGCAAGCTCATTAAAGAGCTGCAGCTCATCTATAACAAGGCCCGTCAGGCCGCCATTACCCAGGAGCTTGCCGAAATTGTCGGCGGCGCCGCTGCGGTCTGACGACAGCCGGATACGAATCAAGACTTTTCTGAGGAACCAAAGCATGAGTGGCTCCATCTCTCAAATTATCGGCGCGGTTATCGACGTCAAGTTTCCTGCCGCGGAAGTTCCGAAAATCTACGACGCGCTGAAGCTGCAGGACATGCCCACAACGCTGGAAGTTCAGCAGCAGCTGGGCGACGGCGTGGTGCGGACCATCGCGCTGGGTTCTACTGACGGCTTGCGTCGCGGCATGGTGGTCGCGAATACCGGTGCGCCCATCACCGTGCCGGTCGGGCAGAAAACGCTCGGTCGCATCATGAACGTGCTCGGTGAACCGATTGACGAAGCCGGCCCCATCGACACCAGCGAAACGATGTCGATCCATCGCGAAGCGCCGAAGTTCACTGACCTGTCCCCCGCCACCGAGCTTCTCGAGACCGGCATCAAGGTCATCGACCTTATCTGCCCCTTCGCGAAAGGCGGCAAGGTAGGTCTCTTCGGCGGCGCCGGCGTAGGCAAGACCGTGAACATGATGGAGCTGATCCGCAATATCGCGATCGAGCACAGCGGGTTCTCGGTATTCGCCGGCGTTGGCGAACGTACTCGCGAAGGCAACGACTTCTACCACGAAATGAAAGACTCCAACGTGCTCGACAAAGTGTCGTTGGTGTATGGCCAGATGAACGAACCGCCGGGCAACCGCCTGCGCGTTGCGCTGACCGGTCTGACGCTGGCGGAGAAATTCCGCGACGAAGGCCGCGACGTGCTGCTCTTCGTGGACAATATCTATCGCTTCACGCTCGCCGGTACGGAAGTGTCCGCACTGCTCGGTCGTATGCCGTCGGCGGTGGGTTATCAGCCGACGTTGGCAGAGGAAATGGGCAAGCTGCAGGAGCGAATCACGTCCACGCGCACGGGTTCGATTACCTCGATTCAGGCGGTCTACGTGCCCGCCGACGACTTGACCGACCCGTCGCCCGCGACCACCTTCGCGCACTTGGACGCAACCGTCGTGTTGTCTCGCCAGATTGCGGAACTTGGTATCTACCCGGCCGTGGACCCGCTGGACTCGACCAGTCGCCAGCTGGATCCGCTGGTGGTGGGTGCAGACCACTACGACACCGCCCGCGCGGTGCAGGGTACGCTGCAGCGCTACAAGGAACTGCGCGACATTATCGCGATTCTGGGTATGGACGAACTCTCGGAAGAAGACAAACTCACCGTCTCCCGGGCGCGTAAAATCCAGCGCTTCCTGTCTCAACCGTACTTCGTGGCCGAAGTGTTCACGGGCGCGAAGGGCCGATACGTGCCGCTCAAGGAAACCATCCGCAGGTTCAAGGCGATCGTCGCCGGCGAATACGACCACCTGCCCGAGCAGGCGTTCTACATGGTTGGCACCATTGAAGACGCGGTCGAAAAGGCCAAGACCCTTTAATTCAGGTACTAGACGCCCATGAGCACGATCCACGTCGATATCGTCAGCGCCGAGCGGGAAATTTTTGCCGGCGAAGCCGAGATGCTGTTTGCCCCGGCGCGGCTTGGCGAAGTGGGCATCCTGCCTGGCCACGCGCCGTTGCTGACCCAGCTAAAACCTGGCGAAGTCCGGGTGCAGCTCAAGGGCGGCGAGCAGCAGGCGTTTTATATTTCCGGCGGGATGCTGGAAGTCCAGCCTAAAATCGTGACCGTGCTATCAGACACTGCCGTTCGGGCGCACGATCTGGATGAGGCGGCCGTGCTCAAGGCGAAGCAAGAGGCCGAGGAGGCGCTCGCCAACAACACGGGCAAGCTGGATTTCACCAAAGCCCAGGCCGAACTGGCCGAACTTGCCGCGCAGCTGCAAACGATTCAGCGCCTCCGGCGCCGCGGCGGTTAGCGCCCGGACTATCGTCCCGATCAGGAAGTCGCCGGCTTAGCGGTCTTGATGCGCGCGGCAGCCCACCAAGCTGACTGCGCAAACCAAGGTTTGGACCGAAGATGTCGTAGCCCGATTGCGCACGAGCGCAGGGCCCAGACCCGGGGACACGCCGATGAACGCTACCATTTGCATATTGGCCGCCGGCAAAGGAACGCGCATGCGTTCCGCCTTACCGAAAGTACTGCACCCGCTCGCCGGTAAGCCGCTCATCAGTCACGTGCTGGACACCGCCAGCCACTTCAGCGACGACGCGCCAATTGTCGTTTTCGGTCATGCCGGCGAGCTGCTAAAGGCCGCGCTACGCGACCGAAACATTCGCTGGGTCGAACAGCGCGAACAACTGGGTACGGGCCACGCGATGGCGCAGGTCTTGCCGGCGCTCGATCCGCAACACCTCGCACTCATCTTGTTTGGCGACGTCCCGCTGATTTCTCAAGAAACCCTGCGCGCGCTGCTGCAAGCCGCGCAAGCAAGCGGTTTCTCCCTGCTGACCGCGCTATTGGCAGAGCCGACAGGCTACGGTCGGATCATCCGCGACGGAACTGGCAAGATTCTGAAGATCGTCGAGCATAAGGACGCGAGTCCGGCCGAACGCACGGTGCAGGAAATAAACACCGGCATCATGGTCATCAAGGGCGAATATCTGCACCGCTGGTTGCCCCAACTGGCAAACACTAATGCGCAGGGTGAGTATTACCTGACGGATTGCGTCGAACGTGCGGTAGCGGAGAACATCAAGGTCGCCGGGGTGCTTGCCATTAGCGAGGCCGAGATCACGGGCGTTAACGACCGCGTGCAGCTCGCCAGTCTCGAGCGTGCCTATCAACGAACGCAGGCCGAGGCGCTGATGCGGAGCGGGGTAAGCTTGGCTGATCCTGCCCGTATCGATGTGCGGGGAAGCCTCCGCTGCGATGCCGACAGCTTCATCGACGTGAATTGCGTGTTTGAGGGCGAGGTCAAGCTCGGGGAGGGCGTGCGCATTGGCCCCAATTGTGTGATTCGGAACGCTGAGCTTTCAGCCGGGGTCGAGGTGCTGGCAAATTCGCTGATCGAGGGCGCGACAATCGGGCCAGGCGCCCGGATTGGACCTTTCGCGCGTATTCGTCCCGAGACCGTTCTGGACGCGGGTGTTCACGTCGGCAATTTCGTTGAAATCAAGAAATCTCATCTCGGTGAGCACTCCAAAGCCAATCATCTTGCCTATGTGGGCGATGCCGAGATCGGCCGGAATGTAAACGTTGGCGCCGGCACAATCACCTGCAACTATGACGGTGCGGCCAAGCATAAAACCGTGATTGAGGACGACGTTTTCATTGGGTCTGACACGCAATTGGTCGCACCCGTGACGATTGGGCGCGGCGCGACGATCGGGGCAGGCACGACGGTGACGGACAATGTAGAGCCGGAGCGGCTTGTGATCAGTCGCGTGCGGCAAAAAAGCGTCGCGGGCTGGCACCGTCCGCAGAAGAAAAAGTCCGACTAGTTTTCCATCGTCGCCTGCTAGTCGCTATCGGCCCGGCGAGATCGGGCGCCGACCCCAAGCCTGATAAAAGGAAGCACGCATGACCCACGCAACAGCAGATCTCTATGACGCCCACGGTGATTCTCTGCGGATCATGGCGCCTATCTTTCGGGACTACGGAGGGCATCGCGCATTCTCCGGTCCCGTCGTGACGCTCAAGGCCTATGAGGACAATAGTCTGGTTCGGGCAACCCTCGAGGAGCCCGGTCTTGCGCGTGTGCTGGTGGTCGATGGTGGCGGCTCTCTGAGGTGTGCCCTGGTAGGCGACCAGTTGGCCGAGCTTGGGGTAAAAAACGGCTGGGCAGGTATTCTGGTGTACGGCTGCGTGCGCGACAGCGCGGCCCTTGCCACCTTGCCCATCGGGATTAAGGCGGTGGCAACCAATCCGCGTAAAAGCGTCAAGAAGGGTGAAGGATCGCGCAACGCCGTGCTGCGGTTCGCTGAAGTCGTGGTGTACCCGGGGGATTATCTTTACGCGGACGGCGATGGCGTAGTCGTGGCCGAGCGCCCGCTGGACTGAGCGCCGTGTCGGTAACTTTCAACGCTGCCTGTATTCAACTTTGCGCCGAAGAGCAGGTTGAAAAAAATATCGAGAAGGCCGTAAGCCTCACCCGAGCCGCTGCCGCTGACGGTGCCGACCTTGTCTGCCTTCCCGAAAATTTCTCGTGCCTTGAACCGCGTGATACCGACTACCTGACCCGCGGTTTCGACGAGGAAAACCATCCCGCGCTCACGATCTTCCCGGCGCTCGCCCAGGAACTGGGGCTGGTCATTGCGCTGGGGTCGCTGACTATTCAGCGTGGCGATGGGCGGGTCAGTAACCGCAGTTATGTGTTTGGACGCGACGCCACTTGTCTCGCTGTCTACAACAAGATCCATCTGTTTGACGTCGCGCTACGGGGCGGGGAGATGTATCGCGAATCGGCGACGGTAGCTCCGGGCGATGAGCTGGCCTGGGCACGTCTGCCCTGGGGAACCTTGGGTCTCAGCATTTGTTATGACGTCCGTTTTCCTTATCTCTACCGTGAACTGGCCCAGCGTGGCGCCGATTTTCTGGCGATCCCTGCCGCCTTCACCGCCACCACGGGTGAGGCACATTGGCATGTCCTGGTGCGTGCGCGCGCGATTGAAAACGGCTGCTACGTGTTCGCCGCCGGACAGAGCGGACGTCGACATTGGGGGCGTAGGACCTATGGTCATTCTCTGATCGTTGACCCCTGGGGTAACGTTCTAGCAGACGGTGGAGAGGATGAAGGATTTATCCTTGCGCCGGTCGAGTTGGCAAAAGTGGCTGAGGCCCGTGCAATGATTCCTTCGCTGCAACACGATCGGCCGCTGCGCCAAGAGTTCAGTGCCGGTTAAGCCCGGAGGATTGACCATAGCATCCGACGGAAACAAGAGACTGTCGCTGATGCTTAAAAGGTTTCAACCGCTCTACGTGTGTGTGCCGTTGCTGGTCGGCTTGGGCGTGAGTTTTGGCGCGGGCGCCGCGTCGCCCTCGCAAGAGGACGTAAAAGAAGCCACCGCGATCGAAGCAGACCGTGCTGCCGCAATTGCGCGGGAAAATACCGGTGGCCGCGTGCTTGATGTGCGCTTGCTCGCCGACGACAGCGGTCCCGCGTATGCGGTCAGAGTGCTGTTGGATCCGGGCCGCGTGCGAACCGTGCTGGTAGACGGGAACTCCGGCCAACTTCATTAGGAGAGCGTGCAGTGCGAGTGCTGGTCGTCGAGGATGAACCTACCCTGCGCGCGACCCTTGCCAGTCGGCTGCGCACTGCAGGCTACGCGGTAGATGAGGCGGGCAATGGCCGGGACGGGCTCTACGCCGGTAACGAATACCCCATTGATCTGGCAATTGTTGATCTAGGCTTGCCTGATCTTCCGGGCACCGAGCTCATCAAGCGCTGGCGATCCGGTGAGCGCAGTTTCCCGATTCTGATCCTGACTGCCCGGAGTAGTTGGGAAGACAAAGTTGCTGGTCTCGAACTTGGCGCCGACGACTATCTGGTAAAGCCATTTCACACCGAAGAACTATTGGCCCGCGTGCGCGCACTGTTGCGGCGGGCCGCGGGCTGGGCCGAGCCCAAACTCAGATGCGGACCGTTTACGCTCGATACTTCCGCTAAAACCCTGCTGGCCGGCACTACCGGGATCGAAATCACGGCTTTCGAATACAAGGTGCTCGAATACCTGATGTTGCACGCGGGCAAGGTGGTCTCAAAGGCGGAAATCTCCGAGCACCTCTACGAGGAAGATGCCGACCGCGACAGCAACGTGCTGGAAGTCATCATTGGTCGACTGCGTCGGAAACTGGATCCGGACCGAACGCTTAATCCAGTCGAAACCGCCCGTGGCCAGGGTTACCGATTCCGCTTTACGCCCTCCCAAAACGACGCCGGCTAGGCGCCCGGCGCCATACCTCCATGCCACGTTCGCTTAATGCCCGCGTACTTCTGGCGGCTGGCCTCATGCTGGTCCTGTTTCTGGGTGTTGCGGGCTTCGCCATCGATTTGGTGTTTCGCGAAACCGCGATGGCCTCGGTGCAGGACCGGCTGAAGGCGCAGATCTTCATGTTGCTGAGCCTTGCGAATCTCGATGATCCCAACAGTCATCCCTTGCCCGAATCCTTACCGAATCCCTCCTTGGCGGTGCCCGATTCGGGCCACTATGCGCAAATCTTTGCGGCGGATGGCAGCCCTGTGTGGCGTTCCCGCTCAATGCTCGGCTTGGGGGTGAAGCAGCCGCCGCGCACGCCAATTGGCGATTTCAGCTTTGAATCGCAGGTCAGCTCGACAGAAGAGCCTTTGTTTTGCCTGAGTTACGCCGTGGAGTGGGAGACTCGGGGAAAACCAGAGCCCGCCACGTATGAATTACAGGTTTGCGAGGCGCGGCGCGCCTACGACCAGCAGGTGCAGCGGTTTCAGCGCCAACTGTGGACCTGGTTTGGCGCGCTCACCGCCTTGATGCTACTTGTCCAAACCCTGATTTTGCGATGGGGCTTGCGTCCGCTCAGGCAGGTGGCGATCGAAGTGCGAGCGATCGAAGCGGGGCGCCAGAGTGCAATCTCAGGACTCTATCCGCGCGAACTGCGTTCCCTGACGCGCAACCTGAATGCGCTGATCAGCGCGCGCGATTTTCACGTTCAGCGCTATCGAAACGCGCTTGGCGATTTGGCGCACAGCCTCAAAACGCCCTTGGCGGTGATTCGCGCCCAACTGGAGCAGCTGGGGCTCGAAGGCGAGGCCGGTAAGACGCTGCAGGATCAGGTGGCACAAATCGACGATACGGTTCGCTATCAGTTGCAACGGGCCTCCACGGTAGGGCGGCACGCCTTCGCGCCGCCGCTTGATGCCACGCCCATCGTCGAGCGAATTGCGGGCTCGCTACGCAAGGTCTATCACGCGCGCGCCCTGACCATTACGTCCCATGCCGAGCCTGATTCGCAGTTCTATGGTGACCAGGGCGACCTGATGGAGGTTATTGGCAATCTGGCCGACAACGCCTGCAAATGGGCCCGAGGCGCTGTAGACATCACCGTTCGGCCACTGCCAAGACGCCCCGGCCAGCATCGGGCGGCCTTGGAGGTGTCGGTGGTCGACGATGGTCCGGGCATGCCTGAGACGCTGGCCAAGGAGGTCTTGCGCCGTGGATTGAGGCTTGATGAATCTGCAGAGGGTCAGGGCATCGGCCTGTCGGTGGTGCGCGATGTGGTTGAAGTGGGCTACGGCGGGGTCATCCGGATCGAGTCCGCGCCAGGGCATACCCGGGTCATCGCGGTGTTTGAATTCGACTAGGCGCTAGCGAGAGCAGCAGCGTTTTCAACTGATATACTCCGCGCTCCCCACGAGCGAAACCCATGCCAGCATCAGACCCAATCAATCCGGCCGCGCCGATCGTGGCCAGCGGCTTGCGCAAGAACACCTATTCCAACGAAGAACTGCTGGCCTGTGGCCGCGGCGAATTGTTTGGACCCGGAAACGCCCAGTTGCCCTTGCCTCCGATGCTGATGTTCGATCGCATCGCTCACATTAGCGATCAGGGTGGTCGTTACGGGAAGGGCGAAATTGTCGCCGAACTAGATATCAACCCAGATTTATGGTTTTTCCAGTGCCATTTTGCCGGGGATCCCGTGATGCCAGGCTGCCTGGGATTGGACGCGATGTGGCAACTCATCGGCTTTTTTCTCGCATGGAAGGGCGGCTTGGGTCGGGGCCGCGCACTGGGCGGTAGCGAGATTCAGTTCTCTGGACAGGTCACGCCGGATAAGAAACTCGTGACCTACCGCATCGATTTGAAACGGGTGGTCCAGCGGGGGCTGGTGATGGGGATAGCCGACGCCGTAATGGAAGTGGACGGCGAAAAAATTTACGCCGGATCCAACTTACGCGTCGGCTTGTTCACTGAAATCTAGCGCAGCGCTAAACGCCCGCGAGTCGCGCGAAAGCCTTGCGGGCGGCGGCCAACGTAGCTTCGACGATTTCAGCGGTATGAGCGGACGACACGAAGCCCGCTTCAAACGCCGATGGCGCCAGATAGACGCCACCTTCCAGCATGGCGTGGAAAAATTGTTTAAAGCGGGCGATATCGCAGGTCGAGACATCCTTGAAGGTTTCAACCTTCTGTGCCGTCGTAAAAAATAATCCGAACATGCCTGGGACATGGTTGGTGGTCAACGCAATGCCGGCATCCCGTGCCGCGGCCTCAAGACCGGCGGTAAGTTGCGCGGTGCTCGCGGCAAGGCGGCTGTGGAAACCCGGCTCTGATACCAGTTCAAGCATGGCGAGACCGCTGGCCATGGCCAGCGGGCTGCCCGATAGGGTACCGGCCTGATATACCGGTCCGCTGGGGGCCAGCCGGGACATGATTTCCTCGCTGCCGGCGAAGGCGCCAACGGGCAGACCGCCCCCGATAATCTTGCCCAGCACCGTCAAGTCAGGTCGGA
>JAURHQ010000039.1 GCA_030833185.1 Gammaproteobacteria bacterium | reverse complement strand
CGACCAGCGCAGCGCCCGCGCCAACCAGCGCAGCACCCGCGCCAACCAGCGCAGCGCCCGTTGCGACTGCGGCACCGTCGGACGCGCCGCAGCCGACCACGCAGGGCTTGCCCAAGGCGCGACTGACCACGGCGGCGTGCGAGGTGGTGCCGCCACGCTCGGTCGCCATCGCCTGACAGGCGAGCATGCCGTGCACATCGTCGGGACTGGTGATGAGGCGCGCCAGCACCACGTGCTCACCGGCCAGCGCGCGGCGCTCGGCGTCGTCGGTGTTGACCACCACTTCGCCCACCCCCACGCCCTGACAGGCGGCCTCGCCGGAGGCGAGCACGGTGGCGGCGGCGGCGTCTGCGTCGCTCACACAGGGACTTAGCACCACCCGCACCTGTTCGGCCGTCACGCGCGACACGGCGGTGGCTTCATCGATCCGCCCTTCCTTGACCATGTCGACGGCAAAGCGCACCGCCGCCGGCGGCGCGCGCTTGGCCGAGCGGGACTGCAGCAGAAACAGCTTGCCCTGCTGGATGGTGAACTCGATGTCCTGCACGTCGCCGTTCTCGCGCTCCAGCGTTTCTGCCGCCGCCAGCAGTTCGGCGTGCACCGCCGGCAGCTGGTCGGCGAGCGCGGATAAGGGCTGCGGCGTGAAACGGCCGGAGACCACGTCTTCGCCCTGCGCGCGGGCCAGATATTCGCCATAGGGCGCGGGCTCACCGGTCAGCGGATTGCGGCTGAACAGCACGCCGGTGCCGGACTGCGCGTCGAGATTGCCGAACACCATCGCCTGCACGGTCACCGCGGTGCCGAGGGTGTCGGGGATGCCGTGATGCTCGCGGTATTTCCGCGCGCGGCGGGAGTTCCAGGACTCGAACACCGCCTGCACGGCATTGAGCAGTTGCGCTCGCGGGTCGGTCGGCACGTCTTCGCCGGTCTCCTCGCGGATGGTCTGGCGCCAGCGCTCGGGCGTGGCGTCCTCCGCAAGCTCCGGCAGCGTCGCCTTCAGCACGATGCGGGCGTACAGATCGAGAAAGCGCCGGTGCGTGTCGCTGGCGAAGGCGGCATCGCCGCTCAAGGCCGCGAGCGCGGCTTCGGTGTCGTCGTTGATGCCCAGATTGAGCACCGTATCCATCATGCCCGGCATGGAGATGGCCGCCCCCGAGCGCACCGACACCAGCAGCGGCTGCGGGCCGGCGCCGAAACGCGCGCCGCTGGCCGCTTCCAGCCAGGCGATGCCGGCGTCGAGTTCGGCCGCAAGGCCGGGCGGCAGCTCACCGGTGTCGAGAAACGCGGTACAGGCCCGCGCGGTGATCACCACCGCCGGCGGCACGCTTAAGCCCAGCCCCCGCATGCGGGCAATCGACCAGGCCTTGCCGCCGATGAGATTGCGATCGGGCAGTTCGCCGCCTTCGATCGCGAGCAGAAATTCACCTAAAGACTGGGTCATTGCGAAACCGCCCTACTCCTCGCGCACGCGGCCCAGCACGCGCAGCAGATCTTCGTGCAGTTCGAACCACACGGTGTGATAACTCTCGATGCGGACCTCGCTGACCCACTCGATCTTGCCGGCCTCGGCCTGCTCCAGGGCGTGTTCGAGCGCGCGGCCGTAGCGGGCCAGCCGCGGCAGGCTTTTCACCAGCTGCGCCAGCACCGACTCGAAGCGTTCGTGTACGTCGCCCAGCCGGTCCAGCACCGCGCCGTCGTAGTCGGCGTTGGCATGGTCGTTCCGCACTTTCTGGCCGCCGACGTCCATGGTCTGCCAGTCGGTGATGATCTGCTTCAGTTCGACGTTCACCCGCTCGAAGCGCTCGTAGGCCTTGATGAAGGCCGCGTCTTCGCGCAGCGCGTCGCAGAAGCGCGAGTACTGGTTGTCGAGAATCATCCGGCCGGCGGGCGTGAGCGCGTACCCACCCTGCGCTTCCATCAGCCGGCCGCTGGCGGCGGCGTCTTTCAGCAGCGCCTCGGTGCGCTCGGCGGACAGCCCGACCACGGCGGCGACCGCTGCGGCCGGCGCGTGTTTCTTGATCGCCACCCCGTGCAGGGCCAGGTGCATCTCGTTCATCGGCGCATCCTCCGGATTAAGCCTTGGCGTTCTTCTGTGCGGCGATGCAGGTATCGCGCACTTCGCGGCGCAAAATCTTGTTGGCCGCGCTCTTCGGCAGCGCGGGCCAGATCTCCAGCGTCTTGGGCCGCTTGTAGTTAGCAAGGCGCTCGCGGGCATGGGCCAGCAGCGCCTCGGGGTCGAGATCTGCGCGGCCGGCGACTACGGCGTGGATGCGGTCGCCCCATTTCTCGTCCGGCAGGCCGACGACGGCCGCTTCCAGCACGCCGTCCACTTCCAGCAGCACGTCTTCCACTTCGCGCGGATAGACGTTGTAGCCGCCGGAAATCAGCATGTCGTTCTTGCGGTCGAGGATGTAGAAGTAGCCGTCCTCGTCCATCCGGCCAATGTCGCCGGTGTGCAGCCAGCCGTTGCGGAACGCCTGCGCGGTGGCTTCGGGCTTGTTCCAGTAATAGGCCATGGTCTGCGGGCCGCGGCAGCAGATTTCGCCCACTTCACCGACCGGCACGGGGCGGTCCTCGTCGTCCAGCACGCAGGCTTCAACGAAGGTGAACGGCCGGCCACAGGAGCCGACGCGGTGGTGTTCGTCCGGGCCGAGGCAGGTGATGACCATCGGGCTTTCGGCCTGGCCGTAGCACTGCGCGAAGACCTTGCCGAAGCGGGCCTGCGCGCGCTCCAGCAGCGCCGGCGCAATCGGCGAAGCGCCGTAACTGATGGTGTGGAGCGCGGTCTTCGCGCTCGCGCACTGCGGGTGCTCCAGAATCATCGCGAGCATGGTCGGCACGAGAAAAGTCATGCTGGCCTGGGTGTGCTCGGCCAATGCCAGAAACTCGCCGGCGTCGAACTTGGTCATCACCAGCGAGGTGGCGCCGCGCGCGATGCTGGGCAGGAAGAAGGCACCGGACGCATGCGCGATCGGCGCGGCGTGCAGAAAGGTGTCGCCGGCCTTGATGTTGGGCACGAGGTCCATCAGGAAGGCGGAGATTTCGGCCAGTTCGCCGCGGGTGGTCAGCGTGACGGCCTTGGGCCGGCCGGTGGTGCCGCCGGTATAGCCCAGGCGATACGGCGCATCGAGCGCGCGGTCGACCGCACAGGCGCCGGCCGGGCCGTTGGCGATCAGGTCGTTCAGTTCCGCTTCGCCAATCAGTATCTCCGCCACAACGCCGTCGATGTCGGCATGGATGACCGCCCGCGCGCCGCTGTCTTCAATCTTGTACTGGTGGTTGTCCAGCGTCTCGCGGGTGTTGAGCCCCACCCGCACCAAACCTGCCTTGGCCACCGCGTAGTACGCGATGAGGCATTCGATGCTGTTGGAAAACAGCACGCCCACGCGGTCGCCGGGGTTAAGGCCGCGCGCCAGCAGCGCGTTGCCGAGGCGGTCGGTGGCGGCGTCGAATTCGCGAAAGCTCATCACGCGCGTGCCTTCGATGAGGCAGGGTGCATCGCCGTAGTACAGCGCCGAACGGCGAATCAGGGCTCCAATCTGCATGAGGTCTTGTCCTTCGAAATCTATTTGCCGCGCAGGCGTTCGACATCCGCCCGGCGCAGGCCCGCGCCCTTGTCCTTCAGCACCCGCGAGTGCTGCTGCTCGGCGCGATAGAGCGCCTCGGCTTCCGGCGTGTCGTGGTGATACTTGAGCCAGGACTCGCACAGCCAACGGTTGTTGTCGTCGCACACGGTGGGCGTGAAGTCTCGCGCGTGGCGGTTGTAATCCGCCAGCGGCAGCACGCCGCGCGTGGTGCGATAGCGGTCTTCCTTCGGCGGCAGGTAGGTGATGCCGGGCTGCAAATCGCCCACCGTCGCGGTGTAGTCACCGTCTTTCAGGATGGTGTAGGGGATGAGCGAGTACATGCGCGCCGGGATGTTGGCGTGCTGGCAGAGTTGGTACTCGTTGGTGCGCTGGCAGGGGTTGCTGAGCGGGCCCAGAATTTCCCAGAGCGACATATTGCTGTACTCGTCGTTCAGCAGCGGCCGGAAGCGTTCGGCGCGCTGGTCGATGAGCATCCAGTCTTCCATTTCGTAGCAGCCGGCGACGTGGGCCAAATCTTTCACGATGCTGAAATAGGTGATGGCGCCGGCGTCCATCATCTGGTCACGGCTCCAGCCGGCGATGCGCTTCCACAGCTTGTTGGTGGCGTCTTTCGCTTTTTCGGCCAGCTCGTTGAAGGTGCGGGTCAGTTCTTCGCGGCTGCCCATGCCGACCGGGATGTAGCCTTCAGACAAGGTATCCGAGGTGTACAGGCCAACGCCCACCACGTGCTCGGACTTGAACTCCGGCTGCGACTCGAAGGAGCCCCAGTCGTCGATAATGTTGAAGTGCACGCCCTTCACCGCCATCGGCACGGTGAGGTTGTTATAGGGCATGTCGGCGGCGACGCCGTCGAGCCAGGGATAGTCGCCTTCGGCCAGATCCATGAAGTCGCGCACGATCATTTCGCGCTCGTCGTCCAGCTTGTAGGGGCCCTGGTTGTGGAGCGCGATGCGCGACTCGCAGGACACCAGAAAGCCGTACTGCGAGGTCGCCGCCATGAAGGCCTGCGCGGCGGTGTGCAGCGGATCGCCTTCCACGCAGTCGTACATGTCGGCATGAAAAATCTGCAGGCGGCGTTCCGGCAGCACCTGCGCGCGGTGACCGAAGTCGCGGTTGGTCAGGTGGCCGTCGTTTCGGTGCCAGGCAAGTTCGTAGCGCTTCCAGAAGTCCATCACGTAGACCACATCTTCCACCGCATCCTGCGGCCGGATGAGGCCCATGGTGATGAGGTATTCGCGGCCCAGCAGGTAGAACGAAGGCAGGCACCAGCCCATGGAAGGGTTCTGGATCTTGATGCCCATGTTGCGCGCGCGGTCGCCGATGTCTTCGGCCCGCATGTGCTGTTCGATTTTTCGGAGCAGCGCCGGGTAGCGGTAGAAGCACATGAAGTAGGACAGAATCATGTACGGCGACACCGGGAAGAGCTTCGACTCCTGCACCGTGCGCGTCAGGCACAGCCAGTAGGTTTCGTCGGTGTTCTGCTGGATGAGGTTATTGGTTTCCAGCAACTGGGCGTAGGTCAGGTTCATGCCGTGCTCCTTCACTTGCTGAGGCGCCAGACGCGGCCGGTCATTTCAATGCCCTTCTGGTAGGCGTCCGCGGTCTTGGCGGTGGCGGTGCATTCCAGGCGCACGGTGTCGCCTTCGCGAATGCCGGAGATTTTCGAGTTCATGAAGCAGGGAATGCCGTACTCGCGGGTGAGGATGCCGAGGTGCGAGCGCACCGTGCCGCCGGCGCAGATGACGCCCGTGAACTGCTCCAGAATCGGCGCGGTCAGCGTGCCGCCGGAGTCGTCGATGACGGCGATGGTGCCGGGCGGCACGCCGTTCTGCAGATAGTTGAGCACGGTGGCGCTGGAGCGCACGTAGCGCGCGGTGCCGATGAGGTCTTCGTCGTAGCGCACCACGTTGTCGCCGCAGCCGCGCAGTTCGCGCCCCTCGGCGTCGACCGCCGCGGTGGGCGCTTCGGGATGTTCGAAGCTGAAGGTCGCGAGATCTTCGCCCACGCCCTGCGCGGCGGTGTAGGCCTCGGGCCGTTCCTGCTGCGACACCAGCGCCGACCACACGTAGCGGTGGCCGTAGTCGAGCAGGCGCTGGTCGATGGCGAGGAAGTCCTCGGCCGTGATGCCGCTGACCGCGTCGCCGAAGACAAAGTCGTTCCAGGATTTGCCGGAGGCCGCGAGCTTCTGCCGCACCAGCGCGCGGATGGCGCCGTGGAAGGCCTCCACCACCGGGGTGTTGTTCTGCTCGCCGAATTTGTCGGTGTCACCGTAGAGTCGGGGCATAGGGCGTACCTCTGGTTTGCGGCGCGGGCGAGTGTGAGTGAGGCGGCTCGCGAGTGTCAACGTAGTCCTACGGGATTGTTCTACAATCCGCGCGGTGACAGATTGCAGCCGCAGTGCAGCATCCACCACGCTATGCGCTCACCCAGCGAAGAGGACCTCCGTGGCCAGCCGACGTTCCCCGCCGCCGCCTGTCAGCACGCCCGACACCAGCCTGCCCGACCGCGCGGCCGAGGCGCTGCGCGACGGTGTGCGCACCGGCCGCTATGTGCCGGGTCAACGGCTGGTGGAAGCCGACCTCACGCAGGAGCTGAAGCTCTCCCGCGGGCCGATTCGCGAAGCGCTGAAACAGCTCGCGGCCGAAGGCCTGGTGGAGCTGTCGCGCCATCGCGGCGCGGCGCTGCGCCAGCTGTCGCGGCGGGAGGTGCGCGACATTCTGGTGATTCAGGAAAGCCTCACCGCGCTCGCCGCCCGCCTCGCCGCCGAACGCATCGATGAACCCGGCCAGCGCCAGCGCTTCAAGCAGGCGCATGCCCAGCTGATGGCGGCTTATAAACGCGGCCAGGGCGAAGGCGCGGTGCTCGACGCCCGCGTGCGCTACTACAGCGAACTGGTGGCCATCGGCGGCAACGCCGAACTGACCCGCTTCGTGCCCATTCCCCAGACCAACCTGCTGCGCGCCCAGTTTGAGCGCCACCTGCCGCTGCGCGAACGCGCCGAGCGGCGTCAGGATTACGAGGTCATCGCCAGTCTCATCCTCGCCGGGAAAGCCACCGCGGCCGCCACCGCCATGGCTCGCCATATCCGGCGTACGCGGCTGGCGATTGAAGCGCTGCCGGCGCAGGTGTTTGCGGTCGAAGCCTGAGCCCTGTAGGAGCGGCGCGTGCGCCGCGATTCTCCGGGGAGCTTACGCCAAATCCCTTCGCGGCCGACCGGCCGCTCCTACAGGGGCGCTCCGTGTAGGAGCGGCGCGTGCGCCGCGAAAATCCCCGGCGCTTACCCCAAATCCTTTCGCGGCCGACCATCCGCCCCTACAGCGCCTGACTATCGTCGCCATGTGCCCGACCGCAAGCGACTACACTGCCCGCATGCTTCGCCTTGCCGACACCGTCTCCCTCGCCCTGCACGCGCTGCGCGCCGAGGGCCGGCGCAGCCTGCTGATCGGGCTGGCGACGGCCATCGGGGTAACGGCGGTCATTTTGCTGACTGCGCTGGGCGACGGCGCGCGGCGCTATGTGACCGGCGAGTTCTCGGCGCTGGGCACCAATCTGCTGATCGTCATCCCTGGCCGCAACGAAACGGTCGGCGGCCCGCCGCCGATCATGGGCGAGACGCCGCGCGATCTTTCGCTGGCGGATTACGCCGCCGTGGCGCGCCTGCCGGCGGTCTCGCGGGTGGTGCCGGTGATGGTCGGGGCGGCCAATGTCTCCACCATGAGCGGCGTGGAGCGCGAGGTCACGCTGCTCGGCGTGACGCACGACATGCTCGAAGTCCGACATCTCAACATGGCGCAAGGCGCGTTCCTGCCGCCGCAGCCGGTAGATCGCAGCGCGGCGGTCTGCGTGCTGGGGCCAAAGCTTGCACGGGAGCTCTTCGGCGCCAACAACCCGCTGGGCCAGTGGGTGCGCGTCGGCGACCGGCGCTTCCGGGTCATCGGGCTGTTGGCCAATACGGGCGTCTCGGTCGGGCAGGACTTCAACGACATGGCGCTGATCCCGGTCGCCTCCGCCCAGGCGCTGCTGAATACGCAGGGCCTGTTCCGGCTGCTGATCGAAGTGCGCGCCAGCAGCCCGATGACCGACGCCAAAGATGCCGTGCGCAAGGCGATCATGGCCCAGCACGAAGGCGAGGACGACGTCACGCTCATCACCCAGGACAGCGTGGTGGCAACCTTCGACCGCATTCTCAACGCGCTGACCTATGCGCTGGCCGGCATCTCCGCGATTAGCCTGCTGGTGGCCGGCATCCTCATCATGAACGTGATGCTGGTGAGCATTGCCCAGCGCAAAAGCGAAATCGGGCTCTTGAAGGCACTGGGCGCGCGCGAGCCGGAGATCCGCCGGCTGTTCCTGCTGGAGGCCCTGCTGCTGTCTGCCGGCGGCGTGCTGGCGGGTGCGATCGCCGGCTACGTCATTGCCGCGCTGGTCGCCCTGCGCTATCCGGATTTTCCCATCGCCGTGCCCTGGTGGGGCAGCGCAACGGCGGTGCTGACGGCCTTGGGGTTCGGGCTGACCTTCGGCGTGCTGCCGGCACGCAAGGCCGCGCGGCTAGACCCCGTGCAGGCGCTGACGGGGCGCGGCTGAGATGCGCCCCTTCGACCTTGGCAGCTACGCCCTCGGCGCGGTGCGCGCCCACCGGCAACGCTCGCTGTTGACCATCCTCGGCATCGCGGTCGGCATCGCCACCGTCATCCTGCTGACCGCGCTGGGCGAAGGCGTGCGGCAGTTCGTGCTGGGCGAGTTCAGCCAGTTTGGCAGCAACCTGCTCGGCGTTTTTCCGGGCAAGAACTCAACCTTCGGTGGCGCGCCCGGCACCATTTCGACCACCCGCCCGCTGACCCTGGCGGATGCCGAGGCCGTCGCCCGCCTGCCGCTGGTCGACGGCGTGGTGCCGACCATCCAGGGCAATGCCAACATCGAATACGGCCAACGCAGCCGCCGCACCAACGTGTTTGGCGTCAGCGGCCAGATGCTGCAGGTGTGGAATGTGCGCGTCGCCACCGGCCAGTTCCTGCCGGACCACGGCTTGAGCAAGGCCCGCGCGGTGGCAGTGCTGGGCGCCAAAACCCGGCGCGAGCTGTTTCGCGGCGACAACCCGCTGGGCGCGCGAATTCGCATTGGCAACGACAGCTTCCGCGTCATTGGCGTGATGGAGCCGAAAGGCGAAATGCTGGGCTTTGATCTGGACGACACGCTGTTCATACCGGTCGCCAGCGCGCAGGCGCTGTTCAACCGCGAAGGGCTGGCGGAAATCGACGTGCTGTTCCGGCTGGGCGAGCCGTCTGCGCGCATCGCCGAATCCATCACCGCCCTGCTCAAGGCCCGCCACGGCACGGAAGATTTTTCGATCACCACCCAGGACAAGATGCAGGACGTGCTGGGCTCGATCATCGGCATTCTCACCGCCGGCGTCGCCGCCATTGGTGCGATTTCGCTGCTGGTCGGCGCGGTGGGCGTGGGCACGGTGATGACGATCGCGGTCACCGAGCGCACGGCGGAAATCGGCCTCCTGCGCGCGCTGGGCGCCGCCCGCGCCAACATCCTGCGCGGCTTTCTGCTGGAAGCGGCGCTGCTTGGCTGCGTCGGCGGACTGGCCGGGCTCGCGCTCGCCGGCGCGGTGGTCGGCCTGCTGTCGCTGCTCGCCCCGAGCGTGCCGCTGGCGATCGCCTGGGGCTACACGCTCGCGGCGCTGGGGCTGTCGGTGGTGATTGGCCTTGGCGCGGGCATCCTGCCGGCGGCGCGCGCCGCGGCGCTGGATCCGGTGGTGGCGTTGCGGGCGGAGTAGACGCTACAACAACGCCCGCGCATACCCGTCCAGCGTCTTCAGCACCGTCGCTTCGTCCGCCACCGGCAACCGCAGGATGGTGCGTGTCGCGCCGAGATCCTGCCCGCGTTTAACGGTGTCGGCGGTCTGTAGTTCGTCGTTCAGAAAGAACAGCGAGACGTCGAGCGTGCGGGGGTCGCGGCCCAGTTCGGTCATGCGGCGGTGGACGTCTTCCACGCTTTTGCGGGTGGCTTCCAGGTCGAAGGCCAGCGGCAGCCAGCCGTCGGCGTGACGGGCAACGATGCCGCGGGCGAAGGGGCTGTCGAGCGTGCCTAAGACCACCGGCGGGCCTTCGCGGCGCAGGGGCTTGGGGAATTGCCAGCTGGGGGCGAAGCGGACGAACTCGCCGTCGAAGCTTGCCTGCTCGTCGCGCCACAGGGCGCGCACGGCCTGCAGGCGTTCGCGCAGTTCGCGCCAGCGGGTTTTATGCGCCACGCCGTGATGCGCCATTTCTTCTTCAAACCAGCCGGCGCCGATGCCAAAAATGAAACGCCCGTCGCACAGCTGGTCGAGCGTCGCGACGGCCTTTGCGAGGTTGATGGGGTGGTGCTGGTTGATGAGGCACACGCAGGTGCCGAGCTTGAGGTGCGAGGTGGCGGCCGCCGCCGCGCCGAGGCTGACCAGCGGATCGGCCATGTGCCGGTACTCCTCCGGCATAAACCACTCTTTGGTGCCGCCGAGCGGCATGCCGGTGACGGGGTCGGCCGGCTCGCCCGGTTTGGGCACGGGGATGTGCGTGTGTTCAGGCACCCAGAGGGACTCGAAACCGCGCTCCTCGGCGGCTTTGGCGAGGCGGTCGATGCGCAGGGTGTACTCGGTATTGAAGCTGAAAACGCCGATGTGCATGGCAGAGCTCCTTCGGAATAGTGGTGGGCGGGAGCGGAAGTGAAGCGACTGGCAATTCTTGTGGGACCGGCGCGTGCGCCGCGATTCGTTTGGTGCACGCGCCGCGCCTACAGGCGCTCGAACTCGGCGGCAATCGCCGCGCAAGTCATGAGGTCGGCATATTTCTGCTGGAGATCGAAGAGGTTCGCCTCGTGCGGGCCGAGCGCGCGGTCGCCCACGCCGTCTACCGCCACGATGGGGCGGAAGTTGTGGCTCATGGCGTCGACCACCGAGGCCCGCACGCAGCCCGAGGTGGTGCAGCCGGTGACGACCACGGTGTCGACCTGCTTGCCGAGCAGCCAGGGCGCGAGGGCGGTACCGAAGAAGGCCGAGGGCTGGGTCTTGCGCACCACCAATTCACCGGCAACGGGGGTGAGCTCGGGCACGATTTGCGCGCCGGGCGCGTGCTCGGTGAGGCGCAACAGGCCCGGCGCCTTGTTGCAGAAGACGCTGCGGTCGGCGCCGTCGTCGGCGTACACCACGCGAGTATGGGCGACCGGCACGCCGAGGCGCCGGGCGGCCGCGAGGAGCCCCACGGTCTGCTCGACTGCCGCGGTGATGTTGCCGCCACCGAACTGCGCGGGGTCGGTGAAGGCGACCACGAAGTCGACGATTAACAGCGCCGGGCGCTGGCCAAAGCCCATGGCGTTGCCAAAGCCCTGCCGCTGGTAGATCTCGGTTTCGCTCATCGTGCTGATGCTCCGCGCTGGGGATGCCGGAGGATAACGCCGGCGCAGGCTGCCGCACCACGGGCTGGGGCCGTTTGGGTCTTGGGCCGAGGGCTATGCTGACGCGCGCCGCGCAAGCAGGTCAGCCTCCTTCTGTTGTGATGCGCGTGGCTTTCTGCCACGACTGAGGCGGTTGTGAGCTTGGCGCTGAAGTCGCGGCGTTGCCGCTCCCACGAGTGATTTTGGTGGGAGGAGTTTTGGCCCGACTTGGGCGGTCATGGCTTTGCTGCTCGTGTCGCGGCGTTGCCGCTCCCACTGGTGATGTTCGTGGGAGGGGCTTTGCCCCGACTTGGGTGGTCAGCAGACTCAGGCCGCTTGGCTTGCAGGCACCGGGAACGGTGGCGAGAATAGCCACTCCCCCCGCGCCCAGGAGCTGCCTAATGTCGACCGCCCTCGCCGCCTCCGCTGACGCCCCGGTGCTGCGCACCGACTGCGATGGCGTGGTCACCCTCACGCTGAACCGCCCGGCCAGATACAACACGCTGTCGAACGAGATGCTGGCCGCCCTGCACGAAGCGCTGGCCGCGATTGCCGCCGACCGCCACGCGCGGGTGGTGGTGCTGGCCAGCACGGGCAAGGCTTTTTGCACCGGCCACGATTTGAAAGAACTGCGCGCGAACCGCGACGAAACCTTCTACCGCCAGGTGCTCGCGACCTGCTCCAGCCTCATGCAGGCCATCGTCGCCCTGCCCCAGCCGGTGATTGCCAGCGTGCAGGGCATTGCAACCGCCGCCGGCTGCCAGCTGGTGGCGAGCTGCGATCTGGCGATTGCGAGCGAGGACGCGCGCTTCGCGACCTCGGGCATCAACTACGGGCTCTTCTGCTCGACGCCGGCTGTCGCGCTGTCGCGCACGGTGGCCCGCAAGCACGCGTTGGAAATGCTCTACACCGGGGACTTCATCGACGCCGCCACTGCTGCTCAAATCGGGCTTATCAACCGCGCGGTGCCGGCCGCGCAGCTCGCCGCGGAAGTCACCGCGCTGGCCGCGAAAATCGCGGCCAAGTCCGGCTACGCGATCAAACTGGGCAAGGCCTCGTTCAACGCTCAGGCCAATCAGCCGCTGGACGCCGCCTACCGCTGCGCGTCGGCGGATCTGGTCAACAACCTGCTGGCGGCCGACGGCGTGGAGGGCGTCGACGCCTTCTTCGAGAAGCGTGAACCCCGCTTTCAGTCGACCTAGTTTCGGCACGCCTCGCAGCGCCCGGAGTTGAGCATGTCCACGACCGCCTGCCTGGAACCACGGACGTGCCGCTGTCGCTCATCCAGTAACGCAAACCCCGTTTGCAGTCCCCTAAGCCTTAGCGCGCCTCGCAGCGCACGGAGTTGACCATGTCCGCGACCAACATCTACGACCAGGATCTTGACCAGGTACCGGCCAACCATGTGCCGCTATCACCGCTGTCGTTCATCGAGCGCGCGGCGTCGGTGTATCCGAACCGCACGGCGGTCATCCACAACGAGGTGCGCCGGACCTGGGCGGAAACCTTCGCCCGCTGCCGGCAGCTCTGCTCTGCCTTGCAGCGCCGGGGCTTCGGGCTGGGCGACACGGTGGCGATTGTCGCGACCAACATCCCGGCGTTTTATGAATCGCTCTTCGGCGTGCCGGCCGCCGGCGCGGTGTTGAACCCAATCAATATCCGGCTGGATGCCGACGCCATCGCTTTCATCCTTGACCATGGCGAAGCCAAAGCCGTGCTGGTCGACACCGAATTCGCGCCGGTGATGCGGGAGGCCCTGAAGAAGTGCGCGGCCAAACCGTTGATCATCGACATTGCCGACGCGGCCGCGCCCTGCCACGACCGCATCGGCGAAATTGAATACGAAGACCTGCTGAAGGAAGGTGACCCGGCTTGCCCCTGGGAACTGCCGAAAAACGAGTGGCAGGCGATGGCGCTGTGCTACACCTCGGGCACGACCGGCAACCCGAAGGGCGTGGTCTATCACCACCGCGGCGCCTACCTGAACGCGGTGGGCAACGCGGTGTCGTGGAGCCTGCCCCTGAACCCGGTGTATTTGTGGACGCTGCCGCTCTTCCACTGCTGCGGCTGGTGCTTCCCGTGGACCATTGCCATGCAGGGCGGCACCAACGTCTGCCTGCGGCGGATTTCGGCGGCCAACATCTATGGCGGCATTCGCGACTACGGCGTGTCGCACTTCAGCGGCGCGCCGATTGTGCTGAACTTCATCGTGAACGCCTCTGCCAGCGAGCGCTTTGAACTTGAGACGCCGGTGCAGGTGATGACGGCCGGCGCCGCGCCGCCGGCCGCGATCATCGAAGGCATGGAGCGCGCCGGCTTCCGCGTCATCCACACCTACGGGCTGACCGAAACCTACGGGCCGGCGGTGTTCACCTGCCCGCAGCCGGAGTGGAAAGACCTCTCGCCGGAGCAGATGTCCGGCATTCGCATCCGGCAGGGCGTGCGCTACGCGGTGCTGGAGAATCTGGACGTCATCGATCCGGACACCATGCAGCCGGTGCCGCGCGACGGCCAGACGATTGGCGAAATCATGTTCCGCGGCAACGTGGTGATGCGCGGCTATCTGAAGAACGCCAAGGCCACGGCGGAAGCCCTCGGCGACGGCTGGTTCCACTCGGGCGATCTGGGCGTGATGCACCCGGACAACTACATCCAGATCAAGGACCGCTCGAAAGACATCATCATTTCCGGCGGCGAAAACATTTCGTCGATCGAAGTCGAAGAAGTGCTGTACCGTCACCCGTCGGTGCTGGAAGCGGCGGTGGTCGCGCGGCCGGACGAAAAATGGGGCGAGACGCCCTGCGCCTTCGTGTGGCTCAAGCAGGATGCAGAGCAGGTCTCGGCCGAGGAACTCATCAAGTACTGCCGGCAGCATATCGCGCACTTCAAGGCGCCAAAGACGGTGGTCTTTCGGGAACTCCCGAAAACGGCGACCGGCAAGATCCAGAAATACAAGCTACGCCAGGAAGCCGATGCACTTGGTAGCCTGAGCTAGCACGAGAAGGGCGAAACGCCCGGGGAGAGCGATATGGACAAGCAGTGGGATACCCTCATTCGCGGCGCGCTGGTGTTTGACGGCAGCGGCGCCCCGCCGGTCACCGAGGACCTCGCGATTGCCAACGGCCGCGTCGCAGCGCGCGGGCCGGGCCTCGACCCGGCGCAAGCGCGCGAAGTGCATGACGCCGACGGCCTGTGGCTGATGCCGGGGCTGATCGACATCCACACCCACTTTGACCTTGAAGTGGAACTCTCCCCCGGCCTGACCGAAGTGGTCCGGCACGGCACCACCACCGTGGTGTTTGGCAACTGCAGCCTGGGCACGTCGTTTGGCTCCCAGCGCTACGGCCGCGACGATCCCATCCTCGACTGCTTTGCACGGGTCGAGAACATCCCGAAGCACGTGCTGCGCAGCTGCGTGGACCTGATGGACTGGGACAATACCGGCGACTACCTGAAGCACCTCGACGGGCTCAATCTGGGCCCCAACGTGGCCGCGCTGATCCCGCACTCGATGCTCCGCATCGAAGTAATGGGCACGGATGCCGCGATCAGCCGCGACCCGACGCCGGAAGAAATGAAGCAAATGGAAACGCTGCTGGAAGACGCCATGCAGCAGGGCTATGTCGGGTTTTCCACCGACAACATCCCCTTCCACTATCTGGCCAACGAGCCGAACACCAAGGCCAAGATTCCGTCGCCCTACGCCCGCCACGGCGAATACCGTCGCCTGCTCGACGTGGTGCGCAAGCACGACCGCGTGTGGCAGGCCACCCCCGACGCGCTGAACCGCATCGCCACCTTCAAGCGCTTTCTCTACACCAGCGGGCGTTTGTTCGGGAAGCCGCTGCGCACCAGCGCGCTGACCGCCATCGACCTCGTGCATCAGCGGGAGGTGTGGAAAACCTTCCTCGGCCTCGCCCGCTTCCTGAACTCCTGGCTGATGAAAGGCAAGTTTCACTTCCAAGTGCTCTCCGCGCCCTTCCAACTGTGGTGCGAGGGGCCGGTCAATCCGGTGTTCGAGGAATTCGCGACCACCCGTCCCCTGCTGGAATGCGATCTGGAAGACCGCGAAGGCCGGCGAAAGATTCTGGAAAACCCGGCCTATATCGCAAAGTTTGAACGCGACTGGTCGGACAAGAACATCATCTCCACCTTCCAGCGCAATCTGAACATCATGTTCGTCGACTCAAGCCCGGTGCCCGAATGGACGGGCGAGCAGATGGCGCAGATTTTTGACCGCATCAAGCGCTATCACGCCGGCGAGACGAGCGCCGCGCGCAGCCCGGCTGAAGCCACCGCCTGCGTCGCGGCCGCCGATTCCCTGCGCAGCGACGCGGTATTTTTCCTGCACCTGCTGCGCGAGTACGACCGCGAGATTCGCTTCCACTTCACGGTGGGCAACGACCGGCCGGAGATTCTGGAGCAGTTGCTGTTCGACAAGCACACCCTGCCCGGCTTCAACGATTCCGGCGCGCACCTGATCAACATGGCCTTTTTCGACGGCAATCTGATGACGCTGAAAATTGCCCAGCCGCGCGGCCTCGCCCGCGTGGCCGAGGCCGTCAAACGCCTGACCAGCGCCCCGGCGGCGTTCTTCGGGCTGGACACCGGCACCATCGAAGTCGGCCGGCAGGCCGACATCACGCTGGTCGACCCCGAGGCGCTGGCCGCGTATGACTCCGACGCGAACCGGCAGAAGGTCTACCGCGACTTCCTGCGCGAGGAGCAGATCGTCAACCGCTCCGACGGGGTGGTGGACGGGGTCTACATCGCCGGCGTGCGGGTGTGGAACCGCGACCACTTCCTGCCTGCGCTGGGCCAGCAGAAGCTCGGTCGCGCGCTGCGCTACGCCGGTCGCGCCGAGTAGGCCCACGGCCGGCGTCCTGCCGGCCGCTTCCTTCAAATCCACCGAACACCGGCGTCCGCGCGGCGCCGGCTTGCGCCGGATCACGACCCGCGCGCGCGGCGCACCCCACCATAGGCACCGGATATTTAAACGCCCGCAGGCCGCCCACCCGCGCCGCCGCAACCGGAGGATTTCCCGCCATGGTCAAACCGCTCAACGAGCAGAAGTTGTCCCACAAGGTCGAGACCCGTCAGGCCCAGTCGCTGACAGAGGAGCTGACACAGCTGCGCGATAACGTAATGCAGCGCGCCTACGAAATTTTCTGCGAGCGCCCGGCGGAAGGGGCCGGCCCGCTGGACGACTGGCTGGCCGCCGAACGCGAACTGGTCTGGCAGCCGCTGATGACCATTGCCGAAAACGATGACGGCTTTGTGCTGGAAGTGGCGGTGCCCGGGCTGAAGGCCAGCGAGATTGAAGTGCAGAGCGCGGAAGATGAAATTCTGGTCAAGTCGGCGGCCTGTGCCGCACCGCCGGCGGGCGGGATTCTGCACGTCTGCGAGCTGCCGCGCGGCAAGGTGTTTCGAACCGTACGGCTGCCGCGCAAGATCAACCGCGACAAGGTCAGCGCCGAATTACACGACGGCCTGTTGAAGATCACGGTCCCGGCCGCGCCGGAAGCACAGCCCCGCAAGGTGCCGGTCGCCGCCTGAGTCCCGCGCCCGGAACGCCCCGGGCGCGCCCGCTTCGACTACTATCCGGCTCAAGGCCGCTGCGTCTGCAGCCGCCAATGACTGAACCACCAGCACAGGGCGGTGCGGTGGCCGGTAGTCGCAAGCACCAAGGGACCGCGTTTGAAGGCGTCACAAGATCCGTTAACCACGCAGAAAACCGCGGATATCGCGCAGAAAATGCGCGCCGACTGGGATCGCCGTGCCCGGATTGACCCACGATACTGGGTGGCGGCCACGGCCGACGCCGATGATGAAAGCTACCGGGCATCGGCGCTGAAAGACGCCGCCGCGTTGCTGCACGGCTTGCCGGCCCCCTTGTCGCCGAGCGCACGGGTGCTGGATCTGGGCTGTGGCATCGGCCGGATGTCGGCCGAACTCGCCGGGCGTTGCGCCGAGGTGGTGGGCGTCGATGTTTCGCCCGAAATGATCGCCGAGGCCCGGCGCCTGCACGCCGACAAGGCGGGCCTGCGCTTCGAGGCCAACTCCGGCATCGATCTGGCCGATTTTACCGACGGCTACTTCGACCTGATCTTCAGCTACTCGGTCTTGCCGCACCTCCCGGAAGACGTGCTGGAGTGCTATTTCCTGGAAGCCGGACGGGTGCTGGCGCCCGGCGGGCTGTTTCGTTACCAGTTCTGGATCGGCGCGCGGCACGCCGCGGCGGCCGCCGACACCCTGACCATCCGCACCTACGAAGCCGGGGCGCTGGCCCGGCTGCACGCCGACGCCGGCTTTGAACTGCTGGACACGGAAACCATCGATTACTTCGACCCTTTGCTGGAGATGAGCCCGGTCTGGGTGAACGCGCGCAAACAGCGCGAACCGCTGCGCCGTGTGGCGCCGCCCGCCCCGCGTGACGCCGAGGCCGAGTCATCCGCCGCACGCCAACTGGAGTACGACCTGCTGCTCTATCTCGCACTGAAGCACGGCGATCGGGGCGAAATTGACGATGCCGAGCGGGTCATTGAGCAGGCCGTGGCGGTCGACCCGGCGCGCGGCGAGGGCTATGTGCAGTGGGCGGCCTGGCGGCTGGCGGCCGAAGACCTCAAGGGCGCGATTGGCCTGATCGAAATCATGAACCGCGAGGTGCCTGACTCGCCCCACGGCTGGCTGTACCGCGCGCAGTTCTGCGAGCTGATCGGCGATCTGGCGATGGCGCACTACGCGCTGAGCAGACTGCACGCCCTGGCGCCGGCCGAAGAGGAACTGCTGGCGCAGGCCGAGGCCCTGCAGGCCAAGCTGGGGTCCGCATGAGCCGGCGACTGGCGGCACGCGGCGCGCGCTGAGTTAAGCATGCCGGCCCCGCAGCCTTGTCCTTGCACGCCCGGCTTGCGCTATGACCAATGCTGCGGGCCGCTGCATGCCGGCGAGCCGGCGTTGAGCGCCGAGCAACTGATGCGCAGCCGCTACAGCGCCTATGTGCTCGGACTTGACGCCTATCTGTTGGCGAGTTGGCATCCGCAGACACGCCCGTCGCGACTCGCCTTGGAACCCCTGCGCTGGCTGGGTCTGCAGGTGCGGCGGCACGCGAGCGCGGGCGACACCGCCAGCGTCGAATTCGTGGCCCGCTACAAGACGGGCGGCAAAGCGCATCGTCTGCACGAGTGCGGTCGCTTCCGCCGCGAGGACGGCCGCTGGTACTACCTCGATGGCGAGTTTCCCGACGCCCCCGCCTGACACCCATGCTCTGGACCCACCACCAACATTGTGATGACGCCAACGGTCGCCTCTTGCAGGTGGCCCTGCCCGAAGGCTACGGCACACGACCCGAGCCCTACCCGGTGCTGGTTTGTCTGGACGCCCAATGGACCTTCGGCACGGCGTGCGACGCGGCGCTTAATCTGGGCCTGGCCCGGCTGCTGCCGCGGGTGATTGTGGTGGGCGTGGGCTGGACTGCCGATAGCGCGCGGGCCGTGGTCCATGCTCGCGCCGCGGCCTTCACCCCGACCAGCGCGCCGCTGCCGGCTACGGTCACCCGCAGCATGGCGGACGCCCCGGTCTTCGGGCAGGCGGCAGAATTTCAGCGCTGGCTGCTGGACGAGGCGCTGCCCATGCTGGAAGCGCGCTACGCCATCGACCCCAGCGCGCGAACGCTGATCGGGCATTCGCTGTCGGGCCTGTTCGGGCTGTATACGCTGTTTACCCGGCCGAGCGCCTTCGGTCGCTGGCTGCTGGCCAGCCCGTCCTCGTGGTGGGACGGTCGGATGATTTTTGATTTGGAGGCCACGACGGCGACAAGCGCGCCGGCCGCTCCGGGACGGGTATTTCTGTCGGCCGGCAGCGAGGAAACCCTGATTGGGGATATTCCCATGGTCGCCAATACGCGGGCGATGCAGGCGCGACTGGCTGGCCGCAGCGCGCCGCCGGTCGACAGCACATTTGCGCTGCTCGACGGGGAGTTACATCACTCCACCATGCCGGCGGCGGTCAGCCGCGGGCTGCGCTGGCTGTATCGCTAGCGCGGCGCGCTGCGCTCAGAGTTTGAGCGCGCTGGCCTGTGCGATAAGCCCCGCGCGAAAGCGCTGGCTGTTTGCCACATAGCCTTCCGCCGAACGGCGCAGGCCGGCGATTTGCTCGGGCGTGAGTTCCCGCACCACTTTGCCGGGCGAGCCCATGACGAGACTGCCGGGCGGGATCTGCTTGCCTTCGGTGATCAGCGCGCCGGCGCCAATCAGGCAGTTCTCGCCGATCACGGCATTGTTGAGAATCACCGCGTTGATCCCGATCAGCGAGCCGTTGCCGATGGTGCAGCCGTGCAGCATGACCTTGTGGCCGATAGTGCAGTACTCGCCGATGGTCAGCGGGCAGCCTTCGTCCGTATGCAGCACCGAGAGATCCTGCACGTTGGAATAGTCGCCCACGGTGATGAGGTCGTTATCGCCGCGCAACACCGCGCCAAACCACACGCTGGCCTGATGGCCGAGGATCACCCGGCCCATCACGGACGCGCTGTCCGCCACCCAGTAGTCGCCGCGACACTGCACGCGGTGTTCGTCGAGTTGATAAAGCATGGGTCTCAGGTCTCCGCGAAGAGCCAGGGCGCGCTCTGTTTGCGTTTGGCTTCGTAGGCGCGGATGGCGTCGGCTTTCTGCAGCGTCATGCCGATGTCGTCGAGCCCGTTCAGCATGCGGTGCTTGAGGCCGGCCGCGTAATCGAACTGGAAGATTTCGCCCGCCGGCGTGGTCACCGTCTGCGCGCCAAGATCGATGGTCAGCGCGTAGCCCGGCGTGGCGCGGGTGTCGTTGAACAGGCGCTCGACGATCTCCGCCGACAGAGTCACCAGCAAGAGCCCGTTCTTGGCCGAGTTGCCGTAGAAGATGTCGGCAAAGCTCGGCGCAATCACGGCCCGGAAGCCGTAGTCGTAAATGGCCCAGGGCGCGTGCTCGCGGGACGAGCCGCAGCCGAAGTTGTCCCGCGCCAGCAAAATCTGCGCGCCCTGATAGCGCGGCTGGTTGAGGATGAAATCCGGATTCAGCGGGCGACCTTCGTTGGCCTTGTCGGGCTCGCCCTTGTCCAGATAACGCCATTCGTCGAACAGGTTGGGGCCGAAGCCCGAGCGCTTGATCGACTTCAGGAACTGCTTGGGGATGATGGCGTCGGTGTCGACATTGGGCCGGTCGATCGGGGCCACCAGGCCGGTAAGGCGGGTAAAAGCTTCCATGGTTCAGACCTTTTGCACGTCTACGAAATGACCGGCAATGCCGGCCGCGGCGGCCATCGCGGGCGAGACCAGATGGGTGCGCCCGCCGTGGCCTTGCCGTCCTTCAAAATTGCGGTTGGAGGTCGAGGCGCAGCGCTCGCCCGGCAGGAGCTGGTCGGGATTCATGCCCAGACACATCGAGCAGCCGGGTTCGCGCCACTCAAAGCCGGCGTCGAGGAACACCCGGTCGAGGCCCTCGGCCTCCGCCTGCCGCTTCACCAAGCCGGAGCCCGGCACCACCATCGCGAGGGTCACATTGGCCGCAAGACGCTTGCCTTTGACGACGGCGGCAGCGGCCCGCAGGTCTTCGATGCGGGAGTTAGTGCAGGAGCCGATGAACACCTTGTCGATCGGGATTTCCGCCAGCGGCGTGCCCGGCGTTAGGCCCATGTATTTCAGCGCGCCGGCAATGCCGGTGCGGCGGACTTCGTCGGTTTCGGCCGCCGGATCGGGCACCCGGCCGGAGATCGGCAGGACCATTTCCGGCGAGGTGCCCCAGGTGACCTGCGGTTCGATTTCGCTCGCGTCCAGTCGGACCACGGTATCGAAATGCGCACCGGGGTCGGAATGCAGCTCGCGCCAGGCGGCGACCGCCTGCGTCCATTCCTCGCCTTTCGGGGCGCCGGGCCGGCCTTCGACATAGGCGATGGTCTTGTCGTCGACCGCGACGAGGCCGGCGCGACCGCCGGCTTCAATCGACATATTGCAGACCGTCATGCGTTCTTCCATCGACAGCCGCGAAATCGCCTCACCGGCGTATTCCATGGTGTGGCCGGTGGCGCCGGCGGTGCCGATGCGCCCGATGATGGCGAGGATGAGGTCTTTAGCGGAGACGCCGGGGCGCAGCGTGCCGCTGACTTCAATCAGCATATTCCTGGCTTTGCGGAGCACGAGCGTCTGGGTGGCCATGACGTGCTCGACCTCGGAGGTGCCAATGCCAAAGGCGAGCGCGCCCAGCGCGCCATTAGTGGCGGTATGCGAGTCGCCGCAGACGATGGTCATGCCGGGCAGGCTCCAGCCCTGCTCAGGGCCGGTGACGTGCACGATGCCCTGCCGGACGTCGCCGATGTCGAAATGCGTGATGCGGTGTTCGCGGCAGTTGCGGGCCAGCGTTTCCAACTGGACCTTGGCCACCGGATCGCTGATGTGATGAATGTCGCGGGTCGGTACGTTGTGGTCGGAGACCGCCACCGTCGCCGCCCGCCGCCACAGGCCGCGGCCGGCGAGCTTCAGGCCTTCGAAGGCCTGCGGGGTCGTGACCTCATGGGCGATGTGCCGGTCGATGTAGATAAGCGCGGCGCCATCGTCGAACTGCTCGACGAGGTGCGCGTCCCAGAGTTTGTCGTAGAGGGTTCTGGCGGTCATGCGTAACACCGGACTGTGAACAAGGGCCCGGATTCTATCAGCGCCGACGGCTTACGGGCGGACCGAAGTCGATTAACATGCCTCGCTCCCGGGCGCGGCCCCCAAACTGCAGGAGAAACGCTCCATGACTCACGCTGCTTCGCGCTTCCTCACCCGCTTCCTTGGTGTCTGCCTGCTCCTAAGCGCCGGCGTCGCCCGCGCGGACTTCAACGACGGCGTGCTGGCGCTGATGACCGGCGACTACGACAAGGCGCTGAAAACCTTGGTCCCGCTCGCCGAAACCTCCAACCACGCCTACGCGCAGTATTTTCTGGGCCGGATGTATAGCGAAGGCCGGGGGGTGGAGAAAAATCCCGGCGAAGGCGCGAAGTGGTACCGCAAGGCGGCCGAGAAAGGCGTGCAGGACGCGCAGTTCCGTCTGGGCGGGATGTACGAAGCCGGCGACGGCGTGCCGCAGGACATGGAATATGCGTTTGCCTGGTACAGCGTGTCCGCGCACATCGGCAACGTGAAGGCGGAGGCTGCGATGCAGGCCGCGGCGGCCAAGCTGTCGGGGGATGAAATGAAGTCGGCGAATCTGCTGTCAGCGGATTTGATTCAGAAGTACGGCACGGTGCCGGAATCGACCAGTCAGGCGCTGCCGATGGGCGGCGCGCCTAAATAACGAGATTGACGTACTTGCCCTTCCAGTGGGAGGTGGCGGTGCCGCCCATGCGTTCGATCATGGCGAACAGGAGGGCGGCGGGCTGAGCGCGCGGCGTGAGGTCGAAGCCGGCGTTTTCCCAATCCCCGAATACCCCTGCGCGACCGGTCTCTTCGCCGCTTGCCTCGGCACCGGCGGCCGCCTGCGGCGTGCCGGGACGCCGACCGGCGGCCGACACACGTCGGCTACCTCCGCGCTCGGAGTTTCGGGCAGATCCCGCGCGGCGGGGTTCGACATTGGGCGTCATGCTCGCATGGTGCCCCAACTCGGCCATTCTTGCACCGGGGTTTCTGTGCGCAAGTTCGCAGAATTTTGCGCCCGATCAGCCGATGCTAGGGAAACAACCGCCAGCGCCCCCGGGTTTGCGCCTGCCGGGCCGGGCGGCGCGCTGGGTTAGCGCGCAGGCGCGCGGTTATACTCGGCCGTGGCTGGCGAGCGCCGGCCACCCTGTGCGCTTGCGGCGTCCAGCCACGGCGCCTGTGAACTCCAACTGCCGAGGATGGCTTTGTCCGAGTCCATGCCAACGTCTGTGCCCGAAGATTCGCTGGCGATTGTGTTTGCCGACATCAGCGGCAGCACCTCGCTGTATGAGCTTCTGGGCGATGCGGCGG
>JAURHQ010000399.1 GCA_030833185.1 Gammaproteobacteria bacterium | reverse complement strand
CTTCTGTTTGCGATGGTTGGTTTTGCATATTCATATTTTTGGTTGTTCGGGCGGCTGTGCCTCAGCTCGTTCGTTGGACACACCAGCCATCGCCGCGAGCCACGCGGTTGATTTTGCGACGGCTTCGGCGGCAGATTGGTAGTAGTTCGGAAGCGAGTAGCCTGCGGCGTAGGCTTGGTATGCGGGGGCGAGCTTCTCGGGATTTATCGTCAGTTTGGCGACGATGCCTTTTCCGAGCAGCCACTTGGCGCGGGCCTCTTTGCTTTGCAGTGCTTCGTATTCTTTACGGTCAGCGGGTTTCATTTTCATATTTGTTTTACGTTCGGGCGTGTCCAACCTCTTGCTGCTGCGAAAGTGGCGGGCCACGGCATCGGTTAATTCGGTCGCGCCTTGTCCGCCACTTCGCAGAGCGCGGCGGTATGCGCCTTTCGCACTTCCTTGCCCACCAGCGCGATTAGGCGCTGTCCGGCGCGCTGGTGTTCCGGTTCGGTGATCAGCCCGTGGACATAGCACCACGTCAGCGAGTCCGCGAGCTTGTCGAGGATGAGGAGGCGAGCCTTTGGCACTTTCAGTCCACGCAGTTGCTTCGTGAGCGTCGGAGACATCGCACCGAGTTCGATAGTCCGGCGCATACCCATTTGCTGCTGCGAACCGGCTTGGCGCTTTGGCTTCGCTGAGCGTTCATCCCAGCACTCAGTTTCATCTGGTTCTTGCATCTTATTCCTTTCGGCCAGCCGGTTCGCAGAGCGCCTCGTTAGCATCATCCGCGTATCCCATATCCTCGACGGTGGCGAACCACATATCGGACGGGTCATAGCACGGCTCGACCTTTGCGAACCGGAAGCGGCCAGTTTTCCCGCTCTGCATTTCCGCGAGCAGTTCATCGCCCTCTTTTGGTAGCGGCGTCGTGTGGCCGTGCAGCATTCGGGTTTCCCAGTTCATCCACCCGATGCTGTTTCCCCATCCGTTGCGGGTGCGCATGTCCCACACCTTCTTTGGATGGTCGCTGTTTTCCTTCACTTCGC
Organism: Gammaproteobacteria bacterium; assembly: GCA_030833185.1. Classification (GTDB taxonomy): domain Bacteria; phylum Pseudomonadota; class Gammaproteobacteria. The sequence goes on along the minus strand of JAURHQ010000399.1, from coordinate 532 downwards.
GCTCTTGTTGTGCGCGGCGCGACTTGAACGTCGGCCAGATATTTAGTGCAGAGAGTCTCATAAATGATGCTAACCAGTCAGTGCAGCGAACGGCGGGTTCGCGCTTGTTTCGATTCGTGAGTCAGCGGCCCGCCGTCGCTGACTTCTGCGTTATGCCTCGCGATCCCACCATCTCGGCGGGAGAGCCGCGAAGACGCTTTTGGTTTTGTGGTCGCCGATGACGTTCTCAGTCACCGTCCTCGATTCGACTCGGATGCGGCCAGTCACGAGCACGCGCAGCCGGTCGAGCATTGAGAGTTCCGATGTCACGCGGCACACGAGCACGTCTTTGTGTGTCGCCGGAGCTTCTGGCAGTTCGCAGTGTTGCGGCGGCCAGAGTTTGCAGCGGAGTTTGTCCTTCCACGTCCACGGGCGCGAAAGGCATAACAAGTCGCTGGAGGCAACAGCCGCCAGCCCTTCTGTTTGCGATGGTTGGTTTTGCATATTCATATTTTTGGTTGTTCGGGCGGCTGTGCCTCAGCTCGTTCGTTGG
>JAURHQ010000398.1 GCA_030833185.1 Gammaproteobacteria bacterium | reverse complement strand
CGCCGTGCACGATGATGTAGAAGGAATCGTCAATCTCGCCCTCAATAATCACCCGCGAGCCATCCGGATAGTCCTGCCATTGCGCGGCGCGCACAATTTCCCAGACCTCGGCTTCGGGAAAGCCGTGGAAGAAATCGAGCTGTTTGACGGCGGTAAATTTCTCCTGCTCCGAGATGTTCTCGCGCGGTTGTTCCAGGATGCGGTCGAAGGCACGGGCAAGATCTGCCGCCATATCGCCTCCCATCGCGTAGCGGTCGGCGCGGTCCTTGGCCATCGCGCGATTGATGATCCGTTCCAGTTCGGGTGGCGCATCGGCGCGCAGCTCGGTCAGGCGTGGCGGCTGTTCGGTCAGAATCTTCTGCACCAGCCGCGAGAAGTTGTCGGCCATAAACGGATGACGGCCGGTCAGCAGCTCGAACAGCACCACGCCTAACGAGAAAATGTCGGTCTGGCCGGTGATGAACTCCTCCGAAATCTGTTCCGGCGACATGTAGCGCGGCGAGCCCACCAGCCCGAGCGGCAGGGTTTCGGTGGTATCCATTTTGGAGAGCTGCGCAATGCTGAAATCACCCAGCTTTACGTCCATCTGCTGGGTGATGAGGATATTGGTGGGTTTGATGTCGCGGTGGACCACGCCCTGACGGTGCGCGTAGTCCAGCGCGCGCGCGCACTTGAAGCCAATTTCCACCACCCGATCGATCGGCAGCAGATGGTCGGGCCGGCACCAGGGCTTGAGCGTCTGCCCGCCCTCCACATACTCCATCACGATGTAGCAGATCTCGCCTTCCACGCCGGCGTCGTAGATGCTGATGATGTTGGGGTGGGACAGGCGCCCTGCGGTGTGCGCTTCGTTGAAGAACATCTTGCGGTAGCGGTCGCCGGACTCTTCGTCGTCCAGCTGGTCGGAGTGCGCCACCTTGAGCGCGACCGGCCGGTCGATGTAGAGGTCGTGACCGAGGTACACGGTCCCCATGCTGCCGCGCGCGATTTCGCGCATGACTTCATACTTGCCAAGCCGGCCAACGGGCGGGTTGCTCATGGAATGATGCTGCTCGGATTGGAAATGGATTGCAGGGGCCGGGCTGGCGAGAATAACAAAGTCGTTCTCCCCCGATCTTGCGGCAGAAAACGCGGCGACCGACCGCCGAAAAACGATTCAGGAACCTTCATGACTACGCTGACCTCTCTCCTGTTGCCTCATGCTGAACGACTCCTCGCCACCCCGACGCTGCGCCTGTTTACCGACGACCCGGCGCGACTCCCGGACTTCTCGCTGGACGCCGCCGGCCTGCATCTCGACTACGCCAAGCAGCGGCTGGACCGCCCGGCCCGGGCGGCCCTGCTGGCGCTGGCCGAGGCGCGCCAGTTACCCAGCCGCATCGAAGGCCTTTTTCGCGGCGCACTGGTCAACCCCACCGAACACCGCCCTGCCCTGCACACCGCGCTCCGCAACCCGGACGACCTAAGCGCCTGCGTCGACGGCCAGGCGGTGGGACCGCTGGTCGCCGCCACCCTCCAGCGGATGGACCAATTGGTAGACGCCATTGCCAACGGCCAGTGGCGCGGGGCTAGCGGCGAGGCCATCACCGATGTCGTCAATCTGGGTATCGGCGGATCCCACCTTGGGCCGCAGTTGGTTT
>JAURHQ010000397.1 GCA_030833185.1 Gammaproteobacteria bacterium | reverse complement strand
GGCCGCGGCGGCGGCGGCGGCCGGGGCGGCGGCCGGGGCGGCGGCCGGGGGGACTTCCCGTTCGGCCTGGCCCCGGGGCATCGTCCCGTGGCTGAGGGGACCCGCATCGACATCGCGCGCCTGCTCGGCGGTGAGCGTGGAATTGAGCAAGGCGGCACGCACGCCAAGCTGACGCAGCGCCGCCACCTGGTCCTGCATCAACGCAATGAGCGGCGACACCACCAGCGCCGTGCCGCTGCGCAACAACGCCGGCAGCTGATAGCACAGCGACTTGCCGCCGCCCGTGGGCATCAGCACCAGCGCATCGCCGCCAGCCGCGACATGCCCGACGATCTCGGCCTGCGCCCCGCGAAACGCCGGATGCCCGAACACCGTGCGCAGCAAATCGAGGGCGTCGGGAATGTGGGCGGGATGATTCATGCGGCCGGAGCTTACCGGTTTGGATGTTGCGGTGCGGTAATTAACCGCCTTTATCTCCGCAATTTTTGCGGTGAATACAGTCGAAAGTTACCGCATGAACTCGGGTGTAAATGCCGCACAAAAGAAAACGCCCAACCGGGATCGGTTGGGCGTCAGGTGGCCAATGCTGCAATTACTTTTTCTTCTTCGCAACCGCCTTATTTCCAGCCTTGGCCAGCTTGCTGCCCGGCAGACCCACGGTGCGCACTTCCGAGTTGATGGTCACGTCGTTGCGGCGTTGCTTGGCGATCTCTTCACCGGTCTTGAAGTAATCACCCTTCACCGCACGCTGCGCCATCTTGTCGAAGTCCTCCGACCACTCGCCCAGCGAGTAGCCGTACCACGGTGCCTGCGGCTTGAGGGTGGGCAGGCCGCGTTCTTCCCAGATCTTCTTGGCCGCTTCCATGTATTCGCGCTTGGGCAGGGCGATGGGCGGGAAGTTCTCTTTCAGCGTGGCATCGATCAGCACCGAGGCGTCTTCGCCATGGTTGCGCGGGCTGCGCGGGCCGTGGACGGGATCACGATGGTTGAGGATTTGAATATCCACGCCATTGTTGGCGCGATACGACATGGCCCAGAACAGCGCGTCGGCGTTGTCGGGGTCGATGTCCTCGTTGATGGCAATCACAAACTTGCCCACGGCACGGTTCCATGACGCCGCGCCATACAGCGCACGCCACACCTCGGTGGCCGGCATGCCGCGCTCGACCACCACGGCAATGACCTTGCGCAGGTTGGTCAGCGGCTCATGCATCGAGACTTTTTTCACGCCGCGTATGCCCAGATTGCGGCGCAGGTGGTCGAGGAACAGCGGCTCGAGTGCGATGCGCTTGATCAGGCTCGATTCCGAGGGCGTGACCTGCGAAATGATGGAGGTGAAGATCGCGTTCTTGCGCCGGGTGATGCAGGTCACCTCCATGAAGGCGTTGAATTCCTGCAGGTTCACATGGCCGTGCGATTCGCCAAACGGCGCTTCCGGCTCCAGCCATTCGGTGTCGATATAGCCTTCGATGACGATTTCCGATTCTGCCGGCACATACAGATCAACGGTCTTGGCTTTCACGACATTGATCGGTCGACCGATCAGGCCGCCGGCAACATCCAGTTCGTCGACGTTCTCGGGCAGCTTTTGCACCGAGGTGAAGGCGATGAACGCCGGCACCCCCAGCACCACGCAAGCAGCGAGTTTTTTCTTGCG
>JAURHQ010000396.1 GCA_030833185.1 Gammaproteobacteria bacterium | reverse complement strand
CCCGGTGCCTCGACGGGGCGGACGGTCCGGATCGACGTCCCGAGTCAGAGCTGGCACGCAGGGATCCAGCTGGTGCAATCCCTCTACGAGGGCGGACGCATCCGGTCGGCCCTGCGCAGCGCGCGGCTGAGCCGGGAACAGGCGCTGCTGCTGCACCAGGCCGTGGTGAACGACACCCTGGGCACGGTGTTTGTGGGGGACACGCAGAACCACGCCATTCGCGTGCTGGCCAGCGGCAGCGCGCTGGGCGCGGTGCGCACGCTGGTGCTGGACGAAGCGGATCGAATGCTCGATATGGGCTTTAGCGAATCCATCACCGCCATCCTTGATTTGTTGCCAGACCAGCGGCAGACCCTGCTGTTCTCGGCCACACTGCCGGCGCCGGTGCGCCAAATCGCGCGGCGACTTCAGCGGAATGCGCTGGCAATCAGCGTGGCGGATGCGAGCGAGGGGCCACGCATCGCGCAGTCTTTTGTCGCGGTTGAGCCGAGCGCCAAAGCTGCCGCGCTGGCCGCGCTGCTGCTGGACGAGGCGCCCGCCTCGGCGCTGGTGTTCTGCAATACGCGACAGGCGGTGCGCGCGGTCGCGGCAGATCTGGTTGCACGCGGTTTCGCGGCCCTCGCCCTGCACGGCGAACTTGAGCAGCGCGAGCGCGAAGAACTGCTGGTCTCGTTTGCCAATCAGAGCGCTAGCGTGCTGGTGGCTTCAGACGTCGCCGCGCGCGGGCTCGACATCGCGGCACTGCCGCTGGTCGTCAACTACGATCTGGCCAACGATGCAGATACCCATCTGCATCGAATTGGCCGCACCGGGCGCGCCGGCGAATCCGGGCGCGCCGTCAGCTTTTGCGCGGCGGCAGAAATGCCCCGCGCCAAGCAGATTGAACAGCAATCCGGCGAGCGGCTGCACTGGCTGCGGCTGCCTGCCGCAGCGCGCGGCGCGCGGCCCGTGCCACCAGCGTTTCGCACGCTGGTGGTCGACGCAGGACGTCAGGACAAACTACGCCCCGGCGACTTGCTGGGCGCCCTGACCGGCGAGGCCGGCATCCCGGCGAGCGCCGTGGGCAAAATCGATCTCTATCCCACCCGCAGCTATGTGGCCGTTGCGCGCGACTGGCAGGCGGATGCGCTGACGCGCCTGCGCGCCGGCAAAATCAAGGGCAGGAACTTCCGGGTCCGTGCCTTGGACGAGGCGCACCCGCGGGCGAACGCGGCGGCGTCGGCGCGAGCGCCCAAGGCGCCGCCGCGCGGTCGGCGACCGGCATGAACCGCTTGCGGTGCGCGGCGGGACTTACCCGCTAACGCTCGCGCTGGAGACGCCCATGGTTCGCATCAGATGCCCTTGGCCCCTGTTACTGCTCGGCTTGCTTGCCGTGCGACCGGACGCGCAGGCCGACCTGCGCTACGCCCCGCCAACGCCCGGCCGGCTGATGCTGAACACGCCGCTGCTGACGGATCGCCCGCTCGAATTCATGCTTTATCTGGATAAGCCCGGACGTTTCTACGCCGAGGCGATGTTTGACGCGGCGCCCTGCGCGGTCAGCGGACCGACCTTGGCCTTCAGCCTGACGCGGGGCAAGAAGTCGCAATGGGCACGGGCGGTGATGCTGAAACTTGGGCCTGAATCCCCGCACCAGACGCTGTTCTGGCTCAACGCGCCCGGCGACGTGCCGTATCGCACGGCGCTCAC
>JAURHQ010000395.1 GCA_030833185.1 Gammaproteobacteria bacterium | reverse complement strand
GAGGGACTGGTCGCGGCCTGTGGCCTCGCCGGTGGCGTTGGTCTGCCGACCAGCGTAATGCCGTTCATTCTGCGTGGCGTGACTTTGCGCGGTATTGATTCCGTCCAGGCTGCGATGCCCCGACGCCTCCGCGCCTGGCAGGATCTCGCCACCCTGATTGATCCCGCAGCCCTCGCGGCTGCGACCGAAGTACGTCCGCTGGCCGACGTGCCGGCGCTGGCCAAGGCCATTTTGGCCGGTCAGGTGAAGGGGCGTGTGGTTATCGACGTCAACGCCTGAGGCAAGTTGCGCCGGGCGGCTTTGCTAGCTTGCCCGGCAGCGTTTGGCGAGTTCCACCAGCGCAGCGCGGACCTCGCGGGCGCTGGCGACCGGCGCCGGAAAGGCCACGCGGTACACGCGTAGCCCTGCCTTGATATGAATCCCGCCGGCGTCGACGCCGGCCAGCGTGGGTGTTAGCCCGTTCACGGCATCACCCAGCAGCGGACGCAGGTAGTCCTGCATCGCGCTCACGTGGTCTTCGTTCATGTGCGCCACCATGCCGGCCTCTTCTTCAGGCGAGAAGGGGTTGTCGATGGTGAGCGCGGCGGGCTCCAGCCAATGGATGGCGCCAAAGCCGCCGATGAAGCGAATGCGTTTTAGCGTCAGCCGCCAGAACTCGAAACCATGTGTCTGGTGATAGCCCCGCGCCTCTGGAAAATGTCGGTAGTAGCGCTCGGCGGCGTCTTCAAGTCCGTCGTCGATGCGGCTTGCATCCGCCAGCAAGGTCAGCCGTCCGTTGGCCTGCAGGTCGTCGGCCGCCCGGTCGAAGACCATCAGCGACACGCGCGGATCGGCCGACACGTTCTTGTGATGCTGCGCGATGTTCGCAATCAGGATGACCGGCTGACCCGCACGATCGAGACAGAAGGGCACCACCGACCCAAACGGATAGCCGGGCATCGCGACAGATTGGGTCGACAGAACCCCGTCGTAACAGGCGAGCAGTAAGGCGCGCGCTTCATCGCGGGCGTCGGGTTTGCTCATCGGTGAATGCTCCGCAGTTGTCCGCCAGCCATCAGCCGGCGTCGCTGGCGCCCGGGATCTCCCCGAACCGCATTTCCCGCGCCACCGGACCTACCCGCACGCGGTACCACTTGAGCAGGGCCTGACGCCCACGCAGTTTGGCGTGCAGGTGATCGGGATCGCGCGACCACACGGCAAGCGCCGCTTCGTCTCGCCACCAGGAAATCTCATATAGATAACCCGCGGTCAGGAGGCTGCTGGCGGCGTCGGCGCCGAGAAAACCATCTATTTCGCCAAGGCGCGGTGACAAGCTGCCGACCAGCGCCTGGAACTCGTCCTCAGCCCCGGGGTTGAGCGCGTACTCGATGATGGCCATCAGCATGGCGAGTGCCTCAGCTCGGTTCGCCGGCGGCTGCCAGCGGGCTTAGGCGGACCAACTCGGCGCCTTCCTGCGTTACCTGTTGGCCTTTGGTGAAGAAGATTTCGCTGACCGTCCCTTCAAACGGGGCCGCGATGGTGTGCTCGATTTTCATCGCTTCCAGCACCAGCAGGGGCTGGCCCCTGCTGACCACGTCGCCCACCGCGACGAGCAAGGCGGTGATGGCGCCCGGCATCGGCGCCAGCAAACTGCCGGCGGCCGCTTCCTCTTCCCCGGCGTGGTGCATGGGGTCGTCGAGCATCAGCACCACGCGTTGACCATCGTGAAAGACTTCCAAGCTGTCACCCCGCACGCTGACCGTGCCCTGAAACCGCCGGCCGGCCGTTTCAATGCAGAGCTTGCCGTGCGGCGCCGT
>JAURHQ010000394.1 GCA_030833185.1 Gammaproteobacteria bacterium | reverse complement strand
TGGGGCATTGCTGCGCGTTCGGGATACGCCGACCACCTGCCCAGATGTCCACGTACTGAAACTTCGGCGCGCTCTCAATCGCCTTCCACCGACGCGCCTCGTGAGCGGCGACTACCGCGGCGGCTACGGCTTGCCAACTTCCATGAGTCGCACGAGCCACCCACGCATCCCTCGCTATGCAACCCAACGTCTTCTCCATCACACGACCTTCGCTTCCAAATACTCCCGCATCTTCGCGTCCCGCGTAATCGCCGCGTCGCGGTTCGCCGCCGCCCAGGCCGCGATGTAGTTCCACAACTGCGCCCGAGTGGGCTTCCAGCGCAGGTAGGCGCCGCCGCCCAGTAATACTGAGCCAATGATTGCTATTTCCATTTACTTGCCCTCCCGTTTTGGCGGCGTCGGCAGTATCGGGCGGTAGAAGTGGGTGTAAATCGATGTCACCTCACCGCGCCGATAAGCGATATAGGGGGCCATGACCCACGAAACGATTCCGTGGTACCCAATCCGAACTCCTTGAGGCTCAAACGCCTCCATCTCCGCCACCGGCTTCCACTCCAGCCCGCGCAGGGCGGCTATGGCTTGCTCACACATCTCCTCGTTTTGCGACTCACCGGCATGTGATCCAAACTGCTGGCGCGCTATTTCCAGCGCCTCCTCCACCTGCTTCAACACGTCCATTTCTCTCTCCTTATTTCTGTGCGTGGCCGACGCTTTCACCCGCCGACCACGCCATATCCGAGGGACTCAAGATGCTTGGTTACGGCTGCATCTGCCGCTAGTCGAGCGCGCCGCGCCCGGTCTGCCGATTCGCTGGCGGTACCTCCCCAGGTCCGTGATCCAACGTGGTCGGCAGGCCGCGGGCGGTTGCGCGCGGGGATCAGAAGGGCAAATCGTCCTCTGATACCGCGAACGGGTCAGCGTTAGCAGGTCGTGCCGCGAACGGTGACGCCGCCGGTTGTGCCACCACAAATTTGCTACCGCCGCCGCTCTTTGGCCGAGCGATGATCGCCGCCGCCGTGTCGCCGTAGTTGTTGACCTCAGCGAGGACAGACGCCTGCTGACCGGTTAGCGTTTGCCGGATATGGTCAAGCCATGTCTGCGGCTCGGTGAGGCCCGCTTGGTTGCACCCAAACTGCTTACATCGGATCTGCGCGGCTTCCCATTGCAGCACCTTGCTTGCCGCCTTGTCGTCGGGATTATTGACAAGCGAGTTAGTCAGCCACCAGACGCCCGTGATCGAGCCACGGTCGGACACTTCGACGGTGATCTGAAGACCCGGCGTGCCCTTCTTTTCGGACTTGATGTAATCGACAGCGACGATGCCGCCCGTGTACCACGCGCCATGCTCAAACATTCGACACCGCCACCGGTTCGCGCGTCAGTTCGGCTTCGAGCGCGTCTAGCGCAGACGCCGATTTACCCGCCACCCGCTGCTGCTCCGTCTCCTGTACCACCATCTCCAATGTCACCGGCTCGGTGGTGTCCGGGATGTCCATGCCGAGCGTAGCAGCCGGGCAGACACGCCGCTGCAGCCGCGTGATGCACCGCGCGAACAGCATGTCCATGGGGTTCATCTTCCAGTTCTCTTTGCCGTCGAGTTTGCCGCGCTTCGCGTCGTCCATGGTGTAGGTGAAGACGTGCGGTTTGCCTTCGGCGTTGAGGTACGACTGCCCGTCCTTCGTGGCGATCAGCGAGCACTCACTCATGTCGTGCTTCGCAAACAGCCAGTGCCAGCCGTGCCGCTGGAGGAGCCCGGCGCGGAGGCTCGCCCGCATCGCCACCACCCCTTGAATCACATCAAAGCCG
>JAURHQ010000393.1 GCA_030833185.1 Gammaproteobacteria bacterium | reverse complement strand
TGATCAACCACGGAAACAGGCTGTAGGCCAATCCGTAAAAAGAGAGCAGGAAGATACCCACAGTGCTTGCAAATGGCACGCCTGCACCATATTGATTACCTTGAGCAAAGCGGGTGGGCAATCTGGACAAGCTGGGCGACAAGCGCGTGGCGGTCATCGGCACCGGTGCGACGGCCATTCAGTCCATTCCTCATCTGGGTGCGGCCGCGAAGCAGCTGTACGTGTTCCAGCGCACGCCGTCTTCGGTAGACGAACGGCGCAATCGCGAGACCGACCCCGACTGGTTCAAGTCGCTGCAGCCCGGCTGGCAGCAGGACCGCAACGACAACTTCACCAAGCTGCTGGTGGGCGTGGCGGTGGAAGAAGATCTGGTCAACGACGGCTGGACCGAACTCTTCAAGTCGCTGGGTGAACTGATGGACGGCAGCGGCAGCGCCAACCTGAGCGTGGCGGAGCTGAAATTGCTGGGCGAAATTGTCGACTACCAGCATGACAACCGTGTGCGAGCGCGCATCGACGACACGGTGAAAGACAAGGCGACCGCGGAGGCGCTGAAGCACTGGTATCGCCCCTGGTGCAAGCGGCCATGCTTCAACGACGACTACCTGCCAAGCTTCAACCGCCCTAATGTGAAACTGGTCGATACCGGCGGCAAAGGCGTGGACCGCCTGACCGAAAAAGGCGTGGTGGTGGACGGCGTGGAGTACGAGGTCGACTGCATCATCTTCGCCACCGGCTTTGAGGTCAGCCGCGCCACCTACACCCGACAGGCGGCGATGGAAGTCATCGGCCGTAGCGGGGAGACGCTCGGCAACTACTGGGCCAAGGGCATGCGGACCTCCCACGGTCTCATGGCCCACGGCTTTCCCAACCTCTATCACATGGGCTTTACCCAGACCGGCTACACGCCAAACTTCACCTACCAACTCGACAAGCAGGCCCAGCATCTTGCGAAGGTCTTCAACGAGGCGCAGCAGCGCGGCCTCAAAGCGCTCGAACCCACGCTGAAGGCGGAAGAAGACTATCTGGCGCTGGTGCTGGCGCCGACCGCGATGACCGAATACCTCGCGAGTTGCACGCCCGGTTACTACAACGCCGAAGGCTCGGCCAATGCGGAGAACGATGGCTTCCTGCAGGGGCATTACCCGGAAGGCGGGCTTAAGTTTTACGAAATGCTGGCGGAATGGCGGGCGAAGGGCGACTACGCGGGGCTGATCGTTCGCTAGCTGCCTGCCACGTGGCGTCCGTGCCCGTGATCGCGTGGGGGCAGGCGCCGCGCCTTGTCCCACACCGCATGGCTTATCGCGCCTGGTCGAAAGCGGGCTTACTCAAGCGATGCATGGGACTGCGGATAGCGCTTAGTCCCGCCGGAACTGCCGGCAGAACGTCAGATATTCCCTGAAATATTCGCCAATCTGGCCGCCCGTGGTCACGCGGCTCGAGTCGCGCGGAAATAGCACTTTGCGCACGCGAAACCGCCAGACCTCACCCACGCGCTGGTACTCGTCCTCGTACCAGCCCTGCAGGTTGTTGTAGATCGCCTCGGGCCGCAGCAGGAACTCGTTCAGGTGGCACTTGCCGCTTGCGCGGTCGCCGTCGATGTCCACAAAAGCGTTACTCATTACGTGGTGCAAGCCGGGAATCGTGCGCTGCAGTCCAGCGGCGAATTCGGTCAGCGCGGCGTGGCCTTCGACCACCACTTTCATAATCGGGATCTCGAAGCGCCCGTCTTCGGTAAAGAGTCGCGCCCATTGGCCCGGATCGCCGGTTTCGTAAGCGATCGCAAAGCCATAGCGACCGATGAGGTCGCGGAT
>JAURHQ010000392.1 GCA_030833185.1 Gammaproteobacteria bacterium | reverse complement strand
AGGATGTTCGCGATGCGGCCCTTGTCGGGGCGCAGACCACCGCGCAGATGTCCGCCAAAATCCACCACGGCGATCGAGCTGGGGCGGCCAATGGACTGGGCGTACGCCACGCCTTCGGTGATCAGGGTCTGGACTTCGGCCAGCGTGAGTTCGCGCATAGGAGGCTCCTTGGAGTGATTGGAATAGTAAAGCCGACGCAGCATACCAGAGCCGTCCGGCGCCTTGCCCCTTGCTCAGCGACTCGCATAGTTGACCGGGGTGACCCAGCGCCCCGCGCGATGCGCGTCCCAGTAGCGGGCGCGCAGCCGGGCGGTTAGCGGGCCTGGCTGGCCATCGCCCACCGGCGCGCCGTCCAGCAGCGTCACGGGCATCACACCACCGGCCGTGCTGGTGATGAAAATCTCGCTCGCTTGCGCCAGCAGGTCGGGCTCCACGCGTCCGACACGGGCCGGGACGCCCTCCTCGGCGGCCAGTTCCAGCACCGTTTGCCGGGTGATGCCCTGCAGGACGCCGTCCGAGGGCGTGATCAACTGGCCGCGGTAGCAGGCGAAGAGGTTGAAGCCGGGCCCTTCAGTCACGTAGCCATTGGCATCCACCAGTACCGCCGTGTCCGCTTCACGGTCGTAGGCTTCAAGGAGGCCGCGCACCAGATCGCCCCAGTCGAAATTCTTGACCGTCGGGTCGACCGCCCGGGTGGAGATTCGTTCGACGTCCCGGGCCACCACCAGATGCAGGCCTCGCGCCTGCTGGTCTGGTCGTGAAATCCAGACGTAGGGAATGGCATAAGCGTAAAAGCGGTTGCTGATGCGGCGGATGTCGCGCTCGCCGGCCGCGGGTACACCGCGGGTGGCAATCATCTCGACATAGGCGTCGCGCAGGCCACTGCGACGCACGCACTCGAAGAGCACCTCGGTAATGGCTTCGCGAGCGTAGGGCGGGTGCAGTTGCAGGCAGGTGCAAGAGCGCTCAAATCGGTTGAGGTGGTCGGCCAGACGGAAGAAGCCGCCTTCCCACACGGCGACCACATCGTAGGTGCAGTCAGAGCGCGAGAAGCCCATGTCCAGAATCGAAATGCGGGCCTCGGCGATCGGGACATATTCGCCCTCGATGTAAGCGCAACCGGCGCGGTAATCAGGCGTCATGGCGGCTAGGTCCTCGCGAAAGTGAGGGGTGGATCTTCGCGCGTTATGCCGTCGGTGGCGAGGCGCGGTGGCGCCTTGACACGCTCGCGCGGCGGCGCGTACGGTCAGACTTGATCTGCTTTTTAAACGACCAGCTACCACGGGAATCACGATGGATTTTCAGTTCTCCGAAGACCAACTCGCCATCCGCGACGCCATCACCAAACTGTGTGCCAAATTCGACGCCGAGTACTGGCTGAAATGCGATAACGAAGGTCACTATCCCGAAGAATTCGTCGCCGAAATCGTCGCCGGCGGCTGGCTCGGCATCGCGATGCCCGAGGCCTACGGCGGCTCCGGGCTCGGCATTACGGAAAGCACGATCATGATGCAGACCGTGGCCGAGTCCGGCGCCGGCCTGAGTGGCGCGTCGGCCATCCACCTCGGCATCTTTGGCCTGAATCCAGTGGTGGTTTACGGCACGGATGAACAAAAGGCTCGCATGCTGCCGCCGATGATTCGCGGCGAAGACAAAGCCTGTTTTGGCGTGACCGAGCCCAACGCCGGGCTCGATACCACCAGCCTCGAAACACGCGCGGAGCGCAGCGGCGACGGCTACGTCATTCACGGCCAGAAGCACTGGACGTCGATGGCCCAGCGTGCGAACAAGGTGCTGCTGCTCGCGCGGACCACCCCCAAAGACCAGTGCAAGCGCAAAACCGACGGGCTTAGCCTCTTCTACACCGACCTCAACAAGCGCTACGCCGAAGTCCGCGAAATTCCCAAGAT
>JAURHQ010000391.1 GCA_030833185.1 Gammaproteobacteria bacterium | reverse complement strand
CTTCCCCCCACACGAATGCGCCAACTATCTCAGAAACTCCGGATACGCTTCAACCTAAGTGGAAACGAGTCTAGGGTTGGTGGCCCAACGTCTCCGCCGACGCGCTGCACGATTTGAGGTGGAGCCCGCGCCGAAATCATCGGATAGATGAATCAATCCGGCCCGATTGATTCAAAGAAGTCGTCGGACTTCAAGCCCACGATTTTGTAGGTTTTGCGCCATGAATGGTGCAAGTCTTCCTGATCCCGTCGAGTTGGTGGCGCTCGATCCGGCGCGCAACATTCGACGGCGCTACAGCATAGTCGCCAGTTTCGACCTGTTCGGCATGATCGTCATCGAAACCCGCTGGGGCCGGATCGGCGCAGCCGGCCAAGCCCAGCGTCACGCCTTTGCCGATCGTGCTGCGGCCGATCGTCATATCGCCGCGATCCTTCGGAGGCGTGGCACGGCTAAAACGCGCATCGGCATCGCCTATCGACCCGCCTGATCCTCTGGCGGATGTGGAGGCAGCGCCTCGGCAGCCGTCAGCCCTTCCATCATCTGAAAAGCTTTCCGGTGAGTTCGGGAACGGCTGAAAAGAGGTCGGCGACCAAGCCGATGTCGGCGACCTGGAAGATCGGGGCGTCCTCGTCCTTGTTGATGGCAATGATGGTCTTGGAGTCCTTCATCCCGGCCAGATGCTGGATGGCGCCGGAGATGCCGATGGCGATGTAGACTTCCGGTGCGACGATCTTGCCGGTCTGGCCGACCTGGTAGTCGTTGGGGGCATAGCCCGCGTCCACCGCCGCGCGGCTGGCGCCCACGCCCGCGCCGAGCTTATCAGCGAGCGGGAAGATGACCTGCTGGAAGGTCTCCGCATCCTTCAGCGCGCGCCCGCCGGAAACGATGATCTTCGCGCTGCCCAGTTCGGGGCGCTCGCTCTTGGCGATCTCGGCACCCACGAAGCTCGACAGGCCGGCATCGCCGGTCGCGACAATGGCTTCCACCGCAGCCGAGCCGCCCGTTGCGGCAGCCTTGGCGAAGGCCGTGCCGCGCACGGTCAGGACCAGCTTGGCATCGCCGGACTCAACGGTCGCGATGGCATTGCCGGCGTAGGTCGGGCGCCTGAAGGTCCTGGGGCCGTCGACCGACAGCACTTCGGAAACCTGCATCACGTCGAGCAAGGCTGCAACACGTGGGGCGATGTTCTTGCCGTTGCTGGTGGCAGGAGCAATGAAGGCATCGAAGTCGGCCATCAGCGACACCACCAACGGCGCCACGTTCTCGGCCAGCGCGTTGGCGTAGGCCGCGTCATCGGCCTTGAGAACCTTGGCTACGCCGGCAATCTGCGCCGCAGCAGCCGCGGCGGCGTTGCACCCGGACCCGGCAACCAGCGCAGTCACTTCACCCAGCTGCCCGGCAACAGTGACGGCCGCCAGCGTTGCGTCCTTGACCGATGCATTGTCGTGTTCGACCCAAACGAGCGTCTTGGACATCAGGCGAATCCCATTTCCTTGAGCTTGGCAACCAGTGCGTCGACGTCCGGCACCTTGATGCCTGCCTGCCGCGCGGCCGGTTCGCTGACCTTGAGCGTCTTGAGGCGCGGCGCCGTGTCTATGCCGTAGTCGGCTGGGCTCTTGGTGGTGAGCGGCTTCGACTTGGCCTTCATGATGTTTGGCAGCGAGGCATAACGTGGCTCGTTGAGACGCAGGTCGGTCGTGACGATCGCCGGCAGGGCTAGTTTGACCGTCTCGAGGCCGCCATCGACCTCTCGGGTAACGTTGACGCTGTCGACCTCGACTTCAACCTTGCTGGCGAAGGTGCCCTGCGGCCAGCCCAGTAGGGCGGCAAGCATCTGCCCGACCTGGTTCGAATCGTCATCGATCGCCTGCTTGCCCAGGATCACCAGGCCCGGCTGTTCCTCGTAGGCGA
>JAURHQ010000390.1 GCA_030833185.1 Gammaproteobacteria bacterium | reverse complement strand
TGCCGGAGGAGGCGTGCATCTGAATCACCGCCCAGGCGCCTAATCCCAGCATCAGCGTCTGCAGGCCCTGCCGGAAAAACCGCGTGCTGCCTGCAAAAACACCGCCGAGCCGCCCCGCCCTCGCCTGCGCCGCAACGCCGCGCTGGCCGAGTTTCCGCCACCGGGTGATGACGTTGTCCTGCATGCCCAGCGCAACGACCACCTCGGCGTTGTTGAGCGAGCTTTCGACAAAGCGATTGGCCCGGCGCTGCTCGCGCGCCGCCTCTTCCAGCGCGCCGCGGGTCAGGCGTTCGTTCAGTACGGCGGTCAGGAACAAGAGCGCCGCGCCGGCCAGCGCGAGCAGGCCCATCATCCAGTTCATGATGAAAATAATGAGGATGAAGACCGGCACCCAGGGCGCGTCGAAAAACGCCTGCACGCCGGGCCCGGAGATGAAAGAAGACAGCAACTGCGTATCGCGCAGGCTGGCCTGCTGCTGGGTATTGCGCGCGGGATTGGCGGCGGCGTCCATCAGCCGTCCCACCACCAGCGGACCGGCCTGGGCTTCAAGCGCCAGGCCCGCTGCTTGCAGCACGCGGGAGCGTACGCCTTCGAGCAGGGTCATCACGCCCATCATGCCGAGCGTGATGACGGTTAGTGCGATCAGGGTTTCCGGACTGCGGCTGGTCAGCACCCGGTCGTAGACCTGCAGCATGTACAGCGGCGAAGCCAGCGCCAACACGTTGCAGAAAAAGCTGAAAAAGCCGGCGTAGAGCCAGTAGCGACGAAAATTCCTGAGCAGGTCTTGCATGGCGGGCTTGTCCGGTGGCGGGTTGCCGGGGGGCAATTATTGCACCGACGGGTGTCCGGTGCGGGTAAAACTTGCACGTCCTTGCAGACTAGCGGCGCCAACACCGGTTCCCTGAGTCGCGGGGCGCGGGGTAGACGCCGCTGCCCTGCGCACATCGCCGGGAAAGCCCCCGATTTTTGCCGAGGCGAAAATCGGGGGTTCCCGGAGTGCCGTGCTTACACCATCAGGAAGTCGCCGGCCGCGAGCGCCGGCGCGCCGGTCAGCGTCGCGAACTGCACCGCCGCCCCGGCACCGTCGCCGTCGGTGTCGTAGAACAGCGCGCCAGACGTGCTGTTGTAGACCAGCCGAATGGCCGCGCCGCCCGCCACATCCGTGGTGCCGCTCTGGAACACGCTGGTGAAGTCGGTGGTGCCGGACAGCGCCATGAAAATATTGTCGTCCAGCGCAATCACGTCACCGCCCGCCGTGCCGGCGCCTTCGAAGTCGGCAATAACATCCAGGTTGCTGGTGGCGTTCAGCGCGCCGGTAAACCAGAACTGGTCCTCGCCGATGCCGCCGGTCAGGGTGTCGTTGCCCAACTCGCCGCTCAGCACGTCCGCGCCGCCGTTGCCCTTCAGCTGGTTGGCGATTTCGTTGCCGATTAGCGTGTCGGCGCCGCTGCCGCCAAAGACATGGTCGATGTCAGTCAGGGTGTCGGTCTTCACGCCGTTGATGTAGGCATACGACTCGCTGACCACCGCGTCACCCGGCAGGCTGACGTTCTCGAACTCCGAGATATACCAGCTGGTGTCGGTCGACTTGGCGTCGAACCAGCCGCTGGTGCCGAGCTTGGCGTACTCGGTGGTGTCGTTGGTGTAGGTGATGGTGTTGGTGTCGAGGTCGAGCGTCCAGTTGCCGTAGCGCACCGCCGTGGCTGCAGCTATTCCCGAATTGCTGGATGCGCTGAACTGCCAGGCAAACAGCTGCGCACCGTCTACCAGCGTCCCCACGCTGGTCGGGCCGATACCGCCAAAGCCAAAGCCGAAGCTGCCATCGGCCAGCGGGAAGACCTCGTCCAGCGCGTCGTTCACCTGCAGTGGCCACGGACCGCTCGGGTAGGTACCACCCACCAGGTTGAAGTAGCTCAGGAAGGCCTGGGCGGCGTTTTTGGCCGCCTGATTGTTAATGCTGTCGACCGTCACGTCGTCCGCCACCGAACC
>JAURHQ010000038.1 GCA_030833185.1 Gammaproteobacteria bacterium | reverse complement strand
CGTCACCGACGCCGACCTCCTGCGCGCCCACACGGACCTCACCACCCGCCGCCCCACGTCGGAGGCGTCGTATCAGGACTACCTTGACGAGTCGTGGGCACAGGTCGAGAGCAAGCTCGTCGCCACCGGCCGCCGCCGCGCCATTCAGCCCCAGCCGCTGCAACATCGCCAAGCCCACCAGCCGGTTGGTCTCGACGTCGTCGACCACCAGTACCCGACCCTGCAGGCTGACCGGCGAAAGCGGCGCATCGTGGGCGGCGCCGCGCTCGCGCAGTTGCCCTTCCTCCAGCGGCAAATCGAACCAGATCCGGGTGCCCATCCCCAGTTCGGAGGCGATGCGCATTTCGCCGCCCATCGATCGCACCAGCTGGCGGCTGATGGCAAGGCCCAAACCCGCGCCACCAAAACGGCGCGTGGTGCTGGCGTCGGCCTGACTGAATCGCTCGAACACCGCCACCTGTTGCTCGGGTGAGATGCCAATACCGCTGTCTTCCACTTCATAGGACACGCGCGTGCCGCCTTCGCGCAGGCCCAGACGCAAATCAATGCGCCCCTGCGGCGTGAACTTCAGCGAATTGCCCAGCAAGTTCACCAGCACCTGCCGCAGGCGCAGCGGGTCGCCACGCAGCGCCGGTGGCAGCGCCGGGTCCACGCTGCATTCAACCGTGAGGCCTTTCTGGCGCGCCTGCGCGGTAACCGCGGCGAGGGTATCGGCGACCAGTTCACCGAGGTCGAAATCGGTGACTTCCAGTTCCAGCGCCCCGGACTCGATGCGCGAGAAGTCCAGCACGTCGTTGATCAGTTCCAGCAGCGCCCGGCCCGAGCGCAGGGCGACATCCACATAGTCGCTGAAGGGCTTGGGAATCTCGGGCGCCTCCAGCATCTGCAACATGCCGATGACCCCGTTCAGCGGCGTGCGCAGTTCGTGGCTCATATTGGCGAGAAACTGGGTCTTGGCCACACTTGCAGCTTCGGCCTTCTCCATCGCCAGCGTCAGGTTGGTCTGGATTTCCTTGATCGCGGAGATTTCGGTGTGGAGGCTGACCGAGCCGCCATCGGCGGTGGGGCGTTCGCTGATCATCACCCAGCGGTCACCCAGCTTGCGTTCAGACACCGCCGCGTCCCCACGCTCGGCCATGAAGCGTTCAATGAAAGCGCGCCGCGACAGGCCACTGCGACGCTCGGGGTTGGCGTCGTAAAACCTGCCGAGCAGCTGGATGCCGCTCACGCCCGGCGCGGTGTCCTCTTCCGAAAAACCATAGATCGAGCGGAAGCGCTGGTTGCAGAAGATCAGGCAGTTGTCGGCGTCGAAGCGCGCGATGCCGGCATCCAGCACTTCAATCGCTTCGCTGAGCAAGGTGCGCGTGCGCTGGATTTCGATGTCCTGCAGCTTGCGGTCGTGAATATCGGTGGTGAAGCCCGCCATGCGGCGCGGGCGTCCGTCGGCATCGCGCACCGCGATGCCGCGCACATGAAACCAGCGCCAGTCGCCAAGCTTGGTCAGCATGCGGTACTCGACGTCGAACGGGCGCTTGTCGTCGAGGTGGGCTTCCACTTCACGCGCCACCATGTCGCGCTCGTCGGGATGAATCCGCGCCTGCCAGACCGACACGTTGTCGTCCACTTCGTCCTCACCGAAGCCCAGCAGGGCTTTCCAGCGCGGCGACAGATAGTTCTGGTTGGTCTCGACGTTCCAGTCCCACAGGCCGTCGCTGGACGCGCGCAGGGCGATTTCCAGCAGCTCCGTGCGCTCGCCTAGCTGGGCCTGTGCCTGCTTGAGCGCGGTGACCTCGACGCAGGTGCCGACCAGTCCGTGATAGGCCAGCGCGGCATCGCGCAGCGGGGAGGTGCGCACCAGCATTTCGACATAGACCCCGTCGTGACGCCGCAGGTGACATTCGAGCTCGAAGGTCTCGCGGCCGGCCAGTGCGGCCGACATGCCGGCTTCTGCCGCCGCGCGCTCGTCGGGATGCACGTAGTCCAGCCAGTGTTGATGCGTCGCGTCCTCGCGGCTGGCGCCGACAAAGGCGAGCCACTGGTCGTTGAAGTAATCGCAGCTGCCGTCCGGGCGCAGGCCCCACATCAGGATCGGCGCGGCTTCGGCGAGGCGCCGGAAACGCAGTTCACTGGCGCGCTGCGCCTGCTCGGCCTGGCGCAGGCGCAGCGACTCTTCGTGCTGCCGGCGCAGATCACGCGCCGCTGGCGCGATTACGAAAAACGCGCCCACCACCAGCAGCGCGACCACCAGCAGCACGCCGGTCACGATGTGCCGGCGGGCTTCGCCTAATTCATATTCGCGGGTGCGATGGAGGTCATCGGACAGGCGCTGCACCAGGGCGCGGTAATGCACGCCGGCGCGCTCGACCTTGCGGGCATTCGGCCAATGGACAATCACGCTGTCGCCCACCGGCTCGCCCAGCACCATGCCGGAGAGTTCGGCAATCTCCTTGCCGAGACTGCCCAGCTCACGCATCGACCCCACATGCGGCCGCGGCATGAAGGACGCATCAAGCCGGTTGAACTCGTCATTGCCGCGGTTGAGCTCGGCAAACGTCGACTGTGCTTCAGGCAGACCAGAGGCCAGCGGATCGCTGGCCGATTCCAGACGTTCGATGGCCAGCAGCACATCGTCAGCCGCATTCAGACGGTGATTGATTTCACGCAGCAGGCGGGAAGAGCCGTCCAGCGATTCCAGATGCTCGTTCGACAATAGGCCGGTGACCACCAGCAAGGCCACTGCCAGGGCAATGACCAAGGCATAGCTCAGGGTCAGCCGGCGGTCTCCAAGCGTTGAACCCGGTCCCGTGCCGGTTGCATACGCCATCCGCTCAATCCTTTCCCCGGTATCGGCCATGCACAGTTAACGTCGCCAATCGGCCTGACTTGAGCCCAGCGTGCCGGCAAGCCCGGCACGGATTGAATCGAGCATGCGTTCGATGGGCACCGGTTTGACGTGTATCGCCCCCACCCCCACCGCGCTGGCCAGTTGCGCATCGACCCCACCTTCCAGACCGGTCGATAGGATCACCGGCACACCGGGTCGCCGGGCCAGAAACGCGCGTGCCAGCTCCAGCCCGGTCATACCCGGCATGGTCTGGTCGGTCATCAGCAGATCGCAGTGCCCCTGCGGACCCAATACCCAGGCCAGGGCGGCGGCCGGCTCGGTGAACACCTCGACCCGCAGGCCCTGACCGGTGAGCACCTCGCGCCACATTTCGCCGACCGTCGGTTCGTCGTCGACCACCAGCACCGTGCGGAGCGTCTGCGGCTGGCTTGATGGCATTGGCGGTAGCGGCGTCGGCGGCAGCGGTGCTGCCGTCGCGGTGGCGGCCGGCAACAGCAGGCGCACGGCGGTGCCGGCGCCCGGTGTCGACTCCACCAGCAAATGCCCGCCGGCGGCATGCACCACCCCGTGGGTCACGGCGAGCCCCATGCCGGTGCCCTTGCCCACTTCCTTGGTCGAGAAAAACGGGTCAAAAATGCGCGGCAAGAGCTCTGCCGCCATGCCGCTGCCGGAATCGCGCACCGCGATTTCCACGAACTCGCCGGCAATCGGTGCGCGGCAACTGGCGCAGGTCCCGCTGAACGCCCGCGGTACCCGCGCGCTGATGGTGATCTTGCCGTGGCCCTCGATGGCGTCTCGTGCGTTGATCGCCAGGTTGATCACGGCCTGATGGAGGTCCACCCCATCGATCTGCAGGGGCGGCAGGCCGGGGGCAAAGTCGGTCACCAGCTGATGGCTGGCCGGGATCAGGCTGCGGAGCAGCGCAACGACCTCATTAAGCAGCGGTAGCGTGGGCAGCGGCACCAGCGTTTGCGGCTCGGCCGGCCGGCTGCGACTGAAGGCCAGCATCTTGGCGACCAGATCGCGTGCCCGCTCGCCGGCCGTCACCACCGCTGACAGATATTCCTGCAGCTTCGGATCGGCCGCCACCGCCGGCCGCAGCGTAGCCAGCGTGGCATAGCCCAGCACGCCGGCAAGGATATTGTTGAAATCGTGCGCCACGCCGCCGGTCAGCTGGCCGATGGCTTCCATCTTCTGGGCCTGTTGCAGTTGGCCCTGCAGCTGGCGCTGCGCGAGCTCCTGTCGCCGACGCTCGCTGATGTCTTCCAGCGTGCCGGCGAAACCCAGCAAACGCCCGGCTTCCAGCACCGGACGCACCTGCAGATAGACCTGACGCGGCTCGGCCTGCGGTATCGCCAGCCGGGCCTCAAAGCGCAGACTGCCGACCGGCGCAGCCAGAAACCGCTGCAGCCGCGCGCCGACGCTCGCCCGCTCGTCTGGATGAAACGCGTGCAACAACTGCTGACGCGGCTGCGGCAAGCCGGCGAGCGCCAACAGTTCGGCCAGCGCGGTGTTGGCATAACTGAGATTGCCTTCGGTGTCGGCCAGAAAAATCCCGACCGGCGAGCCTTCAAACACTGTCCGCAGGCGGGCTTCGCTTTCGCGCAGGGCCTGCTCCGCACGACGAACGGCGGTCGTCTCGGTGCGCAGGCTGACGATGCCGCCGCCGTGGGTCGGCAGGTCGTCGATCTGGAACCAGCGCTCGCCGACTTGCAGTTCGCGGGTGCCAAGCTGGGTGCGCAAGCGCGCCTGCCAGCGGCTGAGGAATTCTTCGGCCGTGCCCTCGCCGGCCGTCGCCGGGAGTGCCGCGTAGTGTTGACGCAGCAGGGTCTCCACCCGCTGCCCCGGCAGCAGCGTGAGCCCGGCGGGGGCAAACAGGTCCTGGAAGCGCCGATTGCAGAACACCAGCCGCCCCGCGGCGTCGTACATCACCAGGCCGGCGTCGAGACTTTCCACCGCATCGCTCAGGTGCTGACGGGCCGCGGCGAGTTCGGCGTCATGCGCCTTGCGGGCGTCGATATCCACCAGCGACCCCGCGACCCGCAACACCCTGCCGTCTGGCCCGCGGATTACCGCCGCGCGGGCGTTGAACCAGCGCCAGCTCAAGTCGCGGCCGAGCAGCCGCAGTTCGCGGCCGAACACCTCTCCCTGCCGCGGGTCGACCGTGATCCGGCGCAACCAGCGCAACAGTGCCGGTCGTTCCTCCGGATGGCAGCGGCGGTCGATGAAGCCCGGCAGCGAATCATCGAAGCGCTGCGCACTGTCGCCCAGCAGCTCGCAGCAGCGGGCCGAAAGGCGGAAGGTCGGACCATCGGCCTGCCAGTCCCACAGCCCGGCTTCCGAGCCCTGCATCGCCAGTTCCAGCAATTCGGTGCGGTCGGTCAGCGCCGCTTCCATCAACTTTTGCGCGGTGATCTCGGTGCGCAAGCTGACCACGCCGCCGTCCCCGGTCGGCCGGTCGCTGGCCAGCACCCAGCGACCCACCGACTGCAAATGGATTTCCCGCGACGCCGCCTGCTGCCGATGCAGCGCCATGCGCTGTTCGACGGCTTCGTCCACCGTGCGGCCGCGCAGCTCGCCGGGGTGTTGCTCGAAACCCCACCGCACCACGTCGCGGAACCGCATCCCCACCAGCACCTGCTCCGGCGGATGCTCGTACATCTCCCGGTAACGCGAGTTGCAGAACACCACCCGGTCTTCGGCATCCAGCCGCAGCACGCCGCTGTCCAGGCTTTCAATGGATTCCTGCAACAGCTGCCGCGCCTGCGCCAAGTCGGCTTCGCGCTGGCGCTGTGCTTCGATATCCGTCATCGACCCGACCATCCGCAGGAGTTGGCCGGCGGCGTCGCGCACCAGCGCGGCCCGCACGTTGAACCAGCGCCAAGTGCCGTCGTACAGGCGCAGGCGGAAGTCGCGGTTGAGGTATTCCGCGTCGGGCGCGTTGAGGGCCAGCAGTTCGTCTTCGCTGGCCACCGCCTGCGGGTCGTGGAGGTGCGCGATTAAATCCACGGGAGTCGTCGGCAGCTGCCCCGGCGGATAGCCCAGCAGTTCCGCCAGCCGGGGCGAGGTGTAGCAGCGGTGATTGGGAATGTCCCAGTCCCACAGCCCGTCCATCGAGCCCCGCGTCGCCAGTTCCAGAAACTCGGTGCGGGCCACCAGGTCGGCTTCCAGCTGTGCGACCCGCGTGATGTCCTTGTGAATGCCGAGCGCGCGAGTTGGCCGGCCGGCGGCATCGCGCGAAATAACCCGCCCCTGCTCGATTATCCGCCGCCACTGCCCGCTGCCGTCGCGCAGCCGGTATTCGCACTGGTGGCGGTCGGTGTGGCCTGCGAGATGCGATTCGAAGCGCGCCGCCACGCGCGCCAGATCGTCCGGATGCGCCCGCGCCTCATGACTGAAGGCCGGCCCGCCTGCCTCCGCGTCGCCAAACAGGACGCACCAGTCCGCGCCGACCTGAAAGCCCGTCCCGGCCTGCCACGTCCAAATCGCGAGTTCGCCGGTCTGCATTGCCAGTTCCAGCTGCGCGCGCTGGGACGTCAGCGCTTGCTCGACGGTCTTCCGCTGCAGCTCCTGGCTTGCACGCCGCGCCGCCACCCGCAGCAGCGCCCGCGCGTCGGCGCCGTCCGGCTGGGGCAGGCGTGACAGCGCCAGCAGCGCACCAAGCAGCTGTCCCTGCTCGTCGCGCAGGGCGATGCCACAAAAGCCCCGCGCATTGACCGCCGCGAGCAGGGGGTCGTCCAGCCCGGCGCCGCTGGCCGCTTCCCGTGGGTAAAACGCCTCGCCGTCGCTCTCAGCGAGCCAGGCATAACAGGAACCGGCAGCGGGCAACTCCGCCGTGGCCATGGGCGCCGGCAGGCCCCACTGGCCGAGGAGCGTCAGGCCGTCGCCCTCGGCTTGGCGCTGGACTACCGCAGCGGCGACGCAATCAAGCCCAACCGCCACCGCCTGGGCGATGGCGTCAAACACCGGAATTGCGGGGTCCGGCTGCGCCAACTGCGTCAGCGCGGCCATCAGTCGATCGTTGCTTGAACGCGTCTCGTCGAGCAGCGCCGTGGCGGCGTTGAACTGACGGGTGAGGAGGCCCAGTTCGTCGGCCGGCCCGGGCTTGAGACTCACCCCGGCTTCGCCGCCCAGCGCGCGGCTGAATGCATTGCCCAGCTGCGACAAACGCCTGACCAGCGCCACGTGCATGAATAGCCCGAGCAGCAGCGACAAGAGCGCGAAGTACAGCAGGTTCCAGAACACCGTCACCCGCACCTGCGTCAGCGCCGCCGTCAGACGGTTCTCGAGGTCCGCCGCCAGCACCAGCCGATACGGCGCTGCGGCCGGCGCATTAATGGGCTCAACGCGCGCGACCGCCCAGAGATGGGTCCCGGTCTGGCGCAGCGCGACACCGGCTTGCGCCGGCTCAAAGCCACCAAGCGAGAAAGTCTGGCCCTGCGCCCTGGGTTCGCTGGCTGCAAGCACCTGGCCGTTCGCGCCCAACAGCATGGCGCTGCCGATTGGTCGCTCGATCCGAACCGCCTGCAGCAGCGCTGCCGCGTCGCCGGTTTCCCCGCGCGACAGCAGGACGCCAAGATTGCGCGCTTCCAGTGCGGCCAGATCCCGCAGGTGGGCCCGATAATCTTCGGTCAGCGCCAGTTGCGCCCGACCGGCGAGCGCCAGATAGCTCAAGCTGCCGGCGACCAGCAGGGCGAGGAACAACGCGCAAGGCAGCGTCCAGCGCAACGGCCAACGCGGAGTCGGTGGGCGCCTGATGGGTGGCATCCCTGCGGACGGAGGGGAACTAGGCCTGTGCGGGCGGCGCGCCGGCACAAGGCCCAGCAGCCCCAGGAGCTGGTCATTGCTAAAGGGTTTGGCCAGACAGACTTCGGCGCCCGCCTCGACGATGGCCGCCCGGCTCTCGAGCGGTGCGTAACCCGTCATGGCGATCACCCGGATATGCGCGGTCGGCGGCGAGGTCTTGAGCTGGCGACACACCGCGAAGCCGTCCAGCCCCGGCATCCGCAGGTCCAGCAGGACGGTGTCC
The DNA here is from genome assembly GCA_030833185.1 of Gammaproteobacteria bacterium. Taxonomy (GTDB): domain Bacteria; phylum Pseudomonadota; class Gammaproteobacteria. The sequence goes on along the minus strand of JAURHQ010000038.1, from coordinate 15,641 downwards.
GGCTTGAAACTTTCCACCATGCGACCGGCCGCAAAGCCATCGAAGGCGAGCGCGGCGGTCACCCCGTTCAAGTCCAGCAACTCGCGCAGAAACGCCGCAAAGCGGTGGTCATCGTCGACCACCAGCACACGCAAGCCCGGGGCGCCGACCGGCGTGGGACCGGGTTCGGGCGCGGCTTCCAGCAGATGCATGCCGCGCTTGGCGGCGAACTGCGCCAGATCCTGGCGCAGAAACCGGCGGTGGCCGCCGGCGGTGGTGTGGGCGGTGAGGAGGCCCTTGGTCGCCCAGGCTCGCAGGGTCACGGGGGCCACCATCAGCAGACGGGCAGCTTCGGTGGGCGTGAGATACGGCTTATCGCCGGATACGGACGACGCGGGCACGAGCGGCCTCCCTTAAAACTGGGCGGCAGTCTAGTGCGCGGCCTAAAAGCGTATCAAGCGATTTATCCGTTTATAGCGAATCCTGCTTTGCTCATCGCGGCGCCTCGGTCAGCACCGCTTCGCCGCTCACGCCTTTGCTCAAGACAAGCTGTCGGCGGTGGAAGGCCGCCACCGTCGGCCGATGGGCAATGCTGACCAGCGTGGTGGCGGGCAGTCGTTCGCGCAGCAGTTGATAGAGATGCTGCTCGGTGGCGGTATCCAGCGCCGAGGTCGCCTCGTCCAGGAACAGCCAATCCGGCGCGTTCAGCAAGGCGCGGGCAAAGGCCAGCCGCTGCTGCTCGCCCGGCGAGAGCCGCTGCGCCCAGTGTTCGTTCTCGTCCAGGCGCCCGGCCAGATGACCCAGCTCGCAGTCCTGCAGGGCCGCGCGCAGGCGTTCATCGGTAAATCCCGCGCCGCCCGCCGGATAGGCCACCGCCTCGCGCAGCGGGCCAATCGGCAGATAAGGCTTTTGCGGCAGGAACATGAGCCGGGCGCCGGCGGGGACTTCGACCGTGCCGCCCCCGAAGGGCCAGATGCCGGACAGCGCGCGAAACAGGGTGCTTTTGCCGATGCCCGACGCGCCGGTGATGAGCGTGTGCTCGCCGGCTTTGAGGCGGCAGTGCACCTGCCCGAGCAAGGCACGGCCGTCGGGGAGCAGAACGTCAACGCCGTTCAGCTGGAGGTCGGGCCCGGTGCCCTCGCGCACCGTAATGCCCTGCCCGGCCAGCGCCTCGGCTCGCGCGGCTTCAATCGCTTCGTGAAAACTGGTCAGACGGTCCAGCGTCGCCCGCCACTGCGCCAACTCGCCGTAAGCCGTGACAAACCAGCTGAGTGCGCCCTGCACCTGCCCGAAGGCCGACGCGGTCTGGAAAATCACGCCGAACTTGATGCTGTCCGCGAAGTAGCGCGGCGAGACCACCATGAACGGAAAAATAATCGCGATCTGGCGATAGCCGGTGATGAACCAGGTGAGGCGCTTCGAGTACTGCATCAGCGTGCTGAAGTTGAGCCACACATCGTGGAAGCGCCGCCGGAGGCCGCGACGCTCGTCTTCCTCGCCGCGCCAGGCCGCGATGCTTTCGGCATTCTCGCGCAGCCGCACCAGATCAAACCGAAAGTTCGCCTCGTAGCGCTGCTGCTGATAGTTGAGGCCAGACAGCGCGCGCCCCACGGTATGGGTCAGCGTGCTGCCGATGATGGCGTAGACCAGCGCCACCCACATCATGTAACCGGGAATGGTGATACCGCCGAAAATGGGCAAGCTCAGCGGCCCGGACAGGGTCCACAGGATGTGGGCGAAAGTCACCAGCGTCACCACCGAGCTCAGCAGGTCGAGGCCAAGGCTAAGCGTGAGACTGGCGAAGTCTTTCAAGTCTTCCTGAATGCGCTGGTCGACGTTGTCGGTGCCGTAGCCTTTGAGCTCGATCCGGTAGTGCACCCGGTCGGTCAGCCAGTCCTGCAGGTAGCGATCGGTCAGCCAGCGGCGCCAGCGAAGTTGCAGCAGCAGGTTGAGATAGCGGTTGTAGCCGGCGACCGCGATGTAGACCGCCGCCAGAAACGAAAACCACAGGATCAGCGCCCAGAAGTCGGTGCTCTGTTTTTCCTGCAGCGCGTTGTAGAAGTTGTTGTTCCAGCTGTTGAACTGGACGTCCAGAAACACCATGAACAAGGCCATGCCGATGATCGACACCAGCAGGGCGCGTGCCGTCCAGCGTTCTTCCGAGGACCAGTACGGCTTGCTGAGCGCCCAGGCTTTGCCCAACAGGCTGCGGCCGGAAAGCGAGATCGAAGTGGCGTCGTGCATGGCAACTTCCTGCTGAGGGGAACTGGAGAGGCGTCGATCATAGCCGACGGGCGCGGCCGGCATGACGGCGCGCGGCCCGCCTCTTAGACTGTGGGGCGAATTCCGGAAGGAGGCTGCTCGCCATGACCGCGCTGTTTGACTCGCGCTTCACCCTGCGTGACATCGAGACCCGTGACGCGAGGCTCGCGGTGCGCACCGGTGGCGACGGCCCGCCGCTCCTGCTGCTCCACGGCTTCCCGCAAACCCACGCCATGTGGCATACGCTCGCGCCCCGACTGGCGGACCAATACACGCTGGTCATGCCGGATTTACGCGGCTATGGCGACAGCGAGAAAGTGCCCTCGGCCGCCGACCATCTGCCACACGCCAAGCGCAGCATGGCCGATGACATGGCCGACTTGATGAGCTCGCTCGGGCATTCGCAGTTCATGGTCGTCGGCCACGACCGCGGCGGACGCGTCACGCATCGCCTGTGTCTGGACCATCCCGAACGCGTCAGCCGCGCCTGTGTGATGGACATCGTGCCAACGCATCACCTCTTCACCACCACCGATCAGGTCTTTGCCACCGCCTACTACCACTGGTTTTTCCTGATCCAGCCAGACGGCCTGCCGGAGCACATGATTGGGCAGGATCCCGGCTGGTATCTGCAGGAATGCCTGCGGCGCTGGGCGGCGCCGGGATTTGGCTTCGACCCGGCGGCGGTCGCCGAGTACATCCGCTGTTTCAGCCAGCCGGCCGCCATCCACGGCGCCTGCGAGGACTACCGCGCCGGCGCCAGCATTGACCTCACGCACGACGCCGCCAGCCGCGAGCAGCGCATCGACTGTCCGCTGCTGGTGCTGTGGGGCGCGCAGGGCTTTAGTCATCGGCACTACGACGTGCTTGGGGTTTGGCGCGACTACGCCCGCGACGCGCGCGGCCAGAGCGTCGACTGCGGGCACTTCCTGCCCGAGGAACGGCCGGACGAGGTGCTGGCGGCGCTGCTGCCGTTCTTGGCGGGCGCCTGAGGCCGCGCGGGCGACCTAGCCGGCGGCGTCGATCTCGGCAAACACCTCGCGCGCCGCGCGGAAAGCGTCCACCGCTGCCGGCATGCCGCAGTACACCGCCGCGTGCAGCAGCGCTTCGCGGATTTCCTCCCGCGACAGACCGTTGTTCAAGGCCCCGCGCAAATGCAGGCGCAGTTCATGCGGACGATTCAGCGCCACCAGCATCACCACCGTCATCAGGCTGCGGTCACGTCGCGGCAGGCCGGGGCGCTGCCACACCGTGCCCCAGGCAAACTCTGTCACCAGTTCCTGCAAAGGGCGCGAGAACTCGTCGGCGCTGGCGAGCGCGCGGTCGACGTAGTCGTTGCCCAGCACTTCGCGGCGGGTCGCGAGGCCGGCCTCAAATTGTTCCTTACTCATCGGGGTCTCCTGATTCAGGGGTAGAAGATTCGGCCGGCGGCGGCCGGCCGCGCTGTTGAGTCAGGCGATGGTCTCGGCGGCCAGCAGCAGCGCGCGCCACCAGCCCCGCCTGCTCATTTGGCCACGGGCTGCCGCGCGGCGCGGCGGGCCGGCAGGCGCAGGAGCGTGGGGATTTGTTTTAATTCAATCAGGCGCCCCGAGCCGCGGGCTTCAGAGCCGGCCGTGCCTCCCAAGGTCTGCTTATAGGCCTGCGACGACAGCAGGCGCTTCAACAGCGAATAGGGTTTGCGATGCATGGCGTCGCGCGGCAAGACCAGCAGGTACTGCTCGCTGACTTCCCGCGTGAAGGCCAGACCGAAGCGCTCCGCCGCGCCACGCACCCCGAAGCCGCAGTCGGCTTCGCCACCGGCCACCACCGCCGCCACCGCCAAATGCGTGTATTCCTCGTGGTGATAGCCCGGAATGGCCGAAGGCTTCAGCCCGGCGTCGGCCAGCAGCAGATCGAACACCAGGCGACTGCCCGCGCCCGGCTGTCGATTGAGAAAACGCAGCTTGCGCCACGCGATGTCGCGGATGCCGCTGACCGGATTATCCCGGCGGCTGATAAAACCCAGTTCGCGGGTTTCCACCAGCAAGAGGACGTCGCGGCGCGCATCCAGCAAGGGCAGGAAGCGCTGCCAGAGGCGCGCGCCCAGTTCCCCCTCGGGCAGATGGAAACCGGCCAGCTTGCAGTCGCCCTGCGCGTAACGCGTGAGGCTTTGTTCACTGCCCAGCAGTTGCAGATCAACGGCAACCTCTTCTGCGCGCAGCAGATCGCACAGCGTGCTGAGACCAAAGCCGTGGCTGGCGACCACGGTCAGGCTGCCCTCCTCCTGTGCGCGGGTCAGCGGCTCAAGCGCGCGCGCGGCGAAGCTCCCGGCGTCAGTCAAGGCCGGCTGCACGCGCTCCAGGCTTTTATGCCAGGCCTCGCGCAGCGCCTCGCCGGCATCGGTCAGCGTGGCGCCGCGCCCGCGCTCCAACGTGACCAGCGCGTGGTCGAAGAATTTTTCCCATTGCTTCACCAGGCCCCAGGCGTGGCGGTAGGACAGGCGGGCCGAGCGCGCCGCGTAGCGCAGATTGCCGCCGACCACGATGCCGTCGAGCAGCGCGATGAGTTCTGGCGGCAGTTCCTCGCGGTCCTTGCCCTGCAAATGCCAGCGCAATCCAAGTTCGATGTGCATGCGGCGCTCCTGTGATCGTCCGGCCCGCCGCTAGCATAGCGGCTTTATTTTGCCTATTTAAAACACGTTTTTTGTGCGTTTCAGGGCTTCAAAAAAATGCAAACTGGCGCTCTGCGGATACAGGATTTCGTTCTTCTTTCACGCTTTCAAGCAAGGGGGGTTTTGAGTCATGGCGATAACTCTGACCCGAAGGCCCGAGCGGCACCAACGGAACGGCGCCTGACAATAGGCCCCTGCAGACCAAGAACCCGGGCACCGGGGTGATTGGTTCCGGCGCGATGACCGGCAGCACGAGCGCCGCGCACAAGCGCCAGCTGGCGACCACGCGAGGGCTCGGAGTTTGGCCTCGCATTTCAGTACACCGACTGCAGCCACGGCCTGCCCACCGGCATCTTCGACAACGCCACCGACATCTACGCCCAGCGCCCGCACTTCGACGACGTCAGCAGCAAGCAAAGCTCTTCGCAGTTTGGGGCGATTTAAGCACCGCGCATCCGCCGGCCAATGTGGGAGGTGTAGGGAATCTCGGGGCTAACAAACAGCTGGTGGCGGGTCACGCCGCGTAACCGCGCCAGCCCGCGCTGCTGCAGCTGCTGGGCGAGCTGGCGGGCCCGGAACCCGGTGCCACGGCTTTCCAGGTTGTCGGTATCGTCGATGCCGATCAGCCAGACGTCGGCGCGGTCCCAGCGCGGATCGCGCAGGGCCTCGATACGGATTTGCTCTTTTTGCTGGCCGTGCTTGGCCATTGTCTGCTGCCCCTGCGCGAATCAAACCGCTGTAAACGCCCGAAGCATTCCAGCCCGGACGGGTCACGGTCAACGCTACCGGAAAATTCGCATCAATCTGCCTATTTGATCGAGCACCCGCGGCCTACAGAAAACCGAGCCGCCGGAACCAGGCATAGGGCAGCACGGCCGACAGGGCCATCAGGAGCAGCGCCCAGGGATAGCCAAAATGCCAGTGCAATTCGGGAATAAGGTCGAAGTTCATGCCATAAAGGCTCGCGACCAGCGTGGGTGGCAGAAACACCACTGACACCACCGAAAAGAACTTGATGATGCCGTTCTGTTCGATGTTAACCATGCCCAGAATGGCCGCCAGTTCAAAGCTGATGTTATTGGCCAGAAAGCCGGTGTGCTCCATCAGCGAGTGGGCATCGCCCTGCAGGGTCCGGAGCCGCGAGCGGGTGCTGGACGTCAGGCGGTCCTCCAGTTCGGTCCGCGCCAGAAACCGGCAAATCCGGCTCAGCCCCATCAGGCTCGCCCGGCTGCGCGCGATCAGCGTCTGGTTGCGCTCGAGCCGGCGCAGCATCCCGGCATAGTCGAGTGGACCGGTGCGTCGGGCTCCCTCCTCCGGCGCCAGCACGGCGTGCACCATCTGGTCGAGGTCGTCGCTGACGCGCTCGATGTGATCGGCGATCCGCTCCAGCAGCGTTTCCAGCAGGCCCGACAGCGCGCGCTCGCCGTCTTCACAGCTCGCCGCGTCGGCCAGCGCGCGGCCGGCATAGAGACTGAAGGCCCGGGGTTCGGCGTAGCGCACGGTGACCAGACAGTGCGGCGTGAGGATGAAGGTGACGTCGTCGACCCGCGGGTATTCGGATTCGGACTGCACCATGACCGAGGTCGTCATCAAGAGCGCGTCCGCCCGCGCCACCAGCCGCCGGGAGTCTTCAATTTCACGCATTTCCTCGCGCGTCGGCAGTTCGCAGCCCAGCAGTCCTTCAACGTGCAGTTCTTCTTCCACGGTCGGGCGCAGCAGATCGATCCAGGTGGCGTTGGCCATCCTTTCCGCGGGAATGAAACCGTCGCCGGCATGGAGTTGGCCGGCCTGCAGACTGTAGGTGCTGATCACAATGCGCCCCGTGTGGAAGAAACTGCCGCCGCATCCTGCTCCGTGCCCCGGACGGCCGCAATGCCGGCCGCGCGGGGCGATCAAGTTCTCCCGGTGAGTGCCGCCATACAGCCATACCCCAACTGCGGCGAGCATCGTTGATGAAGCCTACCCTTCTGCGGCCCGGCACCCTGCTGCTGGCCTTGCTCCTGTTCGCTGTGAACGCGCCGGCGGCGCCCGACATCCGGGTGCTGGTCGATGTCTCGGGCAGCATGAAAACCACCGACCCGCAAAACCTGCGCATTCCCGCGCTGAAACTGCTGGCCGAACTCCTGCCGGCCAACGCCACCGCCGGCATCTGGCTGTTTGATCAAAGCGTCGTGCCGCTGATGCCGGTGGCGACCGTCACCCCGCAATGGAAGCAGAAAGCGCGCGCAAGCGCCGGCAAAATCCACTCGCGCGGCCTGTTTACCCACATCGAGGCCGCGCTGGCGGCGGCGAGTCGCGACTGGCAAGCCGGCGCGGCGGACAGCGACCGGCATCTGGTGCTGCTGACCGACGGCAAGGTTGATGTATCCAAGGATCCGGCGGCCAGCGCCGACTCGCGGGCCCGCGTGCTGGGCGCGCAACTGGCGGATCTGAAAGCCAAGGGCGTGCGCATCCACGCCATTGCGCTGTCGGCTGACGTCGATGCCGAACTCCTCGAGCGGCTGGCCAAAGGCACCGACGGCTGGCGTGAAAACGCCCCCACCGCGGCCGCCCTGCAACGCGCCTTCCTGCACATCTTCGAGCAGGCGGCGAGTCCCGATACCCTGCCGCTGTCCGGCAACAGCTTTTCGGTGGATGCCAGCGTGAGCGAAGTCACGCTGCTGGTCTTCCGCGCGGCCAGCGCCGCGCCGCTGGTGCTGAAAGACCCGGCCGGCCGCGAACACACCGCCGCCGTGGCGAGCGATTCCATCAGCTGGCAAAGCGACACGGGCTACGATCTGGTCACCCTGCGCACGCCGGCGCCGGGCACCTGGTCGTTCAGCGGCCCGACCGATCCGGACAACCGCGCGCTGGTCGTGACGGATCTTTCGCTCGACCTGCACGCCGTCCCCAGTCACCTCATGCCCGGCCAGCAGGTGGTGCTGTCGGCAGGTTTGAACGAACACGGCCAGCCGATCGAGCGCGCGGATTTCCTGAAAATTGTGACTACCGCCGCCGCGTTCACCGGCGACGCCGGCACCGGTGACATGCTCGATATGCCGCTCGACGCCCGTGCCTTTCGCTATGTCTCCACCACTCCGCCCAATCTCGTCACCGGCACCTATGAACTGACGGTGCGCGCCCGTAGCGGCACTTTTGAGCGCGAAAAGCGGCAACGGGTCGAGGTGCACGCCGCGCCGCTGTCCTTCACGACCAAGTCCAGCGCCGGCGCCGACGGCAAGCGGCCCCGGCTGCAGATTCAGTGGGCAAGCGAAGCGGCGCTGGTGAAACCGGCCAGCATCACGGGCTATGTGCTGATCGAGGGCCCGGACGGCTTCCGCGATGCGCGCGAACTGGCAAGCAGCGACGCCGGGCCCAAGGCGCTGGACCTTGATCTACCGGGCGGCGGGCAGTACGACGTCAGCCCGCTTGCGGTCATGGACAGCGTGGACGGCCACGTCTTGTCCCTGCGACTCGCGGCGCAGACCGTGATGGTCGATGGCCCGCCGGCGAGCGCTCAGGCCGCGCCGCCCGCCCCTGCCCCCGCGCCGCCGGTGCCCACCGCGCCACCGCTCAGTCTGGGCCAGGTGGCGCTGCTGGTGCTGGGCGGCAACCTGCTGCTGGCGCTGGTGCTGGGTCCGCTCTGGTGGAAGACCCGCCAGAGGGAAGTGCCGAGCAAAGGAGTCTCACTGTGATGTTCACTTCACTCGAACTGGCTTTGATCATCCTCAGCGTTGAGTTCGCACTGCTGGCACTGGGCCTGACCTTCTACCTGCGCCGTGGCAGCAACGACCAACGCGCCGCCGCCGTCGACAGCGTGACCACGCTGGTCGGCACCGTCGAGCGCACCGAAAAACACCGCCGCGATGCCCTGCTGACCACCATGCAGGAGATCTATCGCATGGAACCCGACGAGGCCGAACGGGTGGTGTCGGACTTCATCGAACGCGAACGGGCGTTCTACAACGCACTGATTGGCGTGCATCTGGGCCGCACCGGCAAGACGCTGGCCGATGTGCCGTCCGAGGTGACCAAACTGGTGGCGCCGTGGCTGCGGGTGACGCCGCGCGGTCAGGTCGACGAATCGGAAATGGTGGCCCTGCAGGACACCAACTCGGCGCTGGAACTGGAGCTTGCCGACACCAAGCAGGTGTTGGATTCGCTGATGGCCGAATACAGCGCGGCCTTCAATCGTCAGCAGGCCGAAGAAGCGGCCAAGAAGCAGGACATCGGCGAAGTGCCGCACGACGAGTTGCTGAGCATCGACGAGTGGGCCAGTCCGCCTGCGCCTGAACCGCCCCCGCCGCCCAAACCCGCGGCAGCGCCCAAACCGGTTGCCCCGCCGCCGCCGCCCCCACCGCCAGCGGCCGACGTGGTGATCGACCTCGACGCCCCGGACGAGCCGGCCGCCGACTCGCCGATGTCACAATCGGATCTCGACGACCTGTTGGCCAATCTGGACGACGATCTTTTTAGCGGTAAACCCAAAGGCTAACGATTGACCAGCGCTGGCGGCACCCGCCACAGCACCAGCGCGGCGCCGATCAGCAGCGATACCGCCAGCGCGTACACGCCGTGGTCGGTCGAGCCCGACTGCTCCTTGATGAAGCCGACCACGTAAGGCGCCACGAAACCCGAGAGATTGCCAAAGGAGTTGATCAGCGCAATGCCGCTGGCCGCCGCCGCCCCGCCCAGAAAAGCGGTGGCGAGACTCCAGCACAGCGGCAGGGCAGACAACAGCCCGCAGGTGCCCAGCGCCAGCGCCGCCACCGCCAGCACCGGATGCCCGGCCAGCGGCACCGAGGCTGCCAGCCCCACCGCGCCCAGCACCGCCGGGACCACGATGTGAAAACGTCGCTCGCCGCGCCGGTCGGCGCTGCGCCCGACCAGCGTCATGCAGCACACCGCCGCCAGCCAGGGAATGGCGCTGACGAGACCAATCTGCCCGAGATCGGTCACGCCCAATCCCTTGATGATCGTCGGCAGCCAGAAGTTGATGCCATACAGCCCGCTGACCAGAAAAAAGTAGATCGCCGACAAGAGCCACACGCGGCGGTCGCGCAAGCCCGCCAGCGCGGAGGTCGCGGTCTTGTGCGCGCCGTCGGCCGCGATGTTCGCCGCGATCAGCGCGCGCTCCGCCGGGCTTAGCCAGCGCGCGTCCTCCACCCGGTCGTCCAGCCAGACCAGCGCGAACAGGCCCAAGGCCACCGAGGGCAGCCCTTCCAGCAGAAACAACCACTGCCAGCCCGCGAGACCGTGGGTCCCGTGGGTACTGCCCATGATCCAGCCCGAGACCGGATTGCCCACCACCCCCGCGATCGCCACCGCCGTGACAAACAGCGCCTGCGCCCGCCCCCGCCGCGCGGCCGGATACCAATACGTCAGATAAAGCACGACGCCCGGGAAAAAGCCGGCCTCCGCCGCGCCAAGGAAAAACCGCATGACGTAGAACTGCGTCGGGGTAGTCACAAACATCATGGCGGCCGAAATCAGCCCCCACAGGATCATGATGCGGGCCAGCGTCAGCCGCGCGCCGATGCGATGCATCAGCAAATTGCTGGGCACTTCAAACAGGAAGTAGCCGAAGAAAAACACCCCCGCGCCGAAGCCGTAGACCGTATCGGAGAACTGAAGATCAACGGCCATCGTGAGCTTGGCGAAACTCACGTTCACCCGGTCAAGGTAGGCCGCCACGTAGCACAAAAACAAAAACGGGATCAGGCGACGCGTGACCCGGGCGTAGACCCGGTCTTCGTCCAGCCCGGACGCAGCGGCAGTTGCAGACATGTTTGACCTCTGTGGAATGAACGTGAACCGCGGCCGCTAGCGGTAGCCCGCGCCGCGAATGACCGGATAGTGCCGCAGCGCCGCCTCGTCGACCTCAACGCCGAGCCCCGGGCCCGTTGGCGGGCTAAAGCAGCCGTCGACATCGGGCGTGATGACGGGCCAGCAGAGCGCCGTGCGCAAGGGGTTGAAAGTCGAGAAATCCGCTTCGAAGTAACCCGGCGACGGCAGCGCCGCCAGAAAATGCAGCGACGCCGCCACATTGAGCCCGGTCACCGAGGTATGCGGATGCAGCGGCACGCCGAGCGGCGCCGCCAGCGCCGCAATCCGCCGCGCCTCGCTAATGCCGCCGCACTTGGAGAGGTCCGGCTGCCAGAGGCGAATCACGCCGTCGTCGGCCATGCGCTCGAAATCAGCGCATAAATAGTGATTTTCGCCGGCCGCGAGCGGCGTGCGTCCGACCGGCGCCAGCGCCCGCCAGTGCCGAAAATCCTGCGCCGGGAACGGCTCCTCCAGCCAGCCGACGGCAAGCTCGCCCAGCCCCACCCGCGCCGTTTGCGCCTGCGGCAGGCTGTAGTTGCAGTTGGCGTCGGTCAGCAGATCAAACGCGGTGCCCAACGCAGCGCGGACGGCGGCCACGCGTTTGAGATCCTCGTCGACATCCAGCCCCAGCCGCAGCTTGAGCGCGCGATAGCCGGCATCCCGCGCGCGCGCGGCCTCATGCAGCAGCGCGCCCAGCGTGCCATAGCCAAAGGAAATGCCGCCGGCGTAGGCGCGGAGCGCGCGTCGCTCCCCGCCCAATAGCGCATACAGGGGCAGCCCGGCCGCCTTGCCGCGCAAATCCCACAGCGCCATGTCGATGCCCGACACCGCCAGCGCGGCCGCCGCGCCGGTGCCGTGGCTGGCGAGTTGCAGACGGTACATCCGGGCCCACAGGGCGTCGATATCGTCCGCCCGCTGCCCCAGCAGCGTCGGCGCCAGCGTGGAATGAATGAGCTCCGCAATCACCGTGGGCGCGCGCCCGGCGTGGGCTTCGCCCCAGCCGACCAGGCCCTCGTCGGTCGTTATCTTGACCAGCACCGTATCGCGCTTGACCGTACGGCCGATGCCGAGGCTAACCTGCTGGTCTTCTGGCACCGCGCAGGACAGCGGGAAAGCCTCAAGCGCCGTGATGTTCACGCGTCGAACCTGAAAGCGTCCATGCGCAGGCAGCGATAGCTGACGCTGCTGTGCAGGCGCTCGGCGCGCCAAGCGTCACCGGCAGCGCCAAGGGCGACGAACAAGGGCATGAGGTGCTCGGTACTGGGATGCTGATGACGGGCCTCGGGCGCGCGTGCCCGGTAATCCAGCAAGGCGGCCTCGTCCTGCGCCGCAAGGCGCGCGCCCATCCAGTCGGCAAACTTGTGCACGCCGGGCGGCGCCTGCGTATTGCCCGCCGGCGGCGCGGCCTCGTGCAGGTTATGCGTCAACGCCCCGGAACCGATGACAAGCACCCCCTCGGCGCGGAAGAACGAGAGCGCCCGCCCCAACTCAAGGTGCCAGCGCGCATCACGTTGGCCGCTGACGCTTACCGCAATGGTGGGGATGTCGGCCTCGGGATACATCAGCCGCAGCGGACACCAGGTGCCGTGGTCAAAGCCCCAGCGGGCGTCGGCGCTGGCCTGGAATCCCGCGGCGGCAAGCTGGGCAACCACGCGCGCGGCCAGCGCCGGCTCACCCGGCGCCGGATAGCGCAGCTGATAGAGCGCAGGGTCAAACCCGCCAAAGTCGTGGATCGTCTGCGGCGCGGCGGCGCTGGTCAGCCGCGGCTCGGGACCCTCGTAGTGCGCCGAGGCCACGCAAATCGCACGCGGGCGCGGGAATGCATGCCCCAGGCCCAGCAAGAATCGCCTGGCCGGCAGGTCGGTCAGCACCAGATCCGGCGCGCCATGCGAAATGAACAGGCTGGGCAAGCTCACAAAGGACCCTCGTCAAGGCAGGCCCGGAGGTTAATGCGTTTTCCATTGGCCCGGTAGCGCATAGAATCGGCCTCCTTGCCACGCGCCGCCGGCGCGCGGCGCTTCCCCCGTCAGACCCGGAGTCCTCCATGAAGATTTACGACAAGTTTTATATCAATGGCGCGTGGGTTGAACCCGTCGGCCGAGGCACCATCGACGCCACCTGCGCGTCTACCGAAGAAGTGGTGACCCGTATTCCAGAAGGCGTGAAAGAAGACGCCGACCGCGCGGTGGCCGCCGCCCGCGCCGCCTTCGACAGCTGGTCGCAGACCCCGGTCGCCGAGCGCGCCGAAATCCTCGAGAAAATCGCCGCCGGCATGGAAGCCCGTCGCAACGACGTGGCGCTGGCGATTGCCACCGAAGTGGGCATGCCGCTCAAGATGGCCAATATGATTCAGGCCAGCCTGCCGATCGGCGCCGCCAAGACCTACGCCGAAATGCTGAAGACCTACCAGTTTGAAGAACAGGTCGGCACCTCGCTGGTGGTGCGCGAAGCCATTGGCGTGGTTGCCGCCATCACGCCCTGGAACTTCCCGATCAACCAGATCATGCTCAAAGTGGCGCCGGCGCTGGCCGCCGGTTGCACCGTGGTGCTGAAGCCCAGCGAAGTCGCCCCGAGCACCGCCTTTATCCTCGCCGAAGTGCTGCACGAAGTCGGCCTGCCGCCGGGCGTGTTCAACCTCGTCACCGGCTATGGCCCGGTGGTGGGCGAAGTGCTGGCGGCGCACCCCGAGGTCGACATGGTATCGTTCACGGGCTCGACCCGCGCCGGCCGCCGCGTGGCCGAAGTCGCCGCCCAGACCGTCAAGCGCGTGGCGCTGGAACTGGGCGGCAAGTCGCCGCACGTCATTCTGGAAGACGCCGACTTGGAAAAGGCCGTGAAGGCTGGCGTCAACGAGTGCTACCTCAATTCCGGGCAGGCCTGCATTGCGCCCTCGCGCATGCTGGTGCCGGAATCGCGCTACGAAGAAGCGGTGAAGTTCGCCAAGGACGCCGCCGAGACCTTCACCGTCGGCGACCCGATCGCCGGCAACGTGAAGCTGGGCCCGGTGATCTCCGCCATCCAGCGCGAGCGCATCCGTAACCTCATCAAGAAGGGCGTGGAAGAAGGCGCGCGTCTGGTTACCGGCGGCGCCGATGCGCCGGAGGGCCTGGACAAGGGCTTCTACGTCAAGCCCACCGTGTTTGCCGATGTGAACAACGACATGACCATCGCCCGCGAAGAAATCTTCGGGCCGGTGCTGGCCATCATCCCTTTCAAGGACGAAGCGGACGCCGTGCGCATCGCTAACGACACCATCTACGGGCTGGGCGGCAACGTCTGGGCCGGCACCAAGGAACACGGTATTGAAGTGGCGAAGAAAATCCGTACCGGGCAGATCTCGGTCAACGGTGGCCGCTACAACCCGCTGGCGCCCTTCGGTGGCTACAAGCAGTCGGGACTGGGCCGCGAAGCCGGCAAGTTCGGGCTGGAAGAGTTTCTGGAAGTGAAGTCCCTGCAACTCTAAAACCGAACTGGCGCGCCTCACCCGGCGCGCCAGCCCGTTGGTGGCTGTCGCAAGACAGGCCTGATGTCCATGGCGCCGCGTGGACTGCCAGATTGAGGATAGAGCGCGCCCATGACATCCCTGCTGACCCCGGCGGCTCCCCTGGAGACCGACCCCCTCGCGGAGGAGGTCACCGCCGCCCGCCTCCGCCTGCTGTTTGAACGCAATACCCCCAGCCTGCTGATCGGCATGGGCTTTGCGTGCGGGCTTGGCCTTTTCCTCTGGCCGCAGGTTCCACATCTCCACCTCAGCATGTGGCTCGGCGCCAAGCTGCTGATTGCCGGCACCCGGCTGCTCTGCGTGTACAGCTGGCGGCACAAACCGGGGGTGCGCAGCACACGACAATGGATGACGCTCCACACCTGGCTGCTGACCGGGGATGGCCTCATCTGGGGCGTGATGCTGATGGCGCTCATCCAGCCCTCGGACAACATGTTGATGGCCATGGGCATTGCCTGCCTGTTCGGGCTGGGCGCGCTGGGCGCCGTGGTGCTCTCGCACGACTTTGCCAGCACCTTTGCGTTTGTCGGTGCCCTGCTGCTGCCCAACGCCGTCCTCGAATTTTTCAGGAACGAACCGCTGCACCTGTTCTTCGCGTTCTGCCTGCTGACCTATTTGCTGGTCCTGCTGCTCGACGCCCGGCGCGTATCGCGGGACATGACCGAATTACTGACCCTGCGCTATACCGCGGGGCGCCTCGCGGCCGCGCGGGCCGAGGCCCTGCTGCGGGCCGAGCACGCCAGCGAGATCAAAACCAGTTTTCTGGCGACCATGAGCCATGAAATGCGCACCCCGCTCCACGCCATGCTGGGCGTGCTGGAAATTGCCCGGCAGCAGCCGCGGGTGTCGGTCGGCGAGGAAGAGGTCAAGCTGATTGAAAACTCCGGCAAGCACCTGCTGACCATCATCAACGACGTGCTGGACCTGTCGCGCATTGAAAGCGGTGCCTTGAAGCTCAACCAGCGCCCGTTTGATGTTGAAAATCTGGTCCGCGAGACCGTCGCCCTGTTGCAGCCTACGGGCAATCCGCGCCTGCGGCTGCGTCACTTCAGCGAGCTTGGCGAGACCGTCTGGATGCTGGGCGATGAGGACCGCGTGCGGCAGATTCTCATCAACCTGCTGGGCAATGCCCTCAAGTTCACCGACCATGGCCATGTGACCATGCAAGTTGACTACGAGAGCACCGGCCCCAACCAAGGCAATTTGGTGGTGTGCGTCAAAGACAGTGGGCGTGGCATCCCCATCGAGGCCCAGCACAAAATTTTTGATCCCTTCGTCCAACTCACCCAGGCCGATGGTCAATCCGCCCCGCGCGACGCCTTGCGCGGCAACGGTTTGGGCCTGAGCATCACCCGCACCTTGGTCAACAGCCACGGCGGCTCGATTGGCGTGCACAGCGAGGTCGGCGTGGGATCGGAGTTTCGCGTCGACCTGCCCTTGCCC
>JAURHQ010000389.1 GCA_030833185.1 Gammaproteobacteria bacterium | reverse complement strand
CACCAGACTCGACTCCTGATACACCATCGACACCCCGGCCTTCAGCGCGTCGCCCGGGCGCTGGAAGCGTACCGGCTTGCCGTCGATCAGATAGCGCCCCGCGCTGAGACCGATCGCGCCCGCGATGGCCTTGCAGAGCGTGGACTTGCCGGCGCCGTTTTCGCCGACCAGCGCGTGGATTTCGCCGGCGCGGAGTTCGAAATCCACCCCCTCCAGCACGGTGATGCCGCCGTAGGCCTTGCTGCCCTGCTCGATGCGTATCAAGGGCGTCTGGCTCATGCGTCGCGCGCCCCGGCGGCGGGCAGCGCCAGCACGCGCGCACCGCCTTTCGACACGGCCAACACCCGTTTGCCCACCGGCACCGCCGACAGCACGCCGTGGTGTACGCCACCCGCACGACTGTGCAGGCTGCGCAGCGGCGTGGCGTCAGCCGCCAGCTGCGCCACGAGGCCGTAGGATCGCGGCGGCGCCCAGGGTTTCATCATGCCGAGCTTCTTCAGGGCGCCCCCTTGCAAGGGTTCGAGGTAGTGACCGGTTGCCCGCAGGCTGGGCGCAATCCAGTAGCGCGGGTCGACGGTGGCGAGCATGTCTTCGCGGAACTCGCGCTCGCGCAGCACCAGCTCCACCAGCTGTGTGCGCGCGGCCATCAGCCCGAGCCAGGCCCCGCCCTGGCCGTCAGCCACCAGCCGCGCCGGATAGGCCGGCAAATTGCGCAGGAGCGGCCGCAGTTCGCCATCCAGTCCAAGCCGGTGCACTGCGTGACGCCAGCTCTCAGTGACCCACAGCGCGCTGCCATCGGCTTGCACCAGCACGCCGGCCGGCCACGCGAGCCCTGCTTTCAGCGTGCGGGCCTGCGCCAGATCGGCACTGGCCAGGACCACGCGACCCGATGCGCCTTTTTCCATGAGGTCGTGGCACCAGCGCGCGGGCGGGTGCTGCGCCGATCCCTGGGTGATGACGAGCCGCCCGTCCGGCAGCGAGGCGAGCGCGGTCACGCAAGTCAGCGGCTGGCCGTCCACCGCCGTCAGTCGTGCGACTTCGCGACCCGTCGCATCGAGCTTCAGCACGCCGCAGTCGGCGACGCCCACATACAGCGCCTCGCCCACCCGGGCCAACGCGCCGGCCTCACCCGGCAGCCGGGCGTGCGCACGACGCGTGCCGAGGTCTTCGCCACCGAAATGCCACAGCGTGTCGCCGGCCGAGACCCACGCCCCGCCCTCGCGATCGGCCACCAGATCGTCCACGCCCGGCAGATCTGGCCCCAGCGGCAGGGCCTCATCCAGCCCGCGATTCGGCGTCCAGGCGCCGTCCATCACCGGCAGCGCCTGACCCGCTTCGCGCTCGGGAAACAGCAGCGCCGCCAAATCGCCCAGCGCGTGACGCCACCAGCCGCTCATGACACCCGCCTCCCCCAGTAGCTGTCGTTGCCGTCCCAGTGGGGATCGGCGTCCGGCAGCGTGATGCAGCCAATGCGGTTGTTCTCCAGGCCCCCCAGATAGAGCTTGCCCTTGTGCTCGCGCATGGAGGTCAGCGTGGCGTGCTTGGCGCCGCCCGGATCCCACAGGCTTTCCAGCACCTCGCCCTGCTCGTTGAATTTCACCACGCAGCCGTTGTTGATGCCGGGCAGGATCCATTCATCCGGCGGGATCTGCTTGACCATGCGCAGGCGAAAGCCCGGGTGCCGCATGGCCAGATCGAAGGCCGGCGAGCGGATGCCGACCATCGCCAGCCAGTAGCCGCCGTCGGAGGCGCGATTGATGTTGTCGGGGTAGCCGGGCAGCTGGTCGATCAGCGTTTCGACCTGGCCTTTTTTTGGCCCCTCAATCCAGTAGCGAAAAATGGAGCACAGCCAGGTTGAGGCAAACAGCACCGAGCGCCCGTCGTGCGCCACGCACACGCCGTTCGGAAAGCAGATGTCCTTGATGACCGTGCGCGTGCGGCGGGTCTGCGGGTCGTAGCAGATGAGCCGGCCGTTGGCCCGCCCTTCCATGCCGTCGAGATGCCAGGAATGCATTTCGTAGCGGATGGTGGCTTCGGAGAAATA
>JAURHQ010000388.1 GCA_030833185.1 Gammaproteobacteria bacterium | reverse complement strand
CGAGATCGTTGCTGTCTATACGCGCGCACCCAAGCCCGCAGGTCGCGGCATGGATTTGCGCCCCTCGTCCGTGCATGCTCTGGCTGATAAATTCGGCATTCCGGTTTTCACGCCCAAGACTTTGCGCAATGACGAAGAGATCGCGCGCTTTGCCGCGCATGAGGCCGATGTGGCGGTTGTTGTCGCTTACGGTCTGATCCTGCCCAAAGCTGTGCTCGATGCGCCGCGTCTGGGTTGCCTCAATCTGCATGCCTCTCTCTTGCCACGCTGGCGGGGTGCCGCGCCCATCCAGCGCGCCATTATGGCGGGTGATGCTGCAACCGGCGTCATGGTGATGAAGATGGAAGAGGGGCTTGATACAGGCCCTGTCGGCATGGCCGAGCGCGTGACGATTGCGCCTGACATGACAGCCTCTGATCTTCACGATCGCCTGTCGATGATTGGTGCGGATTTGATGGTGCGTGCGCTGGCTGCTTTCTCGCGCGACTCGCTGCATTTCACACCGCAGTCCGAAGAGGGCGTGACTTACGCGCACAAAATCGAAAAAGCAGAAGCCCGCATCGATTGGCGACGCTCCGCGCAAGAGCTGCGCAATCATGTGCGCGGCCTGTCGCCTTTTCCTGGCGCTTTCTTTGAAGTGGATTTTGGCAAAGGCCCCGAGCGCATCAAAGTCTTGCGCTCGAAAGTGGCGAGCGGGCAAGGGATGCCCGGCACATTGCTCGATGACGCTTTGACCATTGCCTGCGGGCAGGGCGCATTGCAGATCATGGATGTGCAGCGCGCTGGCAAAGCGCCGATGAAGGCGGATGAGTTTTTGCGCGGTGCGCGTCTGTCGAAGGGCTTTGTCCTTCCCTCTCCGGCTTGATCGCCATGGCGCGCTATCGCCTCGATATTGAATATGATGGCTCGGCTTTTTGCGGCTGGCAGCGCCAAGCCAACGGATTGGCTGTGCAGCAAGTCATTGAAGACGCGCTCGCCGCAGTCGATGGTGCGCCGGTTGTGATCAAAGGCGCAGGGCGCACGGATACGGGCGTTCATGCAACAGCACAGGTTGCCACATGCGATCTCACAAAAGATTGGCGCGGCGATAAATTGCGTGATGCGGTGAACGCGCACATGCGCCCGCATCTCGTTGCCATTCGCAAAGCCGAAGTGGTGGCGGATGATTTCGATGCGCGCTTTTCAGCCACGCGTCGGCATTATCTCTATCGCATCATCAATCGCCGTGCGCCTCTCGCTATTGATGCAGGCAAGGCTTGGCTGGTGAAACGCCCGCTCAATGCCGAGGCCATGCATGAGGCGGCCCAGCAACTTGTCGGCCGACATGATTTCTCCACCTTCCGCGATGCCGATTGTCAGGCTGAAAGCCCCGTGCGTACGCTGGAGCGGCTCGATGTGTCGCGCGTGGGTGAAGAAATACACGTCTACACCTCCGCGCGCTCTTTCCTGCATCGACAAGTGCGCTCCATGGTGGGCTCTATTGAGCATGTCGGCTCGGGCAAATGGAGCGCGCGCGAATTGCGCGCGGTGCTGGAATCGAAAGATCGCACGCGCTGCGGGCAGGTCGCGCCGGCCGCAGGGCTTTATCTCATCGGTGTCGATTATTAAGCCTCAGCCAAAATAGGCTTGCAAAATCCGGCGATAGATCGCGGCAAGTTGTTCCAGCTCGGCAACGGGCGTGCGCTCATCGACCGCGTGCATGGTCTGGCCGACGAGACCGAATTCCACAACCGGACAATACGCTTGGATGAAACGCGCACCGATGTGCCGCCCGTGGTGGACAAGGCCGGGCGGCTGATCGGCCAGATCACCGCCGACGACGTCGCGCATATCATCCAGGAAGAAGCGGGCGAGGATACGCTGCTGCTGTCGGGCGCGGGCGAAGGCGACATCAACGAGCCGATCCGCACCTCCTATTCGCAACGCGTGCGCTGGCTGATCGCGAACCTGGGCACGGCGCTGGTCGCCTCACTGATCATCGCGGCGTTCGGCGCGGCGATCGAGCAATTGGTGGCGCTGGCGATCCTGATGCCCGTCGTCGCCAGCATCGGCGGCAATGCGGGCACGCAAACCATGGCGGTGTCGGTCCGCGCATTGGCGATGAACCAGCTGACGCGGTCGAA
>JAURHQ010000387.1 GCA_030833185.1 Gammaproteobacteria bacterium | reverse complement strand
GGTGCGTGAGCTCTGCATGCTGAGTGGCGGGATTCAGACCAAGGACTCGGATGGTGCCTTGCACGGGGGTGCGGAAGCCTTCGCACACCTCGATGGTGCTGGTCTTGCCCGCACCGTTGGCGCCGGTGACCTGCCAGACCTCGCCCGCGCGGGCGGTGAAATCCAGCGCCTCGAAAATCAGCCGGTCGGCCCGGGTGCAGGACAGGGCGCGGGCGTCCAGGCAGGCTGGCGTCGGCGAGGCAGGCGTCATGCGGGCAAACGGAAGCGGCAGGGCAGGCTCTGGCGGCGGGCCTGCGGCCAGCCGCACCGCGCCGTGGGGGCTGGCACTAGTCGAGGATCAATTTGCCTTTACCCGGCGCCATGCCCATGCCACCGAAGCCACCGCCCTGCGGCTTGCCCGGCACCATGATGCGCGAGGCTTCCTCGCGGGCCATGTCGCGGGCGCGTTCCTGCAGCCGTTCGATGGCGCCGCGCACGCCTTCCGGAAACAGGGCAAACGCCTGCTCGAGGGTGGCGGCTTCCAGCGGAAACTGCACGGGAATCGGGCCCATCTGGGTCATCAGGGTGGTGTCGCCGATGTACATCGGGCTGCGGGCCGGGTCGAGCGAGCCGTCCGGCAGCACGGGGGTCAGCACCCGCACGGAGGCGGACTGCAGGTCGGTGTAGGACTCTTCGCGGTAGAGATTGGCGAGGTCGACCGCCAGCGATTCGGGGGACATCTGGGAACGAGAGGACATCGGCGGGCTCCTGCCTGAAACTTGAGCGAATACTAAGGACTGCCGCGCAGGCTGTCACGGGAGCCAGGCTCCTGACTTGACCCGCCGCCAGTGCCCCGCGCACGTTCGGCCTCGGCAGGCCTTGTGTAGAATGCGAGCCTGTTTTGAGTCGGGCGGTGCGCATGCGAATTCTGGTGACCGGGGCGGCGGGCTTTATTGGCGCCCGCCTGAGCGAGATGTTGCTGGCGCGCGGCGACGAAGTCATTGGTCTCGACAATCTGAACGACTACTACGACCCGGCGCTCAAGGCCGCCCGCCTCGCGCGTCTCACTGCCCATGCAGGTTTTGTGTTCGAGCGTCTGGATGTGGCCGACCGGGCCGGCATGGCCGATCTATTTCAACGCTACCGGCCACCCCGCATCGTGCATCTCGCGGCGCAGGCCGGGGTGCGCTACTCCCTGCAAAATCCGCAGGCCTACGTCGATTCCAATCTGGTCGGCTTCATGAACGTGCTGGAGGGCTGTCGCCAGACCGGGGCGGCGCACCTGGTCTACGCCTCCAGCAGTTCGGTTTACGGCGCCAACACCCGCATGCCGTTTTCGGTGCACGACAACGTGGACCATCCCATTTCGCTGTACGCGGCGACCAAGAAAGCCAACGAACTGATGGCACACACCTACAGTTCCCTGTACCAGATTCCGACCACCGGGCTCAGGTTTTTTACCGTCTATGGGCCCTGGGGCCGGCCCGATATGGCCCTGTTCCTGTTTACCCGCAAGATTCTGAACGGCGAACCGATCGATATTTACAATTACGGCAAGCACCGGCGGGATTTCACCTATATCGACGACATCGTGGAAGGCGTCATGCGCACGCTCGACCGGCCGGCCGCGCCCAACCCGGACTGGCAGGGCGACCATCCCGATCCGGGCACCTCCGCCGCGCCTTACCGGCTGTACAACATCGGCAACAATTCGCCGGTTGAATTGATGGATTTCATCGGCACGCTGGAAAAGTGCCTGGGGCGCGAAGCGCAGAAGCGTTTTTTGCCGATTCAGCCGGGTGATGTGCCCGACACCTACGCCGACGTCAGCGCGCTGGTGGCGGATGTGGGTTACCGGCCGGAGACCCCGGTAGCGACGGGTGTCGCCCGCTTCGTCGACTGGTACAAGGATTTTTACAAGGTTTAATAAACATGCATCAACGCAAAATTGCGGTCATCGGGCTGGGCTATGTCGGCCTGCCGGTGGCCGTTGCTTTCGGGCAGCGGGCGCCGTGCGTCGGCTTTGATATCAATCCCCACCGGATTGCAGAACTGCAGCGCGGCGTCGACAGCACGCTGGAAGTGCCGCCGGCTGAGTTGGCGAGCGCCGCGATTACGTTCACCGACAGTCTCGACGAGTTGCGGCGGG
>JAURHQ010000386.1 GCA_030833185.1 Gammaproteobacteria bacterium | reverse complement strand
ACGGCCCGCCCACCTCCTCCTCGTTTGCCGTCGCCTCGCCGTCCGTGGCGTTGCCGGCGGCAGCAGCACCCGCCCACCCGCCGCGGGCGGCGCACTCGGGCGGCGCGTCGGTGGTGGTGCCGGGCGACGGCGTGCACGTGGTGTGGCCGATGCTGCTGGGCCTGAATCGTGCGCGCTATTTCCTGATGACCGGGCAGCAGTTGTCCGCGGCTGAGGCGCTTAATCTGGGCGTGGTCAATGAGGTGATGCCGCAGTCGGCGCTGCTGGATCGCGCATGGGCGCTGGCCCGCCTGGTTCGCCAGCGCCCCGCGCTGACCACGCGCCTGACCCGCGAAGCCATGCTGATGCAGGTCAAACGCGCGATGCTCGAGCAGCTGCCCTACGGACTTGCGCTGGAGGGCCTCGCGGCCTGCGACTATTGGCCGACGCAGTTTGCGGCGGCGAATATCGCGAAAAAATAAGCCCGGATGGGCTAGCGCGCCGCCGGGGCGCCGGCGCTCAAAAAATCCACCGCCACCGCGCCCAGCGCGCGGGCGCCGGTGACGAGTGCGGCCTCGTCTACAAAGAAGCGCGGCGAATGATTGGACGCTGCCTTGCTCATGTCCTCGTCCGGCGGCGTGACGCCCACAAAGAAAAACACGCCCGGCACCTGCTCCTGAAAATAGGAAAAATCTTCCGCAATCATTACCCGCGGGCTGACGCGCACCTTGTCCTTGCCGGCAATGCGCACCAGCGAGGGCAGGGTGCGTTCGGTCAGCACAGGGTCGTTCAGGGTGACCGTGGTTGCGGTGTCGATGGTGACGTCGGCGCTCGCGCCATTGGCCGAGGCAATGGCCTCCGCGATGTGCTTCACGCGGGCGTGGATGTCCCGCCGCATGGGTTCGTCAAAAGTGCGAATAGTGCCGGTCAGTTCCACCGTGTCGGGAATGATGTTCTTGCGGATGCCGCCGTTGACGGTCGCCACCGTCACCACCGCCGGCTCTTTGGAAATATCAATCTGACGCGCCACGATGTTTTGCAGGCCGGTCACGATCTGCGCAGCGGTAACGACCGGGTCCACCCCGTTCCACGGCCACGCGCCGTGGGTTTGCCGCCCGTTGACCTTGATGCTGAGCCAGTCGTTGCTGGCCATGAACGGACCCGAGCGGTAGCGAATCTCGCCGGTCGGGGTGCCCGACACCACATGCAGACCGAAAATGGCATCCGGTTTCGGGTTGTCCAGCACGCCTTCTTCGCGCATCAGCAAGGCGCCGCCGCGCTCACCCGCCGGCGCGCCTTCTTCCGCCGGCTGGAAAATGAACTTCACCGTACCCGGCAGTTCGTCCTTCACCGCCACCAGCGCCTGCGCCACGCTCATCAGGATCGCGGTGTGCGCGTCATGCCCGCAGGCGTGCATCACGCCGACCTGCTGCCCGCCGTATTCGGCTTTCACGCTCGAGCGGAACGGCAGTTCGACTTCTTCGGTCACCGGCAGCGCGTCCATGTCGGCGCGGAGTGCAACCACGGGGCCCGGCTTGCCGCCTTTCAGGAGCGCCACCACGCCGGTGTGGGCGACCCCGGTGGTGACTGCCAAGCCCAGTGTTTTGAGATGCGCGGCAACCCGTTCGCTGGTCCGGGTTTCGCGATTAGAGAGTTCGGGGTGGGCGTGGAAGTCGCGACGCCATTCAATGATGTGAGGTTCGAGCCCGACGATGGCGTCGTCGAGCCGCGCCGGCAAGGATTCGGCAGCGGCGCAGGGCAGGCCGGTGAGCAGCAGACCGAGGGCAGCAAGTCGCAGCGGCAGATGGGGCATGGCGGGGCGCCTCCAGCGTCAGGGATATCCGAGTCTACGCGCGCCGGCGCGCTCAGCGGAATCAGGTCCCGGGCGGCCGCTGCCCTGGCCCGCGGCATGTGCGGGTAAGGGACTGCGCGTGAGGCCACGAAAGCAGCGTTTTCGGGCGCCGGATTCCATCTATTTCGGATGCAAAGTATCCCCCGAGAACGGACGTGCATCGGGCAATTGCCGGTATCGTCGATCCGCGTCTCAAGCCGGCTCCCGGTGCCAGGCAGGATGGCTGTCGTGGGCCAAGGTGCCGGCGTTTTTCCATCGCGTGAGCAGCTTTGCGTCTCGGCGTGGCTGCAACCGCGCGTTGCGTGCCGCCA
>JAURHQ010000385.1 GCA_030833185.1 Gammaproteobacteria bacterium | reverse complement strand
GCAGTGTGCCCCGGCGCTTGCCCTTGTCCGACCGCGGCTTCCTTGCCCTGGGCGCCGTCGTTGGGGGGGCGGGCTCCTCTTGTTCTCGTACCTGTTCCGGTTCGGGCGTCGCGGTTGCCGCCGGGTTGGTCCCTTTCGCGCTTGGCACCGATACTGCGGGATCGGGCCGCGTCCCCGCCGCGATCAACGGGTGTGT
Organism: Gammaproteobacteria bacterium; assembly: GCA_030833185.1. Taxonomy (GTDB): domain Bacteria; phylum Pseudomonadota; class Gammaproteobacteria. The sequence goes on along the minus strand of JAURHQ010000385.1, from coordinate 1,964 downwards.
CGGGTTCAAGCCCACTCGCGGGAGTTGGAGTTCCCGCGGAATGCTACCGGCCTGCCGCACGCTCGATTGCGTTTCGGTGTTCGCAACCGACGTAAAGGACGCTGCGCTGGTGGACCGGATTGTTCGGGGGTTTGATGCCGATGATCCGTTTTCACGGTTGCAGACGGAGGCCGCCGGATGGTCGGCCAGCCTGACTGTCGGCGTGCCCCGGCAAGATCAGCTGGAATTCTTCGGCGACGCGGAATCAGCGGCATTATTCGAGGACGCAAAACGCCGCTGCGAGGCGACTGGCGCACGACTGCACGAAGTGGACATCACTCCTCTGATCGAGGCGGGAAAACTGCTCTACGATGGCCCCTGGATCGCTGAGCGCACCGCCGCCATCGGCGGGTTTATCTCCAGCCATCCCGACGCCGTCCATCCGGTTGTCGCGTCCATCATCAAGAATGGTCTGCGCCATGATGCTGTGGATGCTTTTCGTGGAATCTATACGCTGCAGGCGTTGGCGCGCGAAATGGTCCTGATCTGGGCGTCGATCGATGCATTAATGTTGCCGACCACTCCGAGCGTCTACCCGATCAAGCAGGTTCTGGCCGAACCTTTCGGTCTCAATGCCAGAATGGGTATTTATACGTCCGCAACCAACCTGCTTGTCCTTTGCGCGATTTCCCTGCCCGCAGGCTTTCCGGCCAATGGTACAGGCTTTGGCATCAGCTTCCTGGGACCAGCATTCGCCGATACGAGGCTGATAGAATTTGGAGATCGCTACATGTCCGTCAGTCCCTTCGAAACGCCTCCGCTGGATGCGGCCCCTTCGGAGACTGTCGCCATGGCCGTGGTTGGGGCACATCTGGAAGGAATGCCACTTCACGCCGAACTGGTGCACCATGGCGCGCGCCTGATCACGCGAACAACCACCGCTCCCAGCTATCGCCTTTTTGCCATGGCTGCTTCCACCCCGCCAAAACCGGCGCTGGTTCATGTCGGCGAGGACGGATTCGCGATTGCGGTGGAAGTCTATTCGCTACCGTTCGATGCGTTTGGCCGCTTCGTGGCCAACGTGCCGCCTCCGCTTGCGATTGGCACCTTGCACCTGTCAGATGGAACCAGCGTGAAAGGCTTTGTTGCGGAGCCGCGGGCACTGGACAATGCGCAGGATATTTCGAGTTTCGGAGGCTGGGCCAACTTCGTGCAAGCCAGGAAATGACACATGGCAAGGCGGTCTGGTCGTTTCTCTTTTGACGCGCACAGACCGGAGCGCGACATGGATTACCCCAACTCTGACCACGGTGGTTTGCCAAGATTCGCGAATTTCGTCGAAACAGTGACCGGCTAAAAGCTGTTAAAAGTCGAGAAACGCCGGGAGGAACTCAGCATCCCGAAGTTCAAGGTGCTGATTACGACTCCGGCAGTCTTGCCGTTCAAGATGCCTGCGTCCGCTATGATTGGCGTGCGCAAGGCCACCGCCATCGCGCACCGTGCGACGGTTAGCGTTGTCGTTTGAGGTGGGAAGAGCTGTCTTTGAACTGCGGTGGCCTATGTTGCCCTAGCGATGCTTGAAGGGGCTTTTGGAGCCACGCGATTCTTTTCCTATGCGGCAAACTGAGAAAAACGCACAGCAGTCAGCCTTGCTACCCAGCTAGCTACCTAGCCGAAAATGAATTGCTACAGGACTCCGCGACGGAGTGATCAAGTCATTGGCTTTATATTAGAATATGGTGGACGCACTTGGGCTCGAACCAAGGACCCGCTGATTAAGAGTCAGCTGCTCTACCAACTGAGCTATGCGTCCAAGACCTGTGGGCCGCTGCCCGGTCGGGAGGGGCGTCATTAGCATCGCTTCCGCGGGGCGCAACCGCTTTTTTGCCCTGCAGCGAGAAAAATGACGGGGGCGTTACCGGGCCGGTTTTCCACCCCGCAACGCGGCGCGCTACCAGCGTTGCTCGCGGCGGTTGTTGCGGTCG
>JAURHQ010000384.1 GCA_030833185.1 Gammaproteobacteria bacterium | reverse complement strand
GCGTCGGCCGCTTCGCACGCCTCGAACACGCGATAGCCCGCGTCCATGAGAATATCGGCCGCAAAGGCTCGCACAAGCGGTCCGTCCTCGACTATCAGAACGGCCGCCTCATGGCTGACCCTCGTGCCCGGTGATGTCATTGCGCTTGATCTCCCTGCTGATCCCCTCCCTTGTTGGTCGACTCGACACTTATCCCTTCCGCCGCGTCACGCAGCATTCCGGCCCAGCAGCCGAGTATGAGCGCCTCGTCAGGCGCGATTTCGTCAGTCAATACCGCATAAATGCCAAGAAGGTTGGCGGTTTCCTCAAGGGACTCGATCCCCTTTCGCGCCATCAACGTAGCGAACACCGTCAACGCGCCGCCGATTGCCCGCACAAGGGCGGGGTCGGCCGTTATGCGAAGGGGATCGGGATCGCTGCCATGTGTCGCGCTCTGCTCCATTTCAGGCACCCCATGCACTGTCAGGAAGTGGGACAACCATAAGGGCGAGGGGCGGCCTACCGGCCTCGTTGCCCCTCACCCGCCCCGCCAGCGCCATCTTGTCGTATAGCTGGCGGAGACCGGACCGGCCTGACGCTTCGTGAGGGCAAGTGTCGTCAAGCCACATCCGGCTTTGACCCGGAATCCATTTGGTTTCTTCATCCCGGCCGATGAGGGCGAGATCGATCATGCAACCCCCTCCCGGCGCTGCATGGCAATGGGGAGGATTGCGGCCCCCTGAGGCTCGGTGCCATCATCGATTTCGACCGCATTCTTGCCGCCGCGCTTGGCGCGATACATGGCCTGGTCGGCCGCGTGGATCAGCTCGCTTATGGTGCGCGGCACTTCGGGCGGAATCAGCAACGCGCCCATGCTACATGTCACCGGATAGCGCGATTGCGCCAGCACGGCCGACAGGCGGGCGTGAATATCGCGGGCAATGCCCTGGCCCTCCGCGATCGACGGCACGCGCACCAGCAATGCAAATTCATCGCCGCCAATACGGCCGATCAAATCTTCGCGGCGCATGATCGCGGATACCCCCTTGGCGAAAGCACGCAGGATTTCGTCGCCGGCAAGGTGGCCGGCACGGTCGTTCGCCGCCTTGAAATCATCGAGGTCGAGAAGCACGAGCAGGAGCGTTCGGCGTGTATGCCTCGCATCCTCGATCGCCTGCGCGCAGCGGCGGTGAAAAACCTCCTTATTGAGCGTGCCGGTCATGCGGTCGCGGTGCGCGTTGAACAATTCGCGGTCATAGGATCGCCGGAAACTGGTGACAGCGGCGGCGATGAACAGGAAGGCGGCGACGGGGACCGCGACGCGCAGCGCCAGCAGCGCGGGCGGAAGCTCGGGCGGGGCGTGCAGCGCCGGAACGGCTGTCAGGAACGCCGTGACGGTCGCCACGAAATAGCCCTCGCGCGCACCCAGCGCCCAGCAGGCTCCACAAATGACCGGCATGTAAAGCGGGGCAAAACCGATCGCCGGGAAGGAGAAATTCGCGGCAGCAACCCCTGTCGTCGCAGCGACGATCGCGAACCAGGCGCGTTCTCTCGACAGGGATTCAAGATGCTCGGCCAGTCGGCCGACAGGGAGGTGGCTGTTCATGCGCTGCGACCGCGCTTTAGCTTATGCAAGCGACGAATAATGAAGATGTGTGATTTCTGTGGCTTATCGACATAGATGGTATCCCTTCCATGTGGATCAGCCGCATGATGTGCCATTATGGCTGAACCGGTTCCCTCTCACGGCCCCGGACCGCGCTTCATGACACGTCATCATGTCCATGAATGTCGTCCGCTCCGCCGCACGATCCGCGTATTATAGTGCGTAGCGCGTTAATACGCGAATCCTGTCTAAGCTGCGGATGGACATCCGCAATCTTCTTGGTGCGAACCTCCGCCATCATCGTCTCGTAGCTCGGTTAAGCCAGGAAGCGGTGGCTGGCCGCATGGGCGTGGATCGTGCTTACATCAGCGCGGTTGAACGCGGCGTGCAGAACGTCACCCTCCTCATGCTGTGGGAGATCGCCCAGGCGCTTGACGTGCGACCATGCGACCTTCTGAATGAAAGCATCGTGCAACCTCAATCACCTCATGATCGCGGTGAAAAATGATCCAGCAAGCATGTGAAGTCCGGCCATAATATAGCCAAGACCCTCATCATTTGCCGGCCTTCACCTCAATCGTGCA
>JAURHQ010000383.1 GCA_030833185.1 Gammaproteobacteria bacterium | reverse complement strand
ACCCGCCACCGGTGGCTTGCCGATGACGGTGAAGTCAGCGGCCGACAGCGCGGCCGGCGCGCCGGTCAGCGTGGCAAACTGCACCGCCGTGCTGCCCGAACCGCTGCCGTCGGCGTCGTAGAACAGCGCCCCGGTGCTGGTGTTGTAGATGACGCGCGCATCCGCCGTGCTGGCGGTGTTGGTGGTGCCGCTCTGGAACGCCGAGGACGCCAGCGTGCCGGCGTTGAGGACGGTAAACACCGTGTCATCCAGCCGGATCACATCGCCGGTCGCGGCGCCCGCGCCTTCAAAGTCGGCGATGGTGTCGATGTTGCCGGCGCCCAGCGCGGCATCAAACACAAACACATCGTTGCCGGTGCCGCCGGTGAGCACGTCGGCGCCCGCGCCGCCGTTCAGTTCGTCATTCGCCGCACCGCCCAGCAGGGCGTCATCACCGCCCGCACCCACCAGCAGGTCGTCGCCGCCGTTGCCTTCCAGGCGGTTGGCGATAGCGTCGCCCGTCAGGCGGTCGTTGGCGCTGCCGCCGCGCAGGTTTTCGATACCCGTGAGGCGGTCTTCCACCACGCCGCCGACCACCGCCAGCGCGGTGTTGGTGCCGGCCGTCACGCTCACGTTCTCAAACTCGGCGATGTACCAACTGGTGGTATCGGCCTTGCTGTCGAACCAGCCATCCGGCCCCAGCTTCGCGTACTCGAAGGTGGCGTCGGAGTAGGTCAGCGTGTTGGTGTCGAGGTCGAGCGTCCAGTTGCCGTACTGGGTGAAGGTCGGCTTGCCCGGCAACAAGTTGCTCGAGGCCGTCCCCAGCCAGCTGAAGAGCTGGCTGCCATCGACCAGCGCGCCCACCGTGACCGGCGCCTGACCGTTGATGTCCAAGCCCAGCAGGGCGGCATTCGAGGGGTCGGCCGCATCGCTCAGCTGCAGCGGCCAAGGTCCATTGGGATAGGCGCCGCTGGCGGTGCCTTCAAAGTCGCGCAGGAAGAAGGCCGAGTTCTTGATTGCGCCGTTGAGCAAACTGGTGCTGGCGAAGTCGGCGGTCGTGCTGGCGTAGCTGACCGGGGTGGAGGTCAGCAAGCGGTAGCCCATATAGGTGCCAGCGCCGCTGTTCACCGCGTCTGCCGCAATCACGCCCCAATAGGCTTCCGAGGTACCGGCAAACTGGGTCGCCAGACCACTCAACGAGTAGCTGAGCGTGGTGCTTGGCGAGGCCAGAAATTCATCCAGCCGCACCGGCAGACCCTGCAGGTAGGACTTGCCGGTGGTGTCCCAGGCAAAGAACAGCAGATTGCTGTTGCCGGTGCCGTCGTCCGGATCGTTAGCCAGCAGTTCACCGGTGCTGGAGGGTGCAACGGGCGTGAGGCCCGACGCGGCTTCGGTCGGTTCGCCGGTCGCCCAGAACGGCGTGGCCACGGTGGTGCCGGTCTCCGGGCCATCGACCCACTGCCAGTTGCCTTCCTGCAGGGCATCGCTAAGCGCAATCCAGGGATTGGCCAGCGCGTTGGTGCCCGGGCTGTTGGGGGTGACGAAGGCGGCCAGCAGGTCGCTGTTCTCGCCGGTGGAAGTGATGTTGACCAGATGACCGCTGACGCCGTTGAAGCTCTGGTCGGCGGCACCGGTCACGGCTTGCTGGAAGGTCGACGCGGTTTCTGTGAGCAGATAGGCGTTCTGCTGCGCACCGGTGCCATTCGCCCGCACCAGATAGTCGTTGCCGCCCTGCGTCACCAGACCACCCGACAGCGAGACCACCACCGAGGCGGTCTGCGCCGAGTAATCCGCCGTGCCCGGCAGGGCGACGGTCAGCCCGAGGCTGGTCGACAGGCTGCCGCCGCGGCCGTCGCTGACGCTGAAGCTGAGCGTATCCGCGCCGGTATAGGCCGTGTCCGGCGTGTAGGTGTAGCTGCCATCGCCGGGGTTCTCCACCAGCGTGCCGTGGCTTGCGCTGATGCTGCTGACGCTCAGGGTGTCGCCATCCACATCGCTGAGGCCGGCGATCAGCTGCGCGCGCGTCACCACGTAGTCGGTCTGGTCCTGCGCAACCGTGGGCAACACGCTGCTCGGCGTGCCGGTGGGCGCGTCGTTCACGGCGTTAATGACCAGCGAAACGGTTGCCGTGTCGGTGCCGCCCTTACCGTCGGAAACGGTGTAGGTGAAGCTGTCGGCGCCGAAGTAGTTGCCGGTCGGGGTATA
>JAURHQ010000382.1 GCA_030833185.1 Gammaproteobacteria bacterium | reverse complement strand
GGCGCACCCGGCGTCAGGACAAAGGAGCGCAGGCATGAGCGTGCGACTGCCCTTGCTGCTCGGATCCGCCTTGCTGGCGGGCTGTCAGTCGCTGCCCTGGCAGCACGAGCCGGTGGTCGCGCCGAGCATCGCCGTACCGGCCACCTGGCGCACGCCCACCCTCGAGGCCCGCAACATGGCCGAGCAGGACTGGCGCGGCGTCTTCAAGGGCCCCGAAATCACCGGCCTGATCGACGAAGCCCTGCGCGAGAACAGCGACCTGCGCATTGCAACGGCGCGCATCGCAGAAGCGCGTGGGCGCTACGGCGTGCAGGACGCCCAGCGCTGGCCCACGCTGGGCCTGAACGCGGGCTATCAGCGCCAGCGTCAGCCGGGCGCTGGCCCCGACAATGTGGACTCGGAAGTGGCCAGCCTGGGGCTTGCCCTGCCGGCCTGGGAAATTGATCTGTGGGGGCGTCTGCGCGACTTGAGCGAGGTCGCGCGGCAGAACCTGCTGGCGAGCGAGGCGGGCCAGCAGGCGGTGCAGGTCAGCCTGGTCGCGCAGGTGGCACAGGCCTATATCGAGTTACTGGAACTGGACGCCGAAGCGCGGGTGGCGACGGCCACCAGCCAATCGCGCCAGCAGTCGCTGGCGATGGTTGAATTGCGCTTCAAGGCGGGCGTGGTTGCCGGCGTTGATGTGCAGCAGGCGCGGACCTCGCTGGCCACTGCCGAACAGGCGCTGGCCGATATTGAACGCCGCCGCAGCAGCACCGAAAACGCGCTTGCGGTGCTGGTGGGACGTAACCCCGGCCCAGTCGCCCGCGCCACGCAGCTGGCAGATTTCAAACTGCCTGAAGCCCTGGGCGCTGGCCTGCCGTCGGCGCTGCTGGCGCGCCGGCCCGACCTGCGCGCCGCCGAGCGCGCGCTGGCGGCGAGCGAGGCCAACGTGGAAGCCGCGCGCAAGGCCTTTTTCCCCAGCATTTCGCTGACCGGTTTTCTGGGCGTGGTCAGTCCGGAGCTCTCTGCGCTGTTCGACGGCGGGCGCGAAGCCTGGTCGGTTAATCCGGCCCTGACCCTGCCCATTTTTACCGCCGGGCGCCTGAGCGCGAATCTCGACACGGTCCGCGCCACGCAGACCATCGCCGCCGAAAGCTACCGGCAGGCGGTGCGTAATGCCTTTCTTGAAGTGGAAAATGCGCTCGTCGCCTACCAGCGATTGCGCGAGCAGCGGCTGGCCTACGACCGGGTGGTGGCGGCCGACCGTGAACGCCTGCGCTTGGTCGAACTGCGTTATCGCAACGGGGTGTCGAGCTACTTCGAAGTGCTGGATTCGCAGCGCCAGCTGTTTGCCTCGGAACTCTCGCAGTTGCGCACCACCAGCCTGACCTACGCGGCGGTGGTTCAGCTGTACCGGGCGCTGGGCGGCGGCTGGGAGGCGCCGGCCTCGCCCTGATCTGCCGCAAAGGCGCACGCGCGCACTACAATCGGCAGATGAATGCAGCATCCATCGATCCCGCGGCGTCTGCCGCGGCCCCGCCCGTCGTCTCGGTCATTGCGCCGGTTTATAACGAACACGAGAACCTGCCCGATCTGGTGACCCAGGTGGCGGCCGCGCTGGAAGGTGCGGGCATCCCGTTCGAGCTGATCTGCGTGGACGACGGTTCGCGCGACGGCAGCGACCGGGTACTGGCCGAGCTGGCGAGCACCCGGCCGTGGTTGCGACCTCTCTATCTCAATCGAAACTACGGCCAGTCCACTGCCATGCAGGCCGGCTTTGATGCCGCGCGAGGCGAGGTGCTGGTCACGCTGGACGCCGACCTGCAAAACGACCCGGCAGATATCCCGCGGCTGCTGTCGACCCTGGCGGCGCAGCCCGGAATCGACATTATTTCCGGCTGGCGCCGCGACCGGCAGGACCGCGCACTCTCACGCAAGCTGCCGTCCCGGATTGCCAACCGGCTCATTTCCGCCGTCACCGGCGTGCATCTGCACGACTACGGCTGCTCGCTCAAGCTCTACCGCCGCGAAGCGCTGACGCACGTGAAGCTTTACGGGGAGCTACATCGCTTTATTCCCGCGCTGGCCGGGCAGTTTGGCGCGCGGGTGATGGAAATGCCGGTCAATCACCGCGCCCGCACCCGCGGGGTGTCGAAGTACGGCATCGACCGTACGGTGCGCGTATTGCTCGACCTGCTGTGGGTG
>JAURHQ010000381.1 GCA_030833185.1 Gammaproteobacteria bacterium | reverse complement strand
TCTCGGCTTGCGCAGTAAGCTCGGCCTCCCGGTCGATGCGCTGCTGCAGCTCCTGAATGGTCGGCCGTGCTGCGGGCAAAACCGCTGCGGCAGGAGCGGCGCCAGCAGGCGCGATCGAGCCCGGGCGCAGGCCATCCCCTAGCGAGAACGCGACGTCGTAAGCCTTCATGATTTCGCAGATTTCCTCGAAATGCGTGTAGAGGAAATTCTCCCGGTGATGGGCCAGACACCATTTGGCGAGGATCGAGCCCCCGCGCGAGACGATGCCGGTCACCCGCCGGGCGGTCATCGGGATGTAGGGCAAGCGGACGCCGGCGTGGATCGTGAAATAGTCGACGCCCTGCTCCGCCTGCTCAATCAGCGTGTCGCGGAAAATTTCCCAGGTCAGCTCCTCGGCCTTGCCGTCGACCTTTTCCAGCGCCTGATAAATCGGCACCGTGCCGATGGGCACCGGCGAAGCATTGATGATCGCCGTGCGCACCTCATCGAGGTTCACGCCGCCGGTGGAGAGATCCATCACCGTGTCACCGCCCCAGCGAGTAGACCACAGCATTTTTTCGATCTCTTCCTCGATCGAGGAACTCACCGCCGAGTTGCCAATGTTGGCGTTGATTTTCACCAGGAAGTTGCGGCCGATGATCATCGGTTCGGATTCCGGGTGGTTGATGTTGTTGGGGATAATCGCCCGACCGCGCGCCACTTCGTCACGCACAAATTCCGGCGTGATTTCTCGCGGCATGACGGCGCCGTAGGTGGTGCCGGCGTGCAGGCGGGCGTCGCGGGGCGAGGCGCCGCGCCAGGCATCCAGCTTCAGATTTTCGCGGATCGCGATGAATTCCATCTCGGGGGTAATGAGACCGCGACGGGCGTAATGCATTTGCGTCACGTTGGCGCCAGCGCGGGCGCGCCGGGGCTCGGTTTTGCCCGGATAGCGAATTGCGCCCAGCGCAGGTTCATCGGCGCGGCGGCGCGTCCACAGCGAACTGGGGGTGCTCAGCGCCTCGGTGTCGCCACGCGCCAGAATCCAGGGCTGACGTAGCGCAGGCAGTCCGTTGCGCACGTCGATGCGGGCTGCCGCATCGGTGTACGGGCCGGAGGTGTCGTAGACGTAAATGGCCGGGTTTTGACTCATCCCCGCCCGTTCGCGGGTGGGGTTCTGCTCGATCTGGCGCATTGGAACCTGCAGGCTCCCGTCAGCATTCGGGACGTAGACCTTACGGGAGCCGGGCAGCGGGCGGGTCAGTTCGGGATCAAGCTCGGCACGGTCGGCCAGCGCAACTTCAGGCACTGCATTCATGGCGGTTCTCCGGCGCCCTGCCTGTCTGTGGCGGGCGCGTGCTCAGTTGGGTTCAAGCCGGGGAGTCCGCAGGTCGTGCCATCGGGCAGTGCTGCTTCCCTACGCCGGCATTATCCGGGTCAGGTTCAAAGGGTGACTCTCAGCTCCTGCGAGGACTGGTCTTTTCAGGACACAGCCGCAGAAGCACCCCCAGCCGCTATCGCGAGGTTCACTATAGCGTATAAAATCGGTGCGCCGTTACCGGCCAGATTCAGTCTTCTCACAGGGCCTAATCGCCCCGCAACCCCCGCGCGAGCAACGCCAATGACGATGGATTTCCAGCAAGCCCGGTTCAACATGGTGGAACAGCAGATCAGGACCTGGGAGGTGCTCGATCAGGACGTGCTGGATGCCTTGCAGGCGGTCCCCCGCGATGCGTTTGTGCCCGAAGACTTTCGCCTGCTGGCGTACTCCGATACCCGCATCCCGCTGGGTTTCGGCCAGTTCATGATGCCCCCGCGGGTCGAAGCCCGCATCCTGCAGGCGTTGAAACCGAACCGTCAGGAACGGGCGCTGGAGATCGGCACCGGCAGCGGTTACCTGACTGCCTTGCTCGCCCATTTTGCCCGCAACGTGCTCAGTCTCGAAATTCACCCGGAGCTCGCCAGCAGCGCCCAGCGCAGGTTGCGGGCCCAGAACCACACCAACATCAGCGTCCTGGCGCAAGACGGCCTGAACGGCGCGGCCGACCGCGGTCCCTTCGACGTCATTGCGGTCACTGGTGCGCTCTACCGCCGCAGCCCGGTCGGCCTGCCCGTGCCGGGGCAGCTGGCGAAGTTGCCCGAGGCCGAAAAGCTCAACCGCTTGCTCCAGGAAATCGCCTGGCAGGCGGTCCGCGCGCACCCCCTGAGCGGCGTGGCC
>JAURHQ010000380.1 GCA_030833185.1 Gammaproteobacteria bacterium | reverse complement strand
TGAGTGCGATGCCCGAATATGCCCGATCCCACCCGCACATGGGTGGCCCCGAATTTGACCGCCGCCTCATAATCCGCACTCATGCCCATGCTGAGTAGGGCTAGGCCATTGCGGCGGGCGATCTTTTCCAGCAGCGCAAAATGGATCTGGGGCACGCCCAACCTCAATCAATCGGGCTCGGGCGCGGGCGAGTATCAGATTTTCCGGCGAGCGCTGGCGGGCCTCACCCCAGTGCCGCTCCCGGCGCCGATCGTGCTGCTAGGCGCTGGCCTTGCCCTGTTGCCCGCGCTGCGGCGGCGGGCTCCGTCGGCTTAAACCCGCCACCCGCTGATCAGCACGCCCAGCAGCGCGCCGCCGCCGAGCACCGTCAGCGGCTGACAGCGAAAGCGGAACAGCCCGAGCGCGGCCAGCAGCGCGATCATCACCGCGGCGCCGTCGGGTCCCGCCGCGAGCCCGGCGGGAAACAGCACGTGCGTGGCAAAGAAGCCCGCCAGATCCAGCATCACCCCCACCACGGCGGCCGAAATGGCCAGCAGCGGCGCGGTGAAGGCCGGGCCGCGGCGGCTGGCTTCCACCAGCGGCGCACCGGCCAGAATGAACACAAACGACGGCAGGAACGTGAACCAGGTCGCCAGCGCCGCGCCGACCGCGCCGGCCATTGGGCGGTACGCCGGACCGAAGGCCGCCTCGGTATAACTGCCAATAAAGCCCACAAAGGCCACGATCATGATGAGCGGTCCCGGCGTCGACTCGCCGAGCGCCAGACCATCGAGCATCTGCGCCGGGCTGATCCAGCCGTAGCGCTCGACCGCGCCCTGATAGACGTAGGGCAATACCGCGTAGGCGCCGCCAAAACTCAACAGGGCCGCTTTGGTGAAAAACCAGCCCATCTGCGTCCAGGTGGACGCCAAACCGGTGCCGGCCACCAGCGCGGCCATCGGCAACAGCCACAGCAAAACGCCCAGCGCGCACACCCTTAGCCCCTGCACCCAGGGCAGCCGGGACGGCGCTCCCGTCGACCCTGCTGGCGCCGCCGATTCGGCCGGCAGGCCGAGTTGCGCGGGCCAGCGTCGCCCCGCCAGCAGGCCAATCAGCGCGGCGCCAAACACAATCAGCGGGAACGGCAGCTTGGCCACGGCCGCGGCGACCAAGGCCGCCAGCGCCAGTCCTTGCAGCAGCCGGCTGCGCAGTACCCGCCGCCCGATTCGCTGCGCCGCATGCAGCACCAGCGCCACCACCGCCGGCTTGATGCCATAGAAAACCGCCGCCAGCAGCGGTAGCTGACCAAACGCGAGATAGCCCCAGGTCAGGGCGCCGATCAAAAACAGCGAAGGCAGCACGAATAACACGCCGGCGACCAGCCCGCCGCGATTGCCGTGCATCAGCCAGCCCAGATAGGTCGCCAGCTGCTGCGCCTCCGGTCCGGGCAAGAGCATGCAGAAATTGAGCGCGTGCAAAAAATGCGGCTCGCTGATCCAGCCGCGCCGGTCAACCAGTTCCGTATGCATGAGCGCAATCTGGCCGGCGGGCCCGCCAAAGCTGATGAAGCCGAGCTTCAACCAGAACCGCGCGGCCTGACGGAAGCTGACGGCCGACATGGCTGGCGGAAGGGGCGTGGACACGGGCATACCCGCAGTATTCCCAGCCCCTGATGAACCGTCCAGCGCACAACAAAACCTGCCGGCTCGGTTACGCTAGCGTCACGTCACGCCCGACGCCGACGGCGTCGCCCTGTCCGCAAAGGAAGCCCGATGAAAGTCATTCCGGAAATCGCCGCCCGCCACGCCGTCCACCGCAGCTGGCGCCACGAAATTCATCGCCACCCCGAACTCGCCTACCAGGAACAGCGCACCGCCGATCTGGTCGTGCGGCAACTGGAAGCCGCCGGCATTCCCTATGTGCGCGGACTGGGGCGAACCGGCGTGGTTGCGACCATCGAAGGCCGCGCGCCGGGCAAACGGGTGGGCCTGCGCGCCGACATGGACGCCCTGCCCATCGCTGAAACCAGCGCCAAGCCCTGGGCCAGCAAGGTGTTCGGCAAGATGCACGCCTGCGGCCATGACGGCCACACCGCCTCGCTGCTGGCGGCGGCGCGCTTGATCGCCGACGACGTCGATTTCGACGGTACGCTGCACCTGATCTTCCAACCGGCGGAAGAAGGCGCGGGCGGCGCGGTGCGCATGATCGCCGACGGCCTGTTCAC
>JAURHQ010000037.1 GCA_030833185.1 Gammaproteobacteria bacterium | reverse complement strand
CACCATGCGGCACTTCGCGGTTCGACATTGCCGGCTCGAGCTTCAGCGCATGACAGGACGCGCAGTGGTCTTTCATGTTCACCGGCTCAAACGCCAGCCCGTCCTGCTTCAGCACGTGGCAGTTGGCGCATTCCATGTGGACTTCGCCGCGCGGGCTGTCGATGCCCTTGTCGCTGAGATGCACATCGTGGGGAAACTTGAGGCCGGTCGGCTCCTGCAGGGTCTCACCGGCCGCTGGCCGCACGCGACTTAGCTTGGTATCCGGCGGGGCGGCCGCCAGCTGCACGCGAAACTCGGGGTGTTGGGTCGCGAAGTCGGCAACGTCTTCGGTGTGGGTGGCTGGCAGCGCGAGCTTGATATTGCGATGACAGTCCGCGCACTCGCGGCCCACGTAGTGCAGGTTCTGCGCGGCAAGCGCGAAACTGCCCTGATGGTCGTGGTGACAGTCGGCACAGCGCTGGTCGGCGATCCCGTGGACCGCACCGGCGTCGGTCGGCACATGGTCACCCACCCCGGCGTGGCAGGTCTTGCAGTCCTTGTCCATCACCCGCGTAAACGGCGCGCTGTGGCAGACCTTGCAGTCATGGGCCCAGGACTGGTGGGCCGCCGCCAGCGGGCCGGGGTTCCATACCCGGTCCAGCGCGAGCACCGTGGGGGGCGGCGTGACGTAGGCGTCGGGCGCGGGCTGGGCAACCCGGTCGTCGTGGGTCTTGCGGCTGGCGGGATCGGTGACCGCCGGATCGTGGCGGCGACCGGTCAGGCGGGCCTGCACGCGATCGATTTGCGGGTTCACGTACTCAGCCAGCCCAGGGACCTTGGCTATCAGCGCTTTCAGATCCTCCGCGTGGTCGGAGCCCGCCACCGGCAGGAGCAGGCACAGGCCAATCGCGCTCACAAACAGCAGCCAGGACAACAGGCGGCGGCCGCCCAGCGGGCGCTGGAGCCGCTTGATTTCAGCGGCGATCGGGTCGTCGTGGTGCTGCTGCATGGGGTCTACCAGTAAAAGAAGACCGCGACGATATGCGCGGTCAGCGTGGCCAGCAGCGCGAACGACAGCGGCACATGAACCAGCAGCCAGAGGTCGGTCCAGGCTTTCAGTCGAACGAAGCTGCGGATTTCATCCAGAATCGACAAGCGCTGGAACTGCAAGGCGTAGAGGTCGCGCACCGCGCGGTCATCCTGCCGCGCCAACGGCTCGAGGGTCGCCACCGCCCGCCGTGTCGGGCAGGCCATCACCTGAGCCCGGAAGCGACCAAACAGCGGACCCACAATTGCCGCCTCGGCGGAGCGGGCGACCAGCGCCTGCAGGTCAGGAGAGAGTTTGCCCGCCAGCCGTTTGGAGCGGGCGTCGAGTTCGCGCAGCGTGCCGCCCAGGTCCTGCAGCGTCTTGCCGTCCAGCACCCCGCTCATCAGCGCCGGGTTGCGGAAATAGACGTAAATGCCCCACATCCCGCTAAGGATGACGACCATCATCAGGGCATAAGCCAGGGTGTGGATGTTCCAGCCAAACTGAAAGCCGGTGTGCAGGGTGGCGACGACGACCAGCGCCACGCCCATGTACACATGCGCCGACAGCCAGCCCTTGACCGAGCCCAGACGGGACCGGTAGGCGCGCTTGCGCACGCCGAAAAGCATCAGCCAGAGAATCATGAGGGCACCGATGGTGCCCAGCGTGTAGCCCAGCCAGGTCCCGCCGTTGGGCACGGTTTCCGGCTGATCCCAGACGTAGGCAATGCCACTGCCGAGTACCAGCAGGGTCATCCATTTGAGATAGCGGAAGCGGGCAAATTTAAGAACGTTTTCGTGCAACATGCGGCCGCTTTCTCCGATTTCTTGCACTTCATGTCAGCTATCGTGGCTATGCTACTGGTAAATATAGAATCAATGCCACCCTGAGTCTGGGGATAATCCGTCCGCAGTGGAGGCAACCGGGCGCGGCTTTCGTCGCGCCTTGGGGTCTCCGCAGGTTCAAATGCGCGCCCGCCGCCGGCCAGCCGCGGGCCTGTCAGGGCCAGTGTTAGGATGAGGCCACAGCGTTGGGGACCGCCGCTTGCGGTCCGGGTGACGCCGGTGCCCTAAGGCAGCGCGCCACCGCCACACCCTCTCCATCCCCTAGCGAAAGGACCCTCTGATGAGACGCGCAGCTATCGTGTGCCCGCTCCGTACGCCGATTGGCGGCTTTGGCGGCACCCTCAAACCCCTGACCGCCGACGTGCTGGCCACCGCCATCTTCAAGGCCGTCATCGAACGCAGCGGTCTTGCGCCCGAACAGCTCGACGAGGTCATCGTTGCCCAGAGCTACATGAGTGGCGAAGCGCCCTGCATCGCGCGCTATGCCGCACTGGCGGCAGGGTTCCCGATCGACCTTCCCGGCTACAGTCTGGATCGACGTTGCGGCTCTGGCCTGCAGGCCCTGATCAACGCCGCGATGCTGGTGGAAGGTGGACACGCCGACGTGGTCCTAGCGGCCGGTGTCGAAAGCATGAGCAACATCGAGTACTACACCACCGACATGCGCTGGGGATCGCGCGCCGGCACGGTGCGGATGCATGACCGACTGCAGCGCGGGCGGGAACGCTCCCAGCCCGAGGCGCGCTTCGGGCACATTTCGGGCATGCCGGAAACGGCGGAAAATCTGGCCCGCGAATACGCCATCTCCCGCGAGGAGCAAGACCAGTTCGCGCTCGAGAGCCACCACCGCGCGGCGGCGGCCTGGGCCGGCGGCCGCTTCGACGACGAGGTCGTGGCGCTGGAGGTGCCGCAGGCCAAAGGCGCGGCGATCCACTTTGCCCGCGACGAAGGCATCCGCGCCGACGTCAGCATGGAGGCGCTGGCCAAACTGAAGCCCGTGCTGAAAGACGGCACGGTCACCGCCGGCAATGCCTCCCAGCAAAACGATGCCGCGGCCGCCTGTCTGGTGGTGGCCGAAGACCGGCTGGCATCGCTGGGGCTGGAACCCATCGCCTTCTTGCGCGGCTGGGCCGCGGCCGGCTGCCATCCCGCCACCATGGGCATCGGTCCGGTGCCGGCGGTACAGAAACTGTTCAAGAAAACAGGACTCGGCTTTGACGATCTGGATCTCGTGGAATTGAACGAAGCCTTCGCCGCCCAGGCGCTTGCTGTGCTGCGCGCCTGGGGCTGGCACGACTCGTCGCGCCTCAACGTGAATGGCTCGGGCATTTCGCTTGGCCACCCGATCGGCGCCACCGGCTTACGCATCGCCGCCACGCTGATGCACGAGTTGAAGCGCCGCGGCGGCCGTTACGGCCTGGAGACGATGTGCATCGGCGGCGGTCAGGGCCTGGCGGCAATTTTCGAACGCGCCTGAGCCGGCATTAACAACAACAGTCGCCGGCCGCTTGCCGCGCCGGCATGGGGAAGATCATGACCATAGACGTTGAAAACTTTCGCAATCGGCGCAACGACGACCGCTGGAACCGGGTCTCGGTGGGCGACATCATCGAGCGCATGACCTGGAGCGCGCCGGACCGGATTGCGCTCATCTGCACCGCCGACGCCACCGTCAACCCGGCCTATCGCCGCCTGACTTATGCCCAGGCCAATGCGCTCATCAACCGCGTGGCGAACGCCCTGCTGGCGCTGGACCTGCCGCCGGCCAGCCGCATCGCCATGTTCTGCGACAACTCGAACGAGGCCTGGCTGAGCAAAATCGCCATTGCCAAAGCCGGGCTGGTCGCCGCGCCGGTCAACGTGATGATGGCGCCTGACGTGATTCTCGAAACCCTGGCCCACGTGGATGCGCAGATTGCGCTGGTTGATCAGGTGCAATGGGATCGTCTGGGCGCCAGACTCGCGCCCGCCGGCATCAGGCCGGTGATGTCGATCGGCGGCGGCACCCAGGGCGTTGCGCCAGATTTCGATGCCTTCATCGCGCCCTTCGACGCCAGCGAGCCCGATATCAAAATCCACGGCGACGACGTCTGGGAAGTGCTGTTCACCTCCGGTACGACCGCGCGGCCCAAGGCCGTGATGATCTC
This sequence comes from Gammaproteobacteria bacterium, assembly GCA_030833185.1. Taxonomy (GTDB): domain Bacteria; phylum Pseudomonadota; class Gammaproteobacteria. Next base: position 20,144 of record JAURHQ010000037.1, on the reverse strand, counting down.
CCACACCTACTCCTACATGACCGCCTACAGCCACGTGCTGACGCAGAACCGCGGCCTCGCGCATGAGTCGGAGATTCGCCATGCGGCCTTCACGCCAATGGTCTATCACATCGGCGATCATGCCTGCGTGTTCAGCCCGCTGATGGCCGGCGGCTCGGCGGTGATGGGGCGTAAACCTGAAGGCCACGTGATGGCGGACACCTGCACCCGGGAACGCGTGACCTGCCTGTTCGGCGGTTCGCCACAGTTTGTGGAAAGCATCATCCGCGCGGTGGAAGAGCGGCCGGCGGCCTATGACCTGAGCGCCATGACCGCCATGCATTTCGGCTGGGCGCCGCTGGCGCCGGGTTCACTGGCCGCCTTCCGCCGGATTTGCGGGCCGCGGCTCAAGGTGTACGAAATCTGCGGCCAGACCGAAGCGGTGTCCTGCCATCGCTTCCACATCGAGCGCCACGTGGACATGTACATGGCCGAATCACCGCAGATGAATCATGTCGGACAGCCCAGCCCCATCATGGCGGCGACCGTGTTTGACGAGCATGGCAACGACCTGCGCGGCCGCAAGGGCGTGGCGGGCGAAGCGGTGTATCGCTCGCCGGCGATGTTCTCGGGCTACTACCGCGATCAGAAAGCGACCGAAGAAGCGCTGGCCGGCGGCTGGTTTCACTCGGGAGACAGCTTCGTCTATCACGACGACGAGGTGCGTTTGATGGTCGATCGCTACAAGGACATCGTGAAATCCGGCGGCGAGAACGTCTCGACCATTCGCGTCGAAGCCATTCTGCAGCAACACCCGGACGTGCAGCGCGCCGCGGTGGTGGGTGTGCCGGATGAACGCTGGGGCGAAGCCGTCGTCGCCTGCATTATCCCGAAGCCGGGCGCGCAGATAGAGGATGCCGCGCTGATTGGCTTTGCCCGTGAGCGCCTCGCCGGCTTTGAAACGCCAAAGCGCATCGTGGTGATGGACGAGTTTCCGACCACCGTCGGCGGGAAGATTCTGAAGTACAAAATCAGGCAGGCGCTGGCCGCGGAAGGCTAAAGCAACCGCGACGCCGTGCCGGCAGGCATGGCGTCGTGTGCGGGAAGGAATGGTGGGCCGTGTAGGACTCGAACCTACAACCTACTGATTAAGAGTCAGCAGCTCTACCAATTGAGCTAACGGCCCTTCCGGGAGGAAAGATGGGGCGAGCGATGGGGTTCGAACCCACGACATCAGGTACCACAAACCTGCGCTCTACCAACTGAGCTACGCCCGCCATTGTCCTGTTTATTTCGCGTTGGCCCTGCCCTCACCGCCGGTTGGAATCGGGCGGTGAGTGGCGCGCCTGGCAGGACTCGAACCTGCTACCCTCGGCTTAGAAGGCCGATGCTCTATCCGGATGAGCTACAGGCGCTTTCAAACCCTTGGTGGCAGCTTGCGCTTCCGGATGTGGTCGGGGCAGAGGGATTCGAACCCCCGACCCCCTGCTCCCAAAGCAGGTGCGCTACCAGACTGCGCTATGCCCCGATCAAGCTCGGTCACTGGCCGTACGCGAAAGAAGTCGGATGATACGCAGCGAGGCGGGGCGACGCAACGCATCAGCCGCGGTTTTCTGCTTGCGTATCCACACGCTGCTCCAGCACCATGCGCGCGCTGCCGGCGGCCACCGCCGCCCGGCCTTTATCGCACGCCCAGACTCCATCGAAAGGATCCCCCATGGCCGGCACCCGCGTTCTTTTTGAGACCTCCAAAGGCAATATCACGCTGGAAATGTTCGACGAGCAGGCGCCCGCCACCGTCGCCAATTTCCTGCAGTACGTGAACGACAAGTTCTACGTCGGCACCATTTTTCATCGCGTGATCGACGGCTTCATGATTCAGGGCGGCGGTTTTACCGCTGAAATGAGCCAGAAAAAGACCCGCGCGCCGATCGGCAACGAAGCCAACAACGGCTGCGGCAACCAGAACGGCACCATCGCCATGGCCCGCACCAACGACCCGCATTCGGCGACCGCCCAGTTCTTCATCAACGTCAAAGACAACGACTTCCTCAATCACCGCGACCAGTCCATGCAGGGCTGGGGCTATTGCGTGTTCGGCAAGGTGGTCGAGGGCATGGACGTGGTTAACAGCATCAAGGCGGTGAAAACCGGCCGCGCGGCGGGCATGACCGACGTGCCGGTCGAGACGGTGGAAATTACCGGCGTCAGCGTCGTCTGAGCGAGGTCGCCCCGGTGTCCACGCTTTTCCTGTCTGACGCGCACCTGAGCGACCAGCGTCCGGCGCAACTGCCGGTGTTCAAGGCCGTGCTCGAACGGGCAGCGGCACGCGGGGCGGCGGTCTACATCCTGGGCGATCTGGTCGAGTTCTGGCCCGGCGACGATGATGATGCCCCCTTCCATCGGGAAGTCGTCGCCGCGCTGGCTCGCTTCAGCGCTGGCGGCGGCGCGCTCCATGTCGCGCTGGGGAACCGGGACTTCCTGCTCGGCGAGCGCTTCGCGGCCGACACCGGCGCGCAGCTATTACCGGACTACAGCACCCTGCCGCTGGCCGGCGGCACGGCGCTGATCGGCCACGGCGATCTGCTCTGCACGCGAGACATCAAATACCAGCTGTTTCGGCAGTTCGTGCGCGACGCCACCAATCAGCAGAAATTTCTGGCAGCGCCGCTGGCCGAGCGCCGACGCATCGCCGCCCAGACCCGCGAAGGCACCGCGGCGTCGATGACGGAAAAGGACGACCACATCATGGACGTCGACGAGGCCGAAGTGCTGCGGGTGATGCAGGCGCATGACGCAAGCCTGCTGATTCACGGCCATACGCATCGCCCCGGTCGACACGAAATGACCGACGGCGGCGTCCAGCGCCAGCGCTACGTGCTGGGCGACTGGTATAGCGAAGGCACGGTGCTGTGGGTAGACGACGCCGGCTGTCGCCTGCTGACGACCACCGCGTTTCTCGCCGAGGTCTAGTCTTTCGCGGCAAGGGCGCGTCGATAGCGCGCCCAGTCAAAATGCGGGCCCGGATCGGTTTTCCGTCCGGGCGCGATATCGGAATGCCCCACAATCCGCGCCGGCGACAAGCCCGGGTAACTCGCGAGTAGGCTCCTCGTCAGCGCAACCAGTTGCACGTACTGCGCCTCTTCATAGGGCTCCTCGTCGCAGCCTTCCAGTTCGATCCCGACCGAAAAATCGTTGCAGGCCGTGCGGCCCTGAAAGCTCGACACCCCGGCGTGCCAGGCGCGGTCGCTCGTCGCCACAAACTGCAGCAACGCGCCGTCGCGTCGAATCAGGAAGTGCGCCGAGACCCGTAAGCCCTGCAGACTGGCGAACGAGGCGTCTTCGGCGTAATCCAGCTGATTCAGAAACAGCGCCTCGATATGCGGCCCGCCGTACTGCCTGGCCGGCAGGCTGATGCCGTGAATGACCAGCAGATCCACCACTGCCCCCAGCGGGCGGCTGTCGCAATTGGGCGAGCGACAGCGTCGCGCCCCGCTACACCAGCCACTTTGCGGATCAAGCATCAGCGGCCTCTTCTCAAGCTGCCGCCGGTGCCGCCAGGACCAGCGAGAACGCCTCGTCCTCACCGGTGAAATACCGTTCTATCGCAAAGCCCGCCGCCGCCAGCAGCTTCTGCAGCGCATCCGGCGAGAACTTGCGGCTGATCTCCGTGCGGATGCTGTCGCCCGCCGCGAGCTGCAGACGGCTGTTCAAGGCGGGCAATTCCACGGTCTGCGCCTCGCGGCTCACCAGATGCATTTCAATCTGCGCTTCCTGCTCGTTGTAGAACGCGCGGTGGGCAAACTGCGCCGGGACAAAATTGGCGCCCACGCCGGTGTTCAGCACCGACAGCACATTGAGGTTGAAGGCCGCGGTGTAGCCCGCGGCATCGTTGTAGGCGGCGTTGAGGACGGCCGTCGCTTTCACCCGGTCGGCGCCCAGCAGCAGGCGGTCGGTCGGCCGCATCAGGGCGCGGATTTCGCGCAACAGGGCGAGCGCCGCCGGGTCGGTGAAATTGCCAATGGTGCCGCCGAGAAACATGTACAGCGTTGGGCCGGCCAGCACCGGCAGATGGTCGAGCCCGGCGGTGAAATCCCCTTGCAGCGGGGACACCGTCAGGCCGGCGTAGCGTCCCGTCAGCAGCGCCGCGCTTTTGGTCAGCACCGCCGCGCAGACATCGAACGGACAGTAGGTCACCGCCAGCCCCAGGCCTGCGGATGCTTCAAATAAAGGCCCGATTTTGGTCGCCACGCCGCTGCCAAGTTCGACCATCACCTGCGGCCTGACGGCATCGACAATCTCGCGCGCGTGGGCCAGCAACAGCGCCCGCTCGGCACGGGTCGGGTAATACTCGGGCGTCTCGCAGATGGCTTCAAAGAGCGCCGAGCCGTGGTCGTCGTAGAAATATTTGGGCGGCAACTCGCGCGGTATGCGGAGCAGGCCGTCGCGGACATCCTCCAGCAAAGAAGGCACGGCACGGGAGGCGGGCACCAGTTGCGGCGTATGCGCGCTGGCAGACAAGGACAAATCGGACATGCAACACCTGAAGGAAAGGCCGCGGGGGACGCGGGCGATGATAGCACCGCATACCGTGCGCACCGGGTTTGAATCCGCCAGCCCGCAGCGATTAGGCTAGCCGCCCCGCCACCTGCGAGCCCGCCCCTGTGCCGAACACCTTCGACCGTAGCGCCACCCAGATCGATTTTTTTGCCGACCTCGAGGCCAATGTGGCGGCGGCGCTGGCCGAGGACCTCGGCGCAGGCGACGCCACCGCGACGCTGATTCCCGCCGCTCGCACCGCCAGCGCCACCGTGCTGGTCCGCGAGACCGCGGTGCTGTGCGGGCAGCGCTGGTTCACGGCGGTGTATGCGGCCATCGACCCCACCCTGCGCATTGAGTGGCAGCAGCAGGACGGCGACCGGCTGGCGATGAACGACGTGGTCTGCACCATTCACGGCAACGCGCGCGCGATCGTCAGCGGCGAACGCGCGGCGCTTAATTTTCTGCAAACCCTGTCCGGCACCGCCAGCGCCACCCGGATTTACGCCGACGCGCTGACCGGCACCGCGACACGGCTACTCGATACCCGCAAGACCATTCCGGGGCTGCGCCGCGCGCAGAAATACGCCGTGCGCTGCGGCGGCGGTTTCAATCACCGCGCCGGGCTCTACGACGGGGTGCTGGTCAAAGAAAATCATATTGCGGCCGCCGGCTCGGTCGCGGGGGCCATTGCGGCCCTCAAGACCGGGCACGTCGATTTACCAATCGAAGTCGAAGTTGAGCAGCTGTCGCAGATCGAGGAAGCCATCGCGGCCGGTGCCGATATGCTGCTGCTCGACAACTTCACGCCCGAACTGCTGCGCGCGGCAGTGGCCCTAACGCGGGGTCGGGTGCGCCTCGAGGCGTCCGGCGGTTTCGAGCTGGCAGACCTGCCGGCGGTGGGCGCAACCGGCGTCGATTTTGTGTCGGTCGGTAGCCTGACCAAACACCTCCGCGCCACCGATTTCTCGATGCGGATCGTGCACGCCGATCTGCCCTGAGCCGGCGCTAGAGGCGGCGGCGCACCGTTTCGTAAATGTCTTCTACCGCCGGTTCGGCGGCAGCCAGCAGGCCGGCCAGTTCGGCCAACCGGGCCTCGGCAAACTCGCGGTCCTTGATGGCGCCCGCGTTGACATAGACGTTCAGCGCCGCGCTCCGCAGGCTGGCCCAGCCGGCCATCACCGCAACGCCGGCATCGCTGACCACGTTCGGATTACCGCGCAGCGCGACCGGCCGCGACAGGCCGATGACCTCGGCCGCCAGCCGCGCGCAATCCAGCGGCGCCTCCGTCGCCTGCTTCAGCGCGACCTGAATCGCCGCCGTCCGGCGCGATTTTTCATCTTCGGTCGCCTTGGCGAGCCCGTAGGCCGCCATCACCGCATCAAAAGCCGCAATGTCGGCGGCGATGGCGTCGGTCAATCCAGCCCGCAGGCGCTCCGCTGTGGCCAGCACCTCGGCCATTTCTGGCGCGACGTCGGCGTGTTTTTCTTTGCCGAGCGTCAGGTTGCACACCATGCTGACCAGCGCCGCACCCATCGCCCCCATCAAGCCGGCGGCGCTACCGCCGCCCGGGGTGGAGGCCCGACTGGCGAGTTGATCGAGAAAGGTCTGCAGGGACTCATCGGTCATCATCGGAAAACTCCGGCGGAAAACGGTCGCCGATTATAGGCCTGCGATGAGGACTTCCCGATCAGGTTGGGGGCGTCTGCTTGTGAAGGGCTACGCCTGCGGCTAGTGTGACCGCTTGCCCGCGAACTCCCGGAACGCCCAATCCCGCATGAAAAAACTGCTGTTCCTGCTCGACACCGACCCGCTGACCAATACCTTCGACATCGTGGTTGCCTACGATGCAGGCGTCGACCACGTCACGCCGCTGGCCGGCGTCACGCCGTCGAATGTGGGCAAGCTGGTCGAAGGCGTGGTGTTCACGCGCCCGCCGGCGTCAAAAAAATTCTCCGCCCTGTTCGTCACCGGCTCCAACATGGCCGACGGCGAGGCGCTGCTGAAAGCGGTGCGCCGGCAGTTCTTCGGTAATTTCCGGGTCTCGGTAATGCTCGACAGCAATGGCAGCAACACCACCGCGGCGGCCGCCATCGCCCAGTTGGCGCGCGACCTGCCGCTGGCCGGCAAACGGGCGGTCATCCTCGCGGGCACCGGCCCGGTCGGTCAGCGCGCGGCGGTCATGCTGGCCCGCGAAGGCGCCGAGGTGGTGCTTGCTTCCCGCGCCATCGACCGCGCCGACGCCGCCTGTCGGGCGATGAACGAGCGCTTCAAGACCAGCCTCACCCCGGCCGCCACGCCCGATGCCGCGGCGGTCTCGGCCTGTCTGACCGGCGCGCAGGTCGTCATGACCACCGGCGCCGCCGGCATCGAACTGCTACCCGAAGACCTCTGGGCAAACCACCCGACGCTCGAGGCCGTGCTGGACTCCAACGCCACCCCGCCGCTGGGTGTGGCCGGCATCGAGATGCAGGATCGGGGCACGGTGCGCCACGGCAAGCGCTGCTATGGCGCACTCGGCTTCGGCGGCCTGAAGCTCGCGCTGCAGCGGCACTGCGTGATGCAACTGTTCGAGCGCAACGACCTCATCCTCGATGCCCCCGAAGTTCTCGCCGAAGCCGTGGCCTTGCTCGGCAGCACCGCGCCGCGAGACAACGCATGACGCTGTTTGAGCAAATTCTGAATGCGCCGGAAGAAGAGCTCCTGAAGCTTGTCTACCGCGCGGCCTCGACCCGCGACCGCAACAGCCAGGAGCGTCGCTCGCGCGAGATTGCGCGGCGCTTGGGGATCGTCCACGGTCAGCTCATTTGCGCCATCGGCTTCCATCCGCGGATTCACGAACTGCCGGACGTCATCTCGATGCTTGGTTTCGCTACGCACGAGCAGTTGGCCCAGCAGTGCGACCGCTACTTCACGCAGGATGTCTACGACCGGCTGGGCATCAAGAGCGTGCTGGCGATCTATTCCAGAGCAAGGACCACCGAGTGGCTGGAGCGGCACCTGCAGCCGCTGCTACAGCCGCGTTTGCACCGGATCGAGGATCGCATCGAAACCTCGGTCAATCCGCTGGTGATCGAACGCTACAAAAAGGAAATTCGCGCCATCTACGGCGGCGGTCTGGCTTGGCCTGAGTTTGTAGAAACCCGCTTGAAAGAGGTCCACACCGGCTTTCGCGCCTTGCTCTGCGAGGTGCAGCTGATCGTTGAACACCGCATTATTCCAATTGGCGATATTTTCTTCCGCGACAACATCCTGCCGGAAGAAAAACGGCGGCTGATCAAACACGGCCTGGTGCCGCGCGATCTGGTCGAATCGCGGCTTCAGAGTCAGCACCTGCCATTCGCCGAACGGCAGGTGCTGGAGCAACACGTCAGAACGATGTAGGTCGTCGTCGACCTCAGGGATTGGCGTGACGGCCGGCGAGCGCCAGCCAGGTTTCGACCACCGTATCCGGGTTGAGCGAAATGCTCTCGATGCCCTGCTCGAGCAGCCAGGCCGCGAGGTCCGGATGATCCGACGGCCCCTGACCGCAGATCCCGATGTATTTGCCGGCCGCACGGCAGGCGGCAATGGCTTTCGCCATCAGCGCCTTGACCGCCGCGTTGCGTTCGTCAAACAGATGCGCGACCAGACCGGAATCCCGATCCAGCCCCAGCGTCAACTGGGTGAGATCGTTGGAGCCGATCGAGAACCCGTCGAAGTACCGCAGGAAGTCTTCCGCCAGCAGCGCGTTCGACGGCAGTTCGCACATCATGATGATGCGCAGGCCGTTCTCGCCCCGCCGCAGGCCCGCTTCGGCCAGCAGGTCGATGACCTGCCGCGCCTCATCCGGCGTGCGCACGAACGGCACCATGACTTCCACGTTGGTCAGCCCCATGTCGTTGCGCACGCGCTGCAGCGCCTCGCATTCCATGAGGAAGCAGGGGCGGAAATTCTCCGCGATGTAGCGCGAAGCCCCGCGGAAACCGAGCATCGGGTTTTCTTCTTCCGGCTCGTAGACGTTGCCCGCCAGCAGATTGGCGTATTCGTTCGACTTGAAGTCCGATAGCCGCACGATCACGGGTTGCGGATTGAACGCAGCGGCAATCGTCGCGATGCCTTCCACCAAACGCGAAATGAAGAACTCACGCGCGTTGGGATAGGCCGCAATCAGCGGGGCGATGCTTTCCTGCAGGTCGCGCGAGAGCTTGTCGTAGTCCACCAGCGCGCGCGGGTGAATGCCGATCATCCGGTTGATGATGAACTCAAGGCGGGCCAGTCCCACGCCCCGGTGCGGCAGGCTGCCAAACGCAAACGCGCGGTCCGGATTGCCGACGTTCATCATGATTTTGACCGGCAGGTCGGGCATCGCGTCGAGGCGAATCTCGCGCCGCTCGAACGGCAGCAGGCCTTCGTAGATGTAACCAGTGTCGCCTTCGGCGCAGGACACGGTGACCGGCTGGCCATCAACCACCGAAGAGGTTGCATCCCCGCAACCCACCACCGCTGGCACCCCGAGTTCGCGCGCGATGATGGCCGCGTGGCAGGTGCGGCCGCCGCGATTGGTGACGATCGCCGCCGCGCGTTTCATGACGGGCTCCCAGTCCGGGTCGGTCATGTCGGTGACCAGCACGTCGCCGTCGCGCAGGCTTGCCATGTCGCTGATGTCGGCGATGACCCGCGCCGTGCCGCTGCCCACTTTTTGGCCGATGCTGCGGCCTTCGACCAATACCTTGCCGCGCGCACCGATGTCGTAGCGTTCAAAGACCTGACCGTTGCGGCTTTGCACGGTCTCGGGCCGGGCCTGCACCACGTAGAGCTTGCCGTCCAGCCCGTCCTTGGCCCATTCGATGTCCATCGGCCGGCCGTAGTGCTTTTCGATAGCGACCGCGAGGCGGGCCAGTTCGGTGACGTCCTCGTCGTTGATGGAGAACACGCGGCGGTCAGTGTCGTCGACTTCGCGGGTTTCGACGCTGTGGCCGCCGGCTTTGCCCTCGGCATAGCCCATCCGCACGTGCTTGCTGCCGAGGTTACGCCGCAAGATCGCCGGGCGGCCTTCCGCCAGGCCCTTTTTGTAGACGTAGAACTCGTCCGGATTGACCGCGCCCTGCACCACCAATTCGCCCAAACCGTAGCTGGACGTGATGAACACCACGTCGCGGAAACCGGATTCGGTGTCCAGCGTGAACATCACGCCGCTCGCGCCGACGTCGCTGCGGACCATGCGCTGGATGCCGGCCGACAGCGCCACCTTGTGGTGTTCAAACCCGTGATGCACGCGATAGGAAATGGCGCGGTCGTTAAACAGTGAGGCGAAAACGTCTTTAATCCGGCGCTGCACCTCGGCCAGACCGGTCACGTTGAGATAGGTTTCCTGCTGGCCGGCGAAGGACGCGGTCGGCAGGTCTTCGGCGGTGGCGGAGGAGCGAACCGCGACCGAGAAGCCGGCCGGGGCATTCGCCGCCATCGCGGCATAGGCCTCGGCAATGGCCGCATCGAAGGCTGCGGGCAGCGGGGTGGTCGCCACCCAGTCGCGGATTTCGCGGCCGGCGGCGGTCAGGGCCGCGACGTCGTCGGTGTTAAGGGTTTCGAGGCGGCGCTGGATGCGTTCGGCAAGGCCGTTCTGGGCCAGAAACTCGCGAAACGCATCGGCCGTCGTGGCAAAGCCGCCGGGGACGCGAACATCGGCGGCGCTTAGATGACGAATCATCTCGCCGAGCGAGGCGTTCTTGCCGCCGACGCGGTCGATATCGTCGATTCCGATGTGATCAAGGGCAACTATATAATCGGTCATTCAGGCTCACTCGCTGGCTGTCCCGCACGGTCGCGGCAAAAAGGAGCGGCATTGTAACCGACCGGAGGAGATTGGCTTATCAACGCTTCGCCCCCCAGAAAACGCCGGGTGTTTTTTGTTTCGGACCGCACCGGGATCACGGTCGAAATGCTCGGCCAGACCCTCATGACGCAGTTCCCCAACACGGAATTCATCACGCAGACCCTGCCTTTTGTGACCAATCAAGCGGCCGCGCAGGCCGCGGCCGAGGTCATTCTTGCCGCCAAGCGGGAGGACGGCGTCTCGCCGGTGGTCTTCAGCACGCTGACCGACCCGACCACCCAATACTTCATTGGCACGGCCTCGGAGCACGTTTTCGACCTCTTCGGCACCTTCATCGAGCCGCTGGAAGAAGCGCTGGGCGAAGAGTCCTCCCACACTGCCGGGCGCATGCACGGCATCGTGGACGTGGGCAGCTACGAGCGCCGCATGCAGGCGCTGAACTACACCCTGGCCCACGACGATGGCATCAATCTGCGCGATTTGAGCCAGGCGGATATTGTCCTGGCCGGGGTATCTCGCTGCGGCAAGACCCCGACCTGCCTTTATCTTGCGCTCCATTACTCGCTGAAAGCGGCCAACTACCCGCTGACGGACGACGACTTCGAGAAGGGCGGCCTGCCGGCCGGTCTCGCCAACTGCATGGGCAAAGTCTACGGGCTGACCATCGTGCCGGAGCAGTTGAGCCGAATCCGCCACGAACGTCGGCCACACGGCAAATACTCCACGCTGGCCCAGTGCCGGGCGGAGGTCGCGCAGGCCGAAGCGCTGTTCAAGGCGCAGAACATCCAGTATCTCGACACCACCACCGTCTCGATCGAGGAAATCGCCGCGACCATCGTGCGCGACAAAGGCCTGCGCTAGCTCATGACGCTCGCACGCCAGGTGGCGGGGGTCGCCGTCGCCCTGATGACCTTGTCTTCGTTTCTTGGCGGCGCCGGCCTGGTTCACGGACTCGATCTGCTGCCCGGCGCCTGCGCCTGGCTGGCCGGACTGCTGCTGTGGCGGGGCATCAGCCGCTTTCAGTTAATCCAGTCGCTGGTGATGGCGGGCATCGGGCTGGTCGGTATCGCCATCGCGACCGCCGCCGGCGACTGGTCGTGGTGGCCGGCCCTGCAGCGGGGCAACCACAGCATGCTGGCGATGCTGGCGGCGGTCAGCTTTCTGCGGCTGATTACCGATACCGGCACCAGCAACGTGCCGCTGCCGCGTGGGCCGCGCGCCGTCGTGCAGACGCTGATCGCCACTCATCTTTTTGGCGCCGTGATCAATATCTCGGCCCCGGTCGTGATTGGCGAGCGGATTGCGGTCAACGGACGCCTCTCACGGCTTCAGACCCAAACCATCAGCCGGGCTTTCATCGCGGCCTCCATGTGGTCCCCGTTTTTCATCGCCATGGCGCTGATCCTGCAACTCGTCCCCAAGGCACAGTTTGTGGTGATTTCTGCCGCCGGCTTCACGGTCTCCACGCTGCTGATGGGCTGGTGCGCATGGCGGCTGCCGCGCGCGCCCGGCGCTCACGAATTCGTGGGCTACCCCTTGCGCTGGCAGGCCCTGTGGGTGCCGGTGCTGTTGAGCGCTCTGGTGCTGGGCGGGCATCTGTATCTGCCCGCCCTGCCGGTGCTCATCCTGATTGAAGGCGCCGCGCTGGGCATGGTGCTGGGCCTCTTGCCCCTGCTGCGAGGCGGGCGGGCGGCGGCCGGCCTGCTGGCCGGTCATCTGCGGGAACGACTGCCCGGCATGGGCAGCGAAATCTCGATGTTTCTGGGGGCGGCGGTGATGAGTGCGGGCATAGAAGCGGCGGTGCGCCACGCCGATCTGGCCCTCAGCCCGAGCACGCTGGAATCGGCGGGCGCGGCGCTGTTGATGGCCGCGATGGTGGTGCTCGCGATCCTCGGCGTGCATCCGGTCGCAAGCCTCTCCGCCCTGTCCAGCCTGTGGGACTTCAACCGGCTCGACGGCAACCTGCTCGGTTTCGTGTTCCTGATGGTCTGGGGCATGGGGCTGGTGGCTGCGCCGGTATCCGGCACAAGCCTCATTTTTCAGACCCGCTTCGGGCTGCGCTATCTCGACCTGTTCAAGTTCAACGGCGCCTACGTCGGGCTGGCCTATCTTCTCAGCGTGGCGATGCTCTACGCATATGAGGCCTGGCGCACGGCGGGCTGAGGCCGCGCTCAGCGGGGTTTTCCGTACTCCACGCTGAAGTCGATTTTGGCGTGGTCCCAGTAGTCGGCCACCCAGTTGCCGACGTCCGCCGGCACCGGTTCGCTCAGTGGCCCGGTGACTAACTGATAGTCAGCTTTCAGTTCCCAGCCGCGGGCCAGCAGTTCGTTGATCTGCCAGCGCAGGGCCTCGTACTGGCCGCCCATGACGTTGGTCGCCTTGCCCCGTTCGATGACTTCGTTCTCGCGCCTCATCTCCACAAAAATGGCATCTACGCTGGCCGGATCGGTCGTCGCCAGCGGCGCGCCCGCCACCAGCCGGGCCGTTGCCCCGTTGGCCGCCACCAGATCTTGCACCAGCGGCGCCGGCGCTTCATCGAAGTTGTAGTCGACCAGCACCACCACCGGCCGCACCGCTTTCACCTTGGCGACAAGCGCCGCCGCTTCGGACACGGGTGCCGTGATGGCCTGACTCAGGGTAAAGGCCAGCGCCGGTGCCAGCTTCAGCTTGCTGTGCGCCGGCCGGGTCACCCAGGTGCCGCTGCTCAACCACTGATCTTTCAGCACCGCAGAAGTAATGGGCTGGTCGCCGCGCAGACGGGCGCGGGCCAGCGGGCTGGTCAGGTCGGCGCGAAACCCGACCAGCGGCGCGCGGGCGGCCAGTTCACGCACCACCACGCGTTGAATGCCGTACGCCTCGTCCAGCTTCAGGCGCGGCTCGAATGCCGTGATAGTCGGCAAGGGATGGCGGGCGCGGGTTTGCAACAGCACCACGTCGGCCCAGTTTTCCAGCGTATTCCAGGCCAGCGCCGGGCCCTGAAGCAGCAACAGACAAAGCAGAACGAAAAGACGCATGTCCCGGCCAGAAAAAGGTTTTACCGGCAAGCTCTGAACTCGCGCCACAGCGCGGTCGCGGCCTGCGTTTGATGCTGTAGGATTGCGCCATTCACGGGGCGCATCAGCCCGCGAAGTCTAGCGGACTTCGCCTGGCGATAGCGCCCTCCCAGCGACCCTGACATCCCGGAACCCACGCCTGCGTATGCCCGAGACCAAGCCAATCCCCCTGACCCGCGAACTGGCCGCGTTTGCCGCCAGCTTGCGCGATGACGACGTGCCGGCCGCGGCCTACGAGCGGGCCAAACTGCATGTGCTGGATGCGCTGGGCACGGCGCTGGCCGCCGCCGACACCGACTTCGCCGATGCCGCCGCGTCGGCGCTGGTCGCGATGAGCGACGGCGGCAGCAGTGCCGTCATTGGCCGACACGAGCGTCTGGGCCTGCGCGACGCCATGCTGATGAACGGGGTGCTGGTGCATGGCCTTGATTTCGACGACACCCACGGCGCCAGCGTGGTCCATGTGTCGGCCAGCGCGGTGCCGCTGATGCTGGGTCTGGGTACGCGTTGCAAGGCCAGCGGTCGCGCGGCGCTGATGGCCTATCTCCTCGCGCTGGAAATCGACGCGCGCCTTGGCGCAGTCGCCCGCGGCACCCTGCAGAAGCGGGGCTGGCACCCCACCGGCGTCATCGGCGCCTTCGGCTGCGCGGCCGCCGCCGGCCGACTGCTCGGTGCCGACGCCGATGGCATTGCCCACGCGCTGGGCATCACGCTCAGCATGGCCAGCGGCAATCTGGAGTTTCTCGACGACGGCGCCTGGACCAAGCGCCTGCATCCGGGTTGGGCGGCGGTTGCGGGCTACACCGCGGCCAGCTTCGGGCAAGCGGGGTATGTGGGGCCTTCCCGCCCCTTCGAGGGCCGCTTTGGTCTGTACCGCATGCTGCTCGATACCGACGCCGTCGATCTTGCGCCGGTCACCGCCGGACTTGGCCGGCAGTGGGCGGTCGACGATAACGGCTTCAAGCCCTACCCCGCCTGCCATTTCCTGCACGCGTTCATCGACTGCGCGCTCGAGTTGCGCGCGCAGCCCGGCTTTGATCCCGCCGCGATTGCCTCCATCGAGGCCCTGATCCATCCCGACGAAGTGGCCATTGTCTGCGAGCCGACGGCCATCAAGCGCGCGCCGCGCAATGCCTACGACGCCCAGTTCAGCCTGCCCTACACCGTGGCCACCGCGCTCTGTCGCGGCCAGTTCGGGCTCGACGAGCTCGACGCCGCGGCCTTGACCGCCCCGGACGCCATCGCGCTGGCGGCCAAAGTCCGCCACGCGCCCGACCCGGAATCACGCTATCCGACCAGCTACAGCGGTGCGCTGGAGGTAGCGCTTCACGATGGCCGGCGCTTCTCGGCCCGGCAGCCGGTAAATCGTGGCGCGGCGAGCAATCCGCTGGGCGCCGCCGACGTGCGCGAGAAATTTCTGCGTAATGCCGTGCGCCGGGTCGCGCCGGCGCAGGCCGAGGCCATCGCCGAGGCGGTGATGACGCTCGACACCGCGGCCGATCTTTCGGGCCTGCACGCGGCGCTGGCCCTGCCATGAAGCACACCCGGCGCGCGCTGTTTGCGCTGCTGCTGATGCCGCTGCTGGCGCTGGCCGCACCGGCCAAACCTGCGGCGCCGCCGGCGGCGGCCGAAGCCCTGCCGGAAGACGTGGCGCAGTACGCCGTGTGGTCGGCGCTGCTCGCCCACGGACTGCCGGCCGACACGCGGGAAATCATCATCGCCGCACAGACCACCACCGACACCAACCCGGTCGTCGCGCCAGGCGCCAATCTGGAGGCCGTGGCCAAAAAGCTCGCGCTTGATCCCGCCCTGCTGCGCGGCTGGCTGCGCGCCAACGAAAGCCGTGAAACGCTGACGCCGCGGCTGACGCTGAAAGCGAAATATCAGCTGCTCGACGATGCGGCCCGCGCCAAAATTTTTGCCGGCGAAGATCCGGTCGCCAACTGGGCGCGGTTCAAACAGCGCTACCCGGACGCGCCGGGGATCCTGCGCCTGTCGCGGGCAGCGTTTGATCCCTTCCAGCAGCAGGCGCTGGTCTATCTCGAATTCAGCTGCGGGCCGGCCTGCGGCTCTGGTCGACTCATCCACGCTGCGCGCGACGGCAAAGGCTGGAAAGCGCTGAGCGGCGAACTCATCTGGATCGCGGGGCCCTGACGATGCCGAGCATTGCTGTTTTTTGTGGGGCCCGCATGGGCCGAGACCCGCGCTACGCGACCGAGGCCGCGGCGCTGGGCGCTGCGCTGGCCGCGCGCGGCTGGACGCTGGTCTACGGCGGCGGCAAGGTCGGCCTGATGGGCGTCCTCGCCCAAGCCTGCCTCGACGCCGGCGGCACGGTCACCGGCGTCATTCCCGGCTTTCTGTCGAGCCGCGAAGTGCTGCATCCCGGGCTGCAAATCAGCCATCAGGTCGAAGACCTTTTCGAGCGCAAGGCGCTGATGATCGAGCTGGCGGATGCCTTCGTTGCCCTGCCCGGCGGCATCGGTACGCTGGACGAACTGCTGGAAGTGATGGCCTGGCGGCAGCTTGGCTGCATCGACAAGCCCGTGGCGCTGCTGAACACCGCTGGCTACTTCGAATCCGCGCTGCGCAGCCTGGACCACGCCATTGCCGAGCAGTTTGTGGATGCCTCGGAACGCAACCGGCTGCTGGTCGCCGACCGCCTGAGCGACTTGCTGAGCACGCTGGACACATTGCTGCCCGCGGAGGCTGAGGCATGAGGCGCTTCTCGGCGGTGGTCTTCGATATGGACGGGGTGCTGATTGATTCAGAACCCGTGATTCGCCGCTCGGCGCAACTGGCGGGTGAAGATTTCGGCAAGACCATGACCGACGCGCTGTACATGGAGCTGATTGGCCTGCCCGGGCCGCGGGTCGAAGCGAAGCTCGTCGAAGTCTTCGGCGCCGATTTTCCGCTGCCGGAATACCGCCTGCGCTTCCAGCATTTTTATCACCAACACATCAACGCCCACGGCATGCAGAGCAAACCCGGCATTCCGGATCTGCTGCGCGAACTCACCGCCGCCGGCGTGCCGGTAGCGGTCGCCACCCAAACCCGCAGCGGGCACGCACAAAGCGCGCTGCGCGCCGCTGGACTGCTCGACCTGCTGCCGGTGTGCGCCACGGGCGACGAAGTCAAACAGGGCAAACCGGCGCCGGATGTTTTTCTGCTGGCCGCCTCACGGCTCGCCATCGACGCACATCACTGCATTGCGCTGGAAGATTCCGAAGTCGGCGCGCGCGCGGCCGTCAGCGCCGGCATGTGGACCCTGATGATTCCGGATCTGAAACCGCCGGGCGCGGAAATCAGCGCGCTGGTGCACGAAATCCTGCCGTCGATCCCGGCGGCCGCGAGCCGTGTTCATCATTTGTTACGGGCCGGGGCGCCCGTCGAGGCAAGCCGATGATTGCCTGGTCTTGCGGCGGCCTGCGCCGTCTCGTGCTGGCCGCCACGCTCATGCTCGGCCTGCCCGTCATGGCCGAAGACGCCGCGTCGACGACCCCGGCAGCGCCTGCGGTCACCGCCACCGAAGCGCTGGCCGCCTGGGATCGTTTCCGGACAGCGCCGGAGGAAAAACTTTCGGAAGCGCCGATTTTCCTGAAGTTCATGCAGAGCGGCGAAGTGCACACGGTGCTGCGCAGCGAGGTGGTGTTCTGGATGTATCAGCCTTATCCGCAGGACGTTCAGGCGGTGCTGTATGCGGCCTATATGGGCGGCAACCTCGACTCCCAGCTGCGGGGCAAGAAACAGGGTGACGACCCGGAAGCCGGCATACGCGCCGCGCTCGACGCCTGGGTCACGCTGAAAAAATCACACCCCAAGCTGTCCATGCCGCAGCTTGATGCCTGGGAAAAAGCCCGGCAGGAGGGACGGCTCGCCGCCGCGCTGAATGCCGGCGCGACGCCGCCGCGCTGATGCCCCCGCGCGCGACCGGACGCTCCCCCACTGCCCGCGCGCGTCGCGGCGAAGCGCCTTTTGCCCGCAATACGCTGGCGCTGATCTACGACTTCGACGGCACGCTCACCCCGCAGCCCATGCAGGAGTACACCGTGCTGCCCCAGCTCGGTATCGCACCGCAGGACTTCTGGAGCGAAGTAAACGCCGAAGTGTGCCGCACCGGCGGCGACAGCATCCTCACCTACATGCGCCTGCTGGTAGAGAAAATCGAGGCCAACAAAGCGCATTTAAGCCGCGAGGCGCTGCGCACGCTGGCGCGCGACGTACGGTACTTTCCGGGTGTCGAGACCTGGTTCGAGCGGATCAATCGCTACGTCCACACCCGCTCCGGCGGGCTGGTACAGGCGCGGCACTACATCATCTCGGCGGGCCTGAGCGAGATTCTCGAAGGCATCAGCATCAAGCATCACTTCGAGCGGATTTACGCCTCGCAGTACCATTTCAATCATCACGAAGTGGCCTGTTTCCCGACTATCGTGATCAACGACACCAGCAAGACGCAGTACCTCTTCCGCATCAACAAGGGCCGCGAGCAGCCCGGCGAATCGATCAACGAATACATGCCCGAGGCCGCGCGACCGGTGCCGTTCACGCACATGCTGTATCTGGGCGACGGCCTGACCGATGTGCCCTGCATGACCGTGACCAAAAACTACGGGGGATTTGCGATCGCCGTGCACAACCCGGACAACGCCAATTCGCTCGCGGTGTGTCGGGAACTGGTGGCCGGGGAACGCATCGATTTCTTTGCCGAAGCGGACTACCGCAGCGGCCGCACGCTGGAGCGCCGCGTCCACAGCATTCTTGACCTCATCATGGCGAGAATCCTGTTTGAGCGGGAACAACATGCTTTCAAATCAGCACTGGATGCCCCATGAGCCCCACCCCCCGTCAGCCCCTGTTCCGCCCCGCCGTGCTGCTGCTCAGCGGCCTGCTCGCCCTGACCGGCTGCAAGGCGCCCGACCTGCGCCCTGGCTTTTTGAAACGCGAGAAGCCCGAAGCCGTGGTGACCGCGCCGGCTCCGACTCCTGCCCCGGCGCCCGCGCCGGCGGTTGACCCGTCGCTAACGCCGCGCGAATTGCTGACGGCGCGCCTCGTCAACGCCCGCGCCGGTATTCCCGAAACCGAGTGGTAACGTCCCAGGCCTACCCCGTCTGCCTTGAGCTGGCGAGGTCTCACTACGAAAACTTCCCGGTGGCCTCCTGGCTGTGTCCGCCGGCGCTGCGGCCGGCGGCGAGTTAGGCTCCGTGCCCGCTTTGGCCGCAGCGACAGCTGCGCTGGCCGAGCCGGGCCGGATAATCATGGTTTTTTCGAATTCTTCGTCGTCGGCGGTGGCGTGCTCGTTGATGTATTTGAGCTCGTGTTTGCCGATGCCCACCACGTCGCCATCGCGCAACGCATGCTTCTTGATGAGCTTGCCGTTGACGTAGGTGCCGTTGGTGCTGCCGAGATCTTCGAGGAAGGAATCGTCCAGGATGGTGATGACGAGCGCGTGCTTGCCGCTGACGGCCAGATTGTCAATCTGGATGTCGTTGTCGGGCTTGCGGCCGATGGTCATCCGCTCTTTCTTGAGCTGGAATTCCCCTTGCACGGCGCCATTCAGGCTGAGTACCAGTTTGCCCATAGTCGTGTCCTGTCAGCCTCCCATCAGGAAACTTTTGATTCTGGTGAGCGGCCCACCCGTCGGAATGCCATCGAGAGTAGCTCTGGCCAAAACCACGGTTACGTTGTCCTTACCACCGTTCTGATTCGCAAGGCGAACAAGTTCCTGTGCGGCAGTCGAAAGGTTAGCACCATATTTCCCGAGGGTTAAGCTAATTTCTTCATCTTGAACCATATCATTCAGGCCATCCGAGCACAGCAGGAAAATGTCCCCTGCAGCCAGGGGCTGCTGCTGTATGTCGACCAGCACCATCTCTTCAACGCCGAGTGCCCGGGTAACGAGATTTTTAGGGGTATTCGCCTGCGCCTCTTCTGCGCTGTAGAACCCCCGGTCGATCATTTCCTGAACCAGAGAATGGTCGTTGGTCATCTGTTTCAGCTGGTTGTCTCGAAACCGGTAAATCCGCGAATCGCCCACATGGGCCAGGGTGACCCCGGTGGCCGTGAACAGGGCGGCCACGATCGTCGTGCCCATGCCCTGACACTGCGGCAGCGCGTTCGCCGCGTTGTAAATTCTCGTGTTCGCGCGCTCGATTGAGTCACGCATCACTTGCGCCTGGTCCGAATCCGCAGACTGTGATTTGCGGCGTGGCATAAGCGCTTCTCGGATGCCGTCCAGCACAACCTGCACGGCAATTGCGCTGGCGACTTCGCCTGACTTGTAGCCCCCCATGCCGTCGGCGACCAGCGCCAGTCCCATGGAGGCATCGGTGACGGCACTGTCTTCGTTGTGTTTGCGCTTCAGGCCCGCGTGCGAGACGTTCGAAAACTCGACCTGTGGACGACTGCTCACCGTGGGGCCTCCGGGGCAGTTCTAGGCGCCGACCTGCTTGGCGCAGGCCTGAATGTCGCGTGCCATGTCGGCGCCGGTCTGATAGCGCTGGTTCACATCTTTTTGCAGGGCCTTGTTGATGATTTCCGACAGGCAGGGGCGCTGTGCCGCCAGTTCCGGCCGGATTTCCGCGATGTCCTGATGCGGTTCGTTGGCAATCTTGTACATCAAGGTGGCCATCGATTCGCCCTGGAAGGGCAGCTTGCCGATCACCATCTGGTAGAGCATCACGCCCAGCGAGAACAGGTCGGAGCGTCCGTCTACTTTCTTTCCGGAGAGTTGTTCGGGCGACATATAAGACGGCGTGCCC
>JAURHQ010000379.1 GCA_030833185.1 Gammaproteobacteria bacterium | reverse complement strand
CATGTATAAACGGGGCTCGGGCGATCGACAAGCGCATCTCGCCCGGCGCCGGGTGCGACGCCCGGGCAGGCCCGGACTGCGTGCTAGAATCGCCGGCGATGATTCCCTTTCCCCCTATCGATCCCGTTGCCCTGCAGCTAGGCCCCGTCGCGATTCGCTGGTACGGGCTGGCCTATCTGGTCGGCATTGTGGCCGGCTGGGTGCTGCTCCACCGTCGGGCGCGGGCGAATCCGGCGGCGGGCTGGGACGAAGAAGCGGTTGGCGATCTGGTGTTCTACGCCGCGATCGGCGCGGTGCTGGGCGGGCGCTTCGGCTACGCCCTGTTTTACGATTTCAAAACCTATCTTGCCCATCCGGCAGAACTGCTGGCGGTGTGGCGCGGCGGCATGTCGTTTCATGGCGGGGTGCTGGGGTTGGTCACCGCACTGTGGTGGTACGGGCGGCGGACGGGACGGGGCTTTTTCCAATGCAGTGATTTTGTGGTGCCGGTCGTGCCCATCGGGCTTGGCCTTGGGCGCCTCGCGAATTTCATCAATCAGGAACTATGGGGGGCACCGACTGCGCTGCCCTGGGGCGTGTTGTTCACCGCCCCCGGTGCCGGGCCCTTGCCGCGTCATCCTTCGCAACTCTATGAAGCCTTGCTTGAGGGCGTGGTGCTGTTTGTGGTGCTGGCGCTGGTACGCCGCCGCGCGCTGCGCGCAGGGGTGGTGTCTGCCAGCTTTTTGATTGGTTACGCGGCGTGTCGGATGGCGGTGGAACTGGTGCGCGAGCCCGATGCACAACTCGGCTATCTGTGGGGTGGCTGGCTGACCATGGGGCAAGTGCTGTGCGTGCCGATGGTGCTGGCAGGGATCGGCATCCTGGTATGGTCACGCAGGGCGAATACGGCGGGAGCGTAGAAGCGTATGCAGCAATATCTTCAGTTGATGCGGCATGTCCGTGACCACGGCATTCGCAAAGGTGACCGCACCGGCACCGGCACGCTCAGCGTGTTTGGCTATCAGATGCGCTTTGATCTGGCGGCCGGATTTCCGCTGCTGACGACCAAGAAGCTGCATCTCAAATCGATCATTCACGAACTGCTGTGGTTTATCCGCGGCGAGTCGAACATCGCTTATCTGCGCGAAAACGGGGTGAGCATTTGGGACGAGTGGGCGGATGAGCAGGGCGAACTGGGCCCGGTTTACGGCGTGCAGTGGCGTCGCTGGCGTGGCGCGGACGGCGCGGTGTTCGACCAGTTGAGCGCGCTGGTCGAGGGCATTCGGCGCGACCCGGATTCGCGCCGGCATGTGTTTAGCGCCTGGAACGTGGCGGAGCTGCCGGCGATGGCGCTCGCGCCCTGTCATGTGATGTGTCAGTTCTATGTAGCCGACGGTCGGCTGTCCTGTCAGATGTATCAGCGCAGCGCGGATATTTTTCTAGGGGTGCCGTTCAATATTGCGTCCTATGCCTTGCTGACGCTGATGGTGGCGCAGGTCTGCGGTCTTAAGCCTGGCGATTTCGTTCACACGCTGGGCGATGCGCACCTGTATCTCAACCATCTGGAGCAGGCCGATTTGCAGCTGACGCGCGCGCCGCGTGCCCTGCCCGTGATGCGCGTGAATCCGGCGGTGACCTCCCTGTTCGATTTCAAATACGACGATTTCCAGCTGGAAGGCTACGACCCCTGGCCGGGGATCCCGGCGCCCATTGCGGTCTAGCGGGGACGCGGAGCAAAGCCAATGCGGGTGAATGTCGTGGTGGCGATGGATCGGCTGGGCACGATCGGGCGCGAGGGCGGATTGCCCTGGCGCCTGTCGGCCGACCTGCGTCGCTTTCGGGAGATCACCATGGGGCATCCGTTGATCATGGGCCGGCGCACGCACGAATCGATTGGGCGCCCGCTACCCGGCCGGCTCAATATCGTGCTGAGTACGGACCCGACATTCCGCGCGCATGGTTGTGTGGTCGTTGCCGATCTCGAGCGCGCGCTTGCGATGTGCGCCGAGGTGGACGAAGTGATGGTGGTGGGCGGCGCGCGGGTTTACGCAGCGGCGCTGCCGCGCTGCGAACGGCTGTTTCTGACCGAGGTTGATGCGACGGTCAGCGGTGATGTCAGCTTTCCCGCCTTACGGCGCGAGGACTGGCGCGAAGTCAGCCGGGAGTCGGTTGCTGCCGACGACAAGAACGAATATCCCTGTCATTTCCTGGTGCTGGAGCGCGTTACCGCCGCGACCTAGT
>JAURHQ010000378.1 GCA_030833185.1 Gammaproteobacteria bacterium | reverse complement strand
CCGCGGCGTTGACTGACTAGTCAGTCAGTCAGCTATTGACTGACCGTTCAGTCAGTGTGCAGCGCAGCATTTTGCTGCGAGTGCGAAGGGGAGGGGGGGCAGGGCCGAGCGCGCTGCTGTTGCCGTGGCCAGCGTCCGCAGACAAATTTTTTTGCAATCTAACTCACAACAAAATACTTGATGCTTGCCGTAACAGCACAACCGCGCTATCTTCCCGCCATGACCTTCCAATCGCTCCCCTATGAGCCGCGCACACTGACCGCCACCGAGGCGCGTCTGGAGGCGATCTACGCGGCGGCGAAGCTGGGGCTGAAGGGTGACAGTCTGGCACTCGCCGCTGGCATGACGCCCACCGAGTACCGCCGCCTCTGCCAAGCCGACCCCATCGCGGAGTTCGCTGAACAGAAGGGCCGCGCCGAAGGTGAGCGCGCCATGGCCACCACCCTGTACAATGCAGCGGCTGACGGCGACACCAAGGCGGCGACCGAGATGCTGAGGTACGCCCATGGTTGGGTGGCCAAGCAGGCGGTTGAGGTCAACATCGAGCAGAAGATCAGCATCACGGCGGCGCTTGAAGAGGCGCAGCGCCGCGTGATCAACCTCATCGCTACGGACATGACCGCAGAGGACACCCACGCGCTTGCAGACGCCCGTATACACCGCTGAGGACGAGCAGTCGCTGATGGCGACGCTGTGGTCGCCCGGCCTCAAGGACGACCCGCTGAAGTTTGTCCTGTACCTGTTCCCGTGGGGGCAGAAGGGCACGCCGCTGGAGAACTTCTCGGGCCCGCGCAAGTGGCAGCGCGAGGTGCTGCGCGACCTGTCCGAGCACATCCGCTCCAACGGCGGCAAGATCGACTTCGAGGTGTTCCGCTTGGCCGTGTCGTCGGGCCGCGGCATCGGCAAGTCGGCACTGGTCAGTTGGCTCATCATTTGGATGTTGTCCACCCGGATCGGGTCCAGCACCATCGTGTCGGCCAACTCCGAGACGCAGCTCCGGTCGATCACCTGGGCCGAGATTACCAAGTGGCTGGCCCTATCACTTAACTCACACTGGTTCGAGGTCTCGGCTACCCGTGTCATGCCGGCCAAGTGGCTGGCCGAGCTGGTCGAGCGCGACCTCAAGAAAGGCACGCGCTACTGGGGCGTCGAGGGGCGGCTGTGGTCGGAGGAGAACCCGGACGCCTACGCCGGCGTTCACAACTTCGACGGTGTGCTGCTGGTGTTCGATGAGGCCAGCGGTATCTCGGACGCCATCTGGCAGGTGGCTGCGGGCTTCTTCACCGAGAACACGCCGAACCGCTTCTGGATGGCGTTTTCCAACCCCCGCCGCAACACGGGCTACTTCTACGAGGCGTTCAACGCCAAGCGGGACTTCTGGCGCAACAAGACCGTGGATGCCCGCACGGTTGAAGGAACAGACAAGGCGGTCTATGAGCAGATCATCCAGGAATACGGGCCTGACAGCGTTCAGGCGCATGTTGAGGTCTACGGCGAGTTTCCCTCGGCTGGAGATGACCAGTTCATCCCCATCCATCTCGTCGACGACGCCATGGAACGACCCCGCCATAAGGACACCTCAGCCGCGGTTGTCCTCGGCGTGGACCCGGCACGCTTCGGTGCCGATGCTACAGTTATCGCGGTACGGCAAGGCCGAGACATCGTTGCAATCCGCCGCTATCGCGGTGACGACACCATGGAAGTCGTAGGCCGCGTCATCGAGGCCATTGAGGAGTTCACGCCCGCCATGGTCGTCATCGACGAGGGCGGGCTGGGGGCGGGCGTCGTGGACCGCCTCAAGGAGCAGCGGTACAAGGTCAAGGGGGTCAACTTTGGGTCCAAGAGCAGCAAGCCGGTCATGTACGGCAACAAGCGGGCTGAGATGTGGGGAGCCATGCGCGAATGGCTGAAAACCGCGTCAATCCCCCCGGACCGGGTGCTGAAGACGGACCTGATCTCGCCGCTGATGAAGCCGGACAGCAAGGGCACGATCTTCCTCGAAGGCAAGAAGGAGATGAAAGCCCGTGGGCTCGCAAGCCCCGACGCCGCGGACGCGATAGCCGTTACATTCGCGTTCCCCGTGGCCTCCAGAGGCGAGCGCGTTGACAGGACGCCGCGCAGGGCTTATGGTCAGGCCAGCATTTCAACCTCTTGGCTAGGATCATAGCAATGGGCAATACCAAACCGATTGGCGTGGCGTACGAAGACCAGGACATCATC
>JAURHQ010000377.1 GCA_030833185.1 Gammaproteobacteria bacterium | reverse complement strand
GAGCAGGTTGACAAGCTGCGACCTGCGGGCATCGTCCATGACGGGTGCGCAGCGGCGGTATGCCGCTACTTGGTCGACTTCAATCCCCGCGTCGCGCAAACGGTCAGCCAGCAACTCGCGGCCGGTCTCGGCACGAATAATGAGCACTTTCTTACCCGCTATGGCGGGCAAATCAATTACCTCCAGCAAGGTCTCGGAGTCGGTGCGCTGCAGGTTGCTGGGGCTCACGATCGCGGCACGATCCGGCGTCAGGCCATGCCGGGCCAGCGCCTGCCGGCTACCCTCTCCCACCACCGCGGCGGTCAATCCCGCTGGCCACTGACCGATGTGGCCAAAAGCAGCATCAATGGCGTTGGGGCTAACGAATGCAACCATCTCGTAATCGGATAAGCGCGCCAAAACCGCCTGCAGCTGACGCGTATCGTTGAGCGGTTGGATATCCAGCAATGGAAAGTTGCGCGCATCAACCCCCGACGCTCTCAGCCGAGCCACCAGTGGCTCGGCCTGAGCAAAGGGTCGGGTGATGGCGACGGGCCTGTCGATGTGCAGCATGAAAGCCACCTGAGAGAGGAAAGATTCAGTGTAGTCGTCGACACGGCAAATCAGGTATCGCTCGACGACAGCGGCGCGCCCGGTTGAGAAGCAGCGGCCAGCCCCACTGAAACAACTGATACTTACTCGTTAGTCTTGCACTCGGCAAGAATGGAACGCGCATCTTGTGACTCGAGCAGACTGGCAATCTGCCGGCCCAGCGCTTCCGGCGCTGTCGACTCGCCATTGATTTCGGCGCGGGCAATCCGTTTGCCATCGGGCGTTGCAACCATGGCTCGCAGATGCATGGCACTGCCATTCACCGTGGCGAAGGCGGCCAGTGGAATCTGGCAACTGCCTCCGAAGGTCAGCGACAAGGTTCTTTCAGCACGAACCGCATGGGCGGTGTCAGGATGATTCAGCGGCGCCAGCAATTGCCGGAGTTCTTCACGGCCGGCAGGAATTTCAATGGCCATCGCACCCTGACCCGGCGCTGGCAGGCTGTCTTCCGGCGCAATGACGGCGCGTATGCGCGAGGCCATGCCCAAGCGCTTGAGCCCCGCCGCAGCCAACACAATGCCGTCATACTGGCCTTCGTCCAATTTACGCAATCGGGTATCAAGGTTGCCGCGCAACGGATGGATCACGAGACGGGGATAACGGGCAGCGATCAATGCCTGACGGCGCAGACTGCTGGTGCCAACAATGGCACCGTCCGGCAAATCGGCCAGACTGGCGTAGTCGTTCGAGATAAAAGCATCGCGTGGGTCTTCACGCTCGAGAATGGCTGCAAGCTCGAAGCCTTCGGGCAATTCCATCGGCACATCCTTGAGAGAATGCACCGCCAGATCGGCCTCCCCATTCTGCATGGCGACTTCCAGCTCTTTGACAAAGAGACCCTTGCCGCCGACCTTGGAGAGCGAGCGGTCAAGAATCTGGTCGCCCCGAGTGGTCATGCCGAGAATTTCTACGGTGCTGTGCGGATATAATTCAAGCAGTCGCGCGCGGACATGCTCAGCCTGCCACATGGCGAGCCGGCTCTCCCGCGAGGCGATGACCAGTTTTCCGGAAAATGATGCGTTCAATGCAGCCTCTCTGAGTCGGGCACAGTATTGAACCTGTGGTCCGTTGCACACCGCTGAAAATGCGGCGGATTCTAACATGCGCACCACCCCCGACCCACCCAAGCGGATTACGATTTTCCTATGCCGACCCAAAAACTTCCCACACGCACGAACCGGACCGCCGACAAGGACGCACCGCTCAAAGAAGATATCCGTCTGCTCGGGCGGCTGCTGGGCGACGTGATCCGCCAACAGGAGGGTGAACCGGTTTTCGAGATTGTCGAGACGATTCGCCAGACAGCCGTGCGATTTCGCCGTGAATCCGATCCGCAGGCCGGCGCCGATCTAGACCGACTGCTGAAAAAGCTGACCCGCGACCAAACCAATGCGGTGGTTCGCGCTTTTTCGTATTTTTCCCATCTGGCCAATATCGCCGAGGATCAGCATCACAATCGGCGGCGGCGCGCCTATTTGCTGGCGGGCTCGGCACCGCAGGCAGGCAGCATCGCCGCCACCCTGTACAAACTCGATACGGCTGGCGTATCTGGCAAAGCGGTTCAGTCATTTTTCTCGGATGCGCTGATCTCGCCAGTGCTGACCGCACATCCTACGGAAGTGCAGCGCAAAAGTATTCTGGACGCCGGTCGAGAA
>JAURHQ010000376.1 GCA_030833185.1 Gammaproteobacteria bacterium | reverse complement strand
GTTGCCAAAGAGGCCCGCCAGGCGGGGATCTCCATTTCCGGCAAGTATTACTGCGCGGGCATTGCCGACAAGCGCGGCTGGAGGGATCCCGAGGCGTGGGTAACGTCCAACGACGATGTCCTCCGAGTCGCCCAAAAGCGACGCCTGCACGTCACCGGCAACGTGAACTACGAACCCGGCGAGGCTCCGCCCAAGCGAGTCTTGCTGTCCGAGTCGATCATCAAAGACGAACTGAAGAAGGAAAAGCGCAAGAACCCCAAGGCCAAGGACGGGGAGCTGCGAGAGAAGATCATTGAGAAACACGCCTACAGGGTCAAGAACCGATGAATGAGATCGCGCGTCACTTTTCGCCAGGCACTGTGGTCACGGCCAACTCGTCGGCCGCCACCACGTCGGGCATGTTTCCTTTCGGCCGTTTTGGCGGGGCGTGCGTCATGATTGCCGCGACCAACTCCTGCACGCAAATCAACTGGCACGGAACCGTCGATCCGTCTGTCACGCCGCGGCAGATTTACAACGACGGCGCGGCGGTAACCACCGCCGTGACTGTTGGCATTATGCCTGTTCCTGATGCGTGCTTCGCCGTCAACTATGCCGTCCCCATTGTGGTGGGCGGAACGACTTGTGCAATGACCGTAATGGCAAAGGGGTGAGTCATGGCGTTTGAATTTCCTCCCGGCGGTGCTGGCCCGGTTCGCCTGCGTGAATCCGTTGTCGCTGCCGAGGAACCGAAGGCTGCCGAGATGCTGGAGGGCGAGCTTGCCATTAATAGCGCCGATGGCAAGCTCTACTACCGCAAGCCGAATGGAACGCTTGGAACGCTGGCGTCTGGCGTATCCAGTGTCAACGGCCAGACCGGCAACGTGAGCCTCAGTTTCTCGTCGCCCGGCCACACCCACACGGCTGGCGAGGTCGGCTTGCCGGCGATTTCTGTTGGTGCCCTTACATCAACGGTGGGCGCATCCAGCAGCGATTACTACGACGTGCAGGGCATGGCCGTGAGCCTCGCATCGGCTGGCGTCTACGACGTGCGGGTGGTGCTGGTTGGCGCCAGCACTAGCGCCGTTTCAGGCGGCGCGCTGGTTGCCATTAACGGCACGTCCTACGTGGGCTCTTCGCCCCCGTCTGGCTACGCCTTGTACGGCGGCGCTGAATTGGTGGGCAGCACAGCCCAAGCAATGACGGCCTCCACGTCAGGGGCGCTGTCTGCGGCGTTTGTGTATGCCACCTCCGCAGCGGCCACGCTGGCCGTGCGATTTAACTCCGGCGCGCCGCCCGACAACGCCCACCTTGTGCCTGGCTCGCACATCATTGCCATTCGTTGCGGTGACGGGCCGTCCTGATCGCCGGTCGTTGAGCCACACTAGAGAGCCGTTCCTATGGCGATGAACCCCCGCCTGCTTCGCCCGCGTGCCTCGGGATTCAGCCCGAAGAGCATCGCCGGCCTTCAGTTGTGGCTAGACGCTGCTGATTCGTCCACTATCAGCACAGGCACAGGCGTTTCCGAATGGCGGGACAAGTCTTCTACAGGCAGCAAGTGGGTGCAGGCGACGGCCAACAATCAGCCGGCCACCGGCACGCAGTCTATGAACGGCAAAAACGTGTTGGTGTTCGACGGCACCAACGATGCTTTGTCTTCAGTCGCTCCGCTTTCGACTTCGATGCCGATGACGCTGTTCATCGTCCATCGAATCGTCGCCAAAGTGGATTTCGGAATGACATACGCCGCGACCGGCTATAACTACATCGGCCAATCGTCAACCACCGGAAAGGTACTGTGGTCGTTCAACGGGGGCACGTTCGCCGAAGGTCCGTCTGATGTTTCCGGGACGAACGTCATTGCCACCTGCGTGTTGCCGGCGTCCGGTTCTGGCGATGCTTTTATCAACGGCGGGACGCGCGTCGGCGGCAACACTGCAAGGCCGATTCTCACCGGAACGCATTACATCGGACGCTTCCAGTTCGGCAACTTTGGCAACCTGTGGATCGCTGAGGTGCTGTCTTATGCCGCCGCGCTGAGTACGTCCGAGCGACAGAAGGTAGAGGCGTATCTCGGAAAGAAATGGGGGATCGCCGTCACATGAACCGCTTCTTCCGCGTCCCTGACGCTGCCTTGTACGAGCAAGTACGCCTCAGGCTGGACGCTGCCTGGGGCCACGTTCCGCCGACCACCTGTATAGACCCAGCCGACGTTGCCCCGCGTGATGACGCTGGACGGATCGTCTTGGCGGTGCGGCAGGAGTTCACCGAGTT
>JAURHQ010000375.1 GCA_030833185.1 Gammaproteobacteria bacterium | reverse complement strand
CGAGCGTTGGAACTGCGGAAAAGTATCCATCCTCCTGCTGCACCCCAAGTCAGCCGGACATGGCCTTAACCTACAGCACGGCGGGAGCAAGATGGTTTTTCTGTCGCTGCCTTGGTCACTGGAACTCTTTGAGCAGACCGTCGGCCGGCTGCATCGCAGCGGACAGCAACACGCCGTTTGGTGCTATGTCATTCTGGCGGAACAGACGATAGACCAGACCATCTGGCGAGCGTTGCACGACAAACGAAACCTATCCGATATTGCCTTGGAGGCACTACGATGAACCTGACTTGGCGCGAGCTGCTCGCGAAGATGCCCGACATGGGCGAGAACGAAATCAAGGAACTGCTGGTGCAGGAGCATTCAACCCGTCGCCGCACAACGGTTCTCCTGCGCCTGCACCAGCGGTTTTGTGCGCTTCGCGCCGAGCGCGAGCGTAAGGAACTTATGGCATGACCGACACGGTCAACCACCCGCCCCATTATACCGCCGGGGGCGTCGAGTGCATCGACGCCCTAGAGGCGGCCACCGTCGGTCTGGACGGCATCGAGGCGGTCTGCACCGCCAACGCCATCAAGTACCTGTGGCGATGGAAGCGCAAAGGCGGCGTGGAGGACCTGCGGAAGGCCCGCTGGTACATTGAGCGGCTTATCGCGCGAGGAGCGCCACCAGCCCCGCCACCGCCGCCCCCCGGCCGACCTCCATCCAAGCCCATCGACTGCTGACCGGCACCCCCTGCGCGGCGATAGCGCCCAGCGCAGGGGCCACCCCCGCCGCCACGACCATCGGCCAGTAGGCTAGGTCAACCGCCAGCATCGGTGCGGTGGCGGCGGCGAAGACCGCGCCGATCCTGAGCTGCCCCAACCATCCTTTAAGCCGTCGCCCGTCCGGGCGGATAAGCTCGGCCATAACGGACATATCCTGCCGGTCGCCTTGGGCGTATAGGACGCCGGCCAGCAGGCACCACCAGTCGGGGCGGATGAGCGTGGCGACCAGCGCGCCGCTGGCGTACCAGGCGGCCATGCGGACAATGTCGCGGCCCCAGAAGCGGCGCTCCGGGAAGCCGCCGCGCATACGGTCGGCCAGCGCCGCGAACAGGATAATGAGCGGAGTCATCCGCGCCGGATGACTTCAATAAGGCCGATGGCGGCAGTGACGGCCGCACCGATGGCCGGGATGAGGTCAGGGGCGACTTGGACGCCAAAGCCGCCCACGATAAGGGCAATACCGCGCCAGGTGCTGGCTTCTTTCAGCCGGTCAAAGATGTAGGTCATGCGCGCCCCGCGTGTTTGATTGAGAAGTGGTTGCCGTCAGGGCGGCTGAACCGCCCACCCCAAGCGCAGTCAGACCCAAGCGACTCCCAGTATTCGCCGAGCTTGCGGTAGTCCTCGGTCTGGGTCTTGTACTCGCCGTTAATGAACAGATTGAGGTCAATGGCAAGGCGTTCGCAGTGCAGACTGCTGACGATGCCCTTGCCTAGCTGGGCGTTCTGTCTGGCCTGCTCCGGGCTGCGGTAGGCGTCGCCGAACGTGAGTTCGCAGCCGGTGTTGTAGGCGTACTCGATGAGCTTGCCGATGAGCCTGGTGAACAGCCGCTGTTTCTCGCCGAGGGTCATTTGTCAGCCTTGGCGTCGAGTCGGTCGAAGATTTTGGACAGCATGTCTTTGATCTCGTAAATGTCGCGGCGATAGTCCTCTTTCAGGACGTACCGCTGGGGCAAATCTTCGCGCAGCTTGCCGAGGTCAATTTTGAGTTCCTTGACCGCGCTCCACATTTCCATTGCCAGCCAGCACAGCAGGGTGATGAACGACCCTAGCAGGATGTTGATGATACCTTGCACGTCGATCACCCAGTTCACGAAAACCTCCTTATACCGCGCCGCGCGGCGGGGTGATACGGGAAAAAATCACGGCGCGAGTCGGTTCTGCGAATCCGCCGAGCTTCCCACAAGCGCGTTTACTACCCGCGCCGGCGCCCGCGAGGGGCCGCGCGGCGCGGCGGCCTGCGCGGCGTAAGCATTTTCCAACGCTTTCTTCAGCGCGCCAGAGTCAAGCAACTCGCGACCTATTTGGTCGGCCATCTTTTTGGACACGCGCTCGCGAAGAAAACGGTTGACGTTGTTATAGACGATTTCGGCGGTGATACCGACCGGAATCTTGATGGGGCCTTTCAGGCCGGTGCCCATAATGTCCTCGGCGACGCCAGATCCAAACGACACCAGCTTGGCAAACTTGCGGCGGTCTTCGAGCACAGACG
>JAURHQ010000374.1 GCA_030833185.1 Gammaproteobacteria bacterium | reverse complement strand
CAGCACGAAAGGGCGCGGCACCGGGAATCCCGTGCCGTGCAGCGCCTTGATGACGGTGTATTCGCGGTCCACCGCGTGCGCCGAGGGCAACAGTGGGCCCGGCGGCTTGCGGCGCAGGACGTAGCGGCGGCCCGGGGTAATCAGCTGATAGGTCGGGTTGGACTGCCCGCCTTTGAAGCGACGGACTTCCAGCGGCCCGCGAAAATCCGGGATTTCCCGCTGCAAATAGGCGGCAAGACGCTCCTCGTCCAGCTGCAGATGAGGCTCGACCGTTTTGGTGCCGCCAAATTTTTCTTGTCGTGAGTTCGTCGTCATGAAGGATCTCGTGGCGCGTTAGCGCGTAGGGCCGGCGACGATGCCGGCATCGTGAAGGCGGCCGATTTCGCCGCTGGAAAGACCGAGCAGGTCGGCCAGAATTTCATCCGTATGTTCGCCCAGACGCGGCGCGCGCCGGGCCGGCTCGCGGGTCACGGCGCCAAAGTGCATGGCCTGCCCGGCGACCGGGTAGGTGCCAATGTCCGGCTGCTCCACGAGGTGGTAGATCGGATTGGCCGGCGAACAGTCGGGGTCGTGGTCGATGAGGTCGGTCATGCTCTGGTACTTGCCCCAGCACACGCCCTGCGCGTCGAAGGCCTTGGCCAGTGCAGCGAGCGGCTGGCTGCCAATGAAGCTTGCCAGCAGGTCGGCGATTTCGCGGCGGGCGGTGTAGCGTGCGCCTTCCTGATCGAGGTCCAGACCCAGCCGCGCGCCCAACGCGGCCATCGCGTCCTTGAGCCCGGTGGCGGCCAGCAGCCCGCTCCACATTTTGGGGCTGATCGCCATCACCATCACGCGCTCACCGTCGGCGGTGGTGAAGTCGCGACCAAACGCGCCGTACAGATAGTTGCCGCCGCGGGTGCGGGCCGTGCCGTTGATTTTCCGCTCACCCACGAAGCCCAGATGGCCGACGGTGGCCAGCGCCACATCGGCCAGCGCCAGATCAATCCGCTGACCTTTTCCCGTCTGGTCGCGGAAGCGCAGCGCCGCCAGCAGGCTGGTTGAGGCCAGCAGCGCGGCGGTGATGTCCCAGGCCGGCAGCACGTGGTTGATCGGCCGGTCATCGTCTTCCGGACCCGTCAGGAACGGGTAGCCGACTTTGGCGTTCACGGTGTAATCGACCGCCGTGCCGCCGTGCCGGTCGCCGACGATCGCCAGCTGGATCACATCCGCGCGGTGCTGGCACAGGCTTTCATGCGAGAGCCAGCCTTTGGCCGGCAGGTTGGTCGACATGATTCCGCCGCTCGGGCCGGGCAGGGCGATGAGGCGGGTGATGAGTTCGCGCGCTTCAGGATTTTTAAGGTCCACCGCCAGCGAACGCTTGCCCTTGTTGAGCTCCGCCCAGTAGATGCTGTGGTCGTCTTTGGTCACCGGCCAGCGGTGATAGTCGATGCCGCCGCCGATCTGGTCGAAGCGAATGACGTCCGCGCCCAGTTGCGCCAGCGTCATGCCGCACATCGGGGCGGCGACGAAAGCAGAGGCTTCGACAATGCGCAGCCCGTTCAGCATGTTCTGCAAGGAAGTGCTCCTGGTTGGGGGCGACGCGGCGGGCTTGCCCGCCGGATCAGGCCTGACGCGGCGCGGCGTTGGTTAGCAGTTCGCGCGCCACCACTTTGAGCGCGAGGGTTTCCTCGGCGCCTTCAAAAATTGACAACACCCGCGCATCCACGAAGTACCGGCTGACCGGGGTTTCTTCGGAATAGCCCATGCCGCCGTGAATCTGCAGCGCTTCGCGGGTCAGGTTTTCCGCCGCCCGGCAGGCATAGAGCTTGACCAGACTCGCTTCCATCTGGCCCTTGCCCTGGTCCATCAACTCGGCCACGTGATAGGTCATTTCCTGGCAGGCACGCAGCGAGGCGCCCAGCAGTCCGAGCTTCGCCAGCGTCAGCTGGTAGTCGGCCAGCGCCTTGCCGAAGACTTTCCGTTCGCGGGCGTAGCGGGCGCCGGCATCGTAAGCCGCGCGCATCAGGCCGCAGGCACGGGCCGCCGTTTGCAGGCGTCCGCCGGCGAAGCCGGGGTCGCCGCGGCGCGGAACCAATCCGCGGCGAGGGCTTGCGCCCGCGCGCGCGCGGCGCGGTGCGCCGACGCGCCGCCGCCCGCCGTGAGGACGACGACGGTCAGACGCCCGGTCGCGGCGTCATGCACCAAGGCCTCGGACGCGTCGAGCAAGGTGAGCAGCGGCACCGCCGGGTCGGCGGGGGCCGCGGCCACCGGCTCGAACTGCGTCGCG
>JAURHQ010000373.1 GCA_030833185.1 Gammaproteobacteria bacterium | reverse complement strand
CCCAGGCCCTGTTGCAGACGCGAACCGGAAGCGGCTGCAAACATTTGTTCATGGGCAGCCGGGAGGCCAGAGGGCCAGCCGTAACGTGCCTTGGCCCGGTTCGCTCTCCTCCATGACTGTGACCGCCAGCAGCGGCAGCAGCAGTCCGATCGCCAGCACCACCACCAGCAAATCACCCAGGGCGGCGTAATTCGCCGGCGTGGTGACGGCATGTGTGACCGGGTCGCGCATTTCCCGGGTGACCACAAACCACTGATTGAGATAGCGCGTGCCGAGTTGCGAGGCCGACAGCGCCAGATTTGTAAACGAGGCCATGACCGCAAAGTAGGTGGCTTTCAGGCGCGCCGGGGCGGAGTTGGCGATCCACGCCAGCAGGGGCACCATCGCGATCTGGCCCAGCGGCGACTCCAGCGCGGTGTCTACCAGCGCGATAAAACGCGCGTCCACCACGCCGCCGGTATGCGCGGCGGTCCAGACATGCAGCCCGTGATACATGCCCAAAGTGGGCAGACCCAGCGTGAAGCCGGCCAGCGTCAGCAGCACCACGATGAACGCCAGCGAGCGTTCTGCCATCAGCCGCCGAAACGCAAACAGACCCACCAGCGTCAGCACGCTGGAGACCAGCGACAGGCGGGCGATGAATGACTGGTCAAAGCCGAGTTCATCGATCATCCACCAGGTCGAACCGGCACCGGTGCCGGGCAGGGCGCGGAATACAAAAATCACAATCGCGGTGCCGAGCAGCGTGCGGCGCGCGTCAGGCTCCAACTCGCCCAGCAGTCGCCACATCAGAAACGCGATGATCGAAAACGAGGTGGCGAAAACCAGCTCCTGGGCGTGCGGGAATGACGACAGGCCAATGCTGATGGTCGCCATCGCAAAAATCAGGCTGCCGCCCAGAATCCCCCAGTTGGGCGGAGGCGGCGCCTCGTGTGTGGCCTGCGCGTGCGCCACTGCGGCGGCCGAGAGGCCCTGAGCCAGCAGCCGGCGGCGCTCCCGCCGACGTTGCAGGGCCGCCAGCGCCACCCCGGAAAGTGAAATCACCGGGATGACGAGCGCCATTTCGTAGACCCTGACATACAGGGCGACCTTGTCGGCCTGCGGCAGCGCCTCGGTGCCGGCAAACAGCCACACGTTGAGGCCGGACACGGCCACACCACCGCCAATGATCGCGACTCGTCCCAGCGTTTGCATGGTGGTGTTCATGCGCTTGCGGGTGGCCGGGTCGATCATCTGGCCGTTCTCGTCCACCCGCGGCACGGCTTCTACCGTCATGGCATCCGCCACCGTGTCTTGCACCATGTAGCCCACGGGTGCGAGCAGGGCGGCGAGCACATACCACCAGGTGGCCGGCATCCAGGTCGCCATGGCCTGCGGATGGCCAATCAGCCCGATCATGATGCTGAGGCTCGCGCCAATCAGGCTTGCGCCCAGCACCACCAGCCAGGCCTTGTAGGGCCACAGGAGATCGACCAGATGACCCATCGGCATCTTCAGCGCCCACGGAATGCCGGCCCAGAAGCCGATCGTGGCCAGAAACGCTGCCGAAAGATTCAGGTATTCCTTGATGAAGAAAGTCCCGACGATGCCGGTCAGGCCGGCAATGCCGGCGGCCACATAGACCATCAGCGGTGGCAGGTAGGAGGCGCGAAATTCCCGGATCAGCGCCGGCAACAGCGCGTCCCAGCGGCGAGCTTGGGTCTGCAACATGCGAGGCAAATCTCCCTGTAGATGGCGCGGTCTAGCTTGCGGTGAGCCTCAATGCTTGGCAATCCGCGCAAGGTCGGGATAATCGCGACATGCCTCTTTCAAGCGGTTCCTGAACCCGATGCACTACTGGACTCTGGCCGCAGCCATTCTCTGCGAAGTGGTGGCGACCAGCGCGCTAAAGGCCTCCGATGGTTTTCGGGTGCTGGGCCCGACGGTGTTGGTGCTGCTCGGTTACGGCGCGGCCTTCTACCTGCTCAGCGTCACCCTGCGCACGATGCCCGTTGGCATTGCCTACGCGCTGTGGTCGGGGATTGGTCAGGTGCTGGTCATGTTTATCGCCTGGGTGATGTACCGTCAGATGCTGGACGCCGCCGCTTTCGTTGGGATTGGCTTTATTCTCACCGGCGTGCTGGTTTTGGCGCTCTTTTCCAAATCGATGCCCCACTGAAGTTTCAACCCACGGCCGCCACTGGGCGCCACAACGCCGGAGATTGCGTATGAGCGAAGAGCAGATTTTCACCATCCCGCGCTACACCACCCAGTCTGGCGTGACGCTGGATTTGAAACTGAGCTACACCACCTACGGG